>DDBK01000129.1:0-17979 GCA_002333095.1 Cellvibrionales bacterium UBA2034
AATGGCAGATCCAGGCTGCCGCGATAGACATGACCACCCTCGCATTCGCCATGACGCAGCAAATCTATGGTTGTTACCTGATGTTCATGCGGCATAATCATCTACAATTGTCGCTTTAAAAGAGGATCGAAGTATGGGCAACCGGCTATCAAAAATCTATACACGCACTGGCGACGATGGCACCACCGGGCTCGGCGACGGAGCCCGCACCCGCAAGGACAGCCCGCGTGTAGAAGCAATGGGCACCATTGATGAGCTGAACAGCCTGATCGGTGTGATGCTGGCGCATGACATGCCGGAAGAATTGCGCCCAGTGTTTGCCACCATCCAGCATCGCCTCTTTGATCTCGGCGGCGAGCTGGCTATGCCCGGTTACACGTTTATTGATGATGGCGATGTGACATGGGTGGAAGAAGTGCTGGATCGCTACAACGACAAGCTGCCACCACTGAAAAATTTTATCTTGCCAGGCGGCACAGTCACCGCATCTTACTGCCACCTTGCACGCAGCGTTTGCCGCCGCGCAGAACGCATTCTGGTACACATGAACGAGAGTGATCCGGTTAACGCACCGGTGCGCCAGTACGTGAACCGTTTATCTGACTGGCTATTCGTTTGCGCACGGGTATTGAATCGTTTGAACGATACTGATTCGGAAGTGTTGTGGGAACCGAAAGTTAAAGCGCCCGATTAAACGCATTATTTAAGGTCAAAATTCCGGTAGTAAATCGACAGGTTTTTCACCAGCCCTGCA
Organism: Cellvibrionales bacterium UBA2034; assembly: GCA_002333095.1. Classification (GTDB taxonomy): domain Bacteria; phylum Pseudomonadota; class Gammaproteobacteria; order Pseudomonadales; family UBA7239; genus UBA7239. The sequence goes on from DDBK01000129.1 coordinate 755, forward strand.
TCATTTACTTCAAACAGGTCTATTGCATATTGCGCCTTGTCGGGCGCTTGTGGGCTGACGCCTACCACCTCCACACAACAGACATGGTTTTCAGCTGATTCGCGCCCTATAGTCAGCTTAGTATCAGCATGCATAATCAGGCCGCCGTAGAACTCCACCAGTTTCTGTTTGCCGGAAAACACGCCAAACGGATGCACCAGCTCTGCATCATCAGAAAAAATAGCCAGCAAGCCATCCAGGTTCTTGGTGTTGATGCAATTGACGTAAGTGTGCGCAGCAGTGCGAGATTTTTCAGTGAGGCTCATGCCTGGTTTCCTGTCTTTGGCGAAATGCGAATGTTCATTTCAGCTACACCCTGATGGCGATTGCTGCGGATAAAGCTGATCTCGCCAACCGGCTCTACCGTTTTGCCACGCATGCGCTCAATCAATGCAAGAAAGAGCACGCGCAACTCCATGCGCGCCAGCGCTGCGCCAAGGCAATGGTGGATGCCATGCCCGAAAGCAAGATGCGGGTTTTTCTGGCGAAAAATATTAAATGTGTAAGGGTCTTCAAACACATCTTCATCACGATTGGCCGAGGGATACCATACCGTCACCTTGTCGCCGCGCTTGATCGGGCATCCCTGGAATTCAATATCCTCCCCGGCCGTACGCCGGTTGAAATGCACAGGCGATGTCCAGCGCAGGATTTCCTCAATCGCATCATCAATGTATTTTTCAGGATCACTTTCCAGCACTGCATATTGCTGTGGATTTTTCAGCAGCATGTAGTAACCGTACGCAATGGCATTGCGCGTGGTTTCTGTGCCGCCCGTCATCAACAGGTTAAAGAAACGGATAATTTCAAGGTCATCCAGTTTGCGCGGCTGGCCATCTGTGCCGGGGATTTCCGCATGCACGACTTTCGACATCACCGAGTCATCCGGTTCCTGCTGGCGGATTTGCTGGATCAGGTTGAATGCATACATGCCCATTTCAGTGAGTTTTTCAATCAATGGCGCCGTANNCCACTCCATCACGCGATGCCAGTCTTCGCGCGGGATATTGGCCATGGTGCAGATCACCTGTAATGGTAATTGCGCTGCAACACGTTCGAGAAAATCAAATTCACTTTCACCGTCTACCGCATCAAGAATAGCACTCGTCAACTCGCGTACTTCCTGTTCCAGCAACGTCAGCGTACGCGGGAAAAAACCCTGGCCCACCAGCGCACGGATGTCATCATGCTTGGGTGGATCCATCATCGCCAGCACTACACCCGGCGCCATATCCGTGCTCATATCGCCCAGCGTCGTGCCTCCGCCCACACGTGCACCGTAGCCGGTCTCTGACGAAAACACCTGATGGTTCTTCAGCGCCGCCTTGGCATCAGCATGCCTGGATATCACCCAGAAACCTTCGTGATCCGGCGCCTGTTCAGTGGCAGGATGGAACCAGACCGGCGCTTCCTGGCGTATAGTGCTGAAAGCCGCTTCCGGACAGCCACTCGTAAACTGTTCCAGATCACACAAATTGATATCTTCGATTTTCACCATTAACTCCACAACCACGCAGCACCGATCACGCCGCTGGAATCACCGCATTCAGCTTTAAGCAAACGCGTGCGAACGACATCAGAAAAAATCCACTGCTCCCATAGTGCAGGTACATCGCGATACAACTCATCCACATTGGATACTCCGCCACCGAGCACCACTACATCCGGATCGATAATATTGATCACAACTGATAGTGCACGCGCCAATAATTGCACATAATCAGACCACACTGATTGTGCCACCGGATCCTGCTTCCGCATGAGTTCAATGCCTGCCTGGGTGTTCTGTACATCCAGACCGGCTTCGCGAAAGCTGTTGCCAAGACCTGTGCCACTCAACCAGGTCTCGATACAGTTATCGCGTCCGCAGAAACAACGGCGAGGCACGCGTCCCTGCACACTGTTGCCCGGCATGGCATTGTGTCCCCACTCGCCAGCATTGTGGTTAGGGCCCGATAGCAATTGTTTATGCACCACCACCCCGCCACCAACACCAGTACCAAGGATCGCACCAAATACCGTACCAGCCTCACGCCCCACACCTGCACACGCTTCTGACAAGGCAAAACAATCTGCGTCATTGGCCAGCCGCACCGGGCGCGCCAGCACCGCCTGCACATCGTGCAGCAGGGGTTTGTCGTTCAGGGCCGTGGAATTGCAGCCACGCATCAAACCCGTACGGGGCGATTGGGAACCGGGCACACCAATACCCACTGGCAACTGCACAGACAAGCTGTTTTCAGCGACAGCACGCTCAACCAGTCCCTGGATGGCACGCAGTGTGCCGTGGTAGTCACCAGACGGCGTAGGAACGCGCTCACGCCACAAGACGCGGTTATCTGCGGCGATGACAGCTGCCTCGATCTTGGTACCACCCAGATCCACGCCGATGCGTTTTTGTGCTGCGCCTGCCATCAGCCCAATACCAGAATCACCAGCGCAAGACCCGCCAGGCCAATCACTTCAGTGCGTACCAGCAGCTCGTCCAGTGATGGGCTGCGCATGACCGTCAGGCGCACACTTTCGTCAACGGCTGGTAACGAATCAGCCCCGTTATCCTGCAGAAGTGATGCCTCCATGCATTCCGCCAGAAAATCGGCGGACGACAAGTGGGTATCCAGCAACAACTGTCGCCAGATGTGGAATCCTGGCGTGAAATTCCCCGCAAGGCAGCAACACAAGGCCATATAGCGCACGGGCAACCATTCCAGCATCCATTGCCACCGCCTGTATGAGGGCAGGTTACCTGCCGACACCTGGGGATGACCGTTATAAAGGCTGGTCAGACGATAGAACACAGCCCCAGCCGGCCCCAACAGGAAGAACCAGAAAAAGACACCGAACAACCGGTTCAGATACCAGCTACCTGCATGGCGGCGCCAGGCGAGCCACAGGCCCTGTCCCGGTTCGCCATTGCCGTCAGATACAAAGCCTTCTTCCTCCAGGCCTAACNNAGCAAGATCCGCCAAGCCACTGTGCCAGTCACCGCGTCCCACGCTGAACAGTAGCAACAGCACACCGAGAAAAAACTCTGGCCAGAAAGGCAGTCGCCACAATACCAGCAGCACCAGCAAGGAACCTGCTACAGGCACTGCAAAAAAAACAACATCCCGGCGAGGCCACGCTGCCGCAAGGCTGTTGATCAATGATGTCAGCCAACCGTCGTGATGCAGCCATTTAGCGACCGCGGTATAACGCGCTAGCAGATAAGTAAACACGATACTGAGAAATGGCATGGCACACCTGCAGTGAAAGTCCGTCCGGTTTCGGGCGAGATTATCACAAAGGCCGGATACCGGTTTGACGAAAGCGCCAGACACTCTGCATTATGCAACTATTATTCGTACCCGAGCACCAACCATGCCTCACCAATCCCACCAGAACAAACCTGTCAATACTGCGCCATGGGAACAGGCTTTTGATCGCTGGCTGACGCCGCTGGAAGATTTTATTCATCAACAGACCACCAGCAGTATTTTGCTGATGATATGTACTGTTTCCGCCCTGGTGATCGCCAATTCAGGCTGGGGGCCGCAGTACCTGCATTTCCTGCATCTGCCAGCCACCATCTCCGTGGGAGACAAGCAGTTTGATCTGGATTTATTGCACTGGATTAATGAAGCATTGATGAGTTTTTTCTTCCTGCTGGTCGGGCTGGAACTGAAACGCGAACTGTTGGTGGGCGAACTGGCCGATGTACGGCGCGCAATACTCCCTATCTTTGCAGCCATTGGCGGTATGGCCGTTCCTGCCGCACTGTACTGGTGGTGGAACCCGGAAGGCATCAGCGCTGCAGGCTGGGGCATTCCTATGGCAACAGATATTGCCTTTGCTGTGGGCGTGCTGAGTTTACTCAGCGGGCGCATTCCACAAACACTGGCAGCATTCCTGATTGCATTGGCCATTGTGGATGATCTGGGTGCTGTGCTGGTGATTGCATTTTTCTATACAGAACAGTTGAATCTTTTTGCCTTGGCACTGGCAGGATTACTGACCGGCGTACTGGTGATTTTTAACCTGGGCGGAATCCGGCGTGTGTTGCCTTACATGCTGGTGGGCATTCTGCTCTGGTCTGCCATGTTGAGTAGCGGTGTTCATGCAACACTCGCTGGCGTAATACTCGCCTTTACTATTCCTATCCGCCCTAAATACAACGCCAGACATTTCATCAGTGAAGTACGCGAACTGTCACAACAAATGGAAGACAGTTTGCAAGACAATCCGGATATCCTGCACAACGACACTTTACGCGCACAGGTAATCGCACTGGAACAAGGCGTAGAGCTGGTACAGGCACCCGCCCAGCGACTGGAACAAAATTTACACGTCCTTGTGGCCTATCTTGTGATCCCTCTTTTTGCATTGGCCAACGCAGCTATTCCTGTCGACATCGCCAACCTTGGCAACACCATTGTGCATCCTGTGACAACCGGCGTAATGAGCGGGCTCGTGCTGGGCAAATGGCTGGGTGTAACGGGAGCCAGTTGGCTTGCCATCAAGACCGGCTACGCGGCAATGCCCACCGGATTGACGATGCGACATATCCACGGGATTGGCTTACTGGCCGGCATCGGTTTCACGATGTCTATTTTTGTGGCCGATCTCGCCTTTACTGCCGAACCAGAATTACTGTTGATGGCAAAATCAGGCATCCTGCTGGCTTCTGTTGTATCCGGCATCTGCGGCTATTGCTGGTTGCGGTTTTGTTGCAGCAAACACTAGGATGACCAGATGAACAACCAGTCATCCCACCAGCAGCTGTCACTGAATGTACATCTCAGTGATGATGCTACTTTTGACAATTACTTTGCAGCAGAAAACTCCAGCAATTATCTGGCACTGCAAGCTATCAAATCACTGGTGAGCGATGTTTCACCAGAACCTTTTGTATACGTGTGGGGCGCAGAAGGGGTTGGTGTCAGCCATCTGTTGCAAGCTGCCTGCCACGCTGCCAGCGCACACAATTTATGCAGCCAATATTTACCATTGGAAGAGTTGGCAGGATTTTCTGCAAATGAGTTACTGGATGGGTTGGAACAACTGGATCTGGTCTGCCTGGACGGAGTACAGCATGTGATGGGGCAGCCGGGATGGGATCATGCATTGTTCCATCTTTACAACCGGCTGCGGGATAACCCCCGATGCAGATTACTGGTGTCTGCTGACAGCGCACCACGCGACCTCGGCAGTGGATTGCCTGATCTTGTTTCAAGAATGGGCTGGGGCATTTCTTTTCATCTGCAGCCACTCAGCGATGAGGGAAAAATGAGCGCTTTACGGTTGCGCGCTCATGCTCGAGGCATAGAACTGACTGATGATGTGTTGGCTTTTATTCTCCACCGCGCTTCACGCGACATGGCAGAGCTTTTTGAATATTTACAGCGCCTGGATACTATCTCGCTCGCAGAAAAACGGCGGGTCACCATTCCCTTTATCAAGGAAGCGCTAGGCTGGTAACGCATCCACACACAAAAGCAGTCAGGGAAAGCGTTTATCAAGCAACACCAATAGCCAGCCCAGAACCAATCCCGATAACAAGCCACCGATGTGTGCGGCATTTGCAATCTTTCCCAGTCCCGCCATGGTGATAAGACCGCTCATGCACAATACCAGCCACAACAATGCCATCATCATGAACCCTTTTGGCATATCAATGCCTGCATCAGGACATTGACGCTGATAGAGCCAACAATAACCCGCTAATGCGTAAATCACACCTGACATCCCGCCAAATAAATTATCGGGATCAACATAGAACTGCACCAGGTTAGATAACAACGCGCAAGCCATTACCAAAAACAGCAAACGTTGTGAACCTTGGGCCACTTCAATTCGCCTACCCATCTCCAGCAACATCAACCCATTAAAAATAATATGAAGCCAACTGAAATGTAGAAAAATTGGCGTCCAGTAACGCCATCCCTGTCCAATGCCCGGAAGCTCTGCGAGCAGCTGGAAGTTTTCCCCTTCAATGACCAATTGCTGCAATGTCATACTGGCCAACCATTGCACACCACCCAAAGATTCGCCCCAGGTGGTAGACACCATGACGAATGTAAGAGAAGAAAAAAACAACAGCACGAGTGTAAGTGGGAAATAACGCCACTGGGCAAACACTGTTGGCGCAGGAACATCAGGGAGTTGGCTTATCGGGTCTCGATAAAGCAGAACATCAATATCACCGCTGTTCCATTGTGCAATTAACTGATGCAGCAGAGCCAAATCACTGCCCGATAGAACACAAAGACATTGCGATCCGGATCGTTCGAAAATGTAGGTCTCGATACCCTGCGAATGAAGAAAACGGGAGAAAGGCCCCAGATCATGCTCGACTGGCGCGCGCAATACCTCTATCCAGTCTGTCATACCAGACGACTGCCCCATCCCAATTTGGTACGGCACGTTTCATAGTAGTTATGGTTCAGCGGATGGATCAGTTGCAGTTTCTCTGCTTTTTTCCGCACATGCACAATATCGCCAGCCTGCAGCGAGACATGCATTTGACCATCACACGACAGTTCAGGTTGCGCTGCTCTTGCTTCATCCGCCCCACCCGATTCATTTTGCCCGATAGCCCCAAGGACAATGCGCATTTGACTGCTGCCAGCCACAACAATCGGACGGCTAGTCAGCGTGTGCGGAAACATCGGCACCAACGCAATGGCATCCAGCGCAGGATGCAGGATAGGCCCACCACCAGACAGTGCATAAGCAGTTGAGCCTGTAGGCGTTGAGATTACCAAGCCATCCGAATGCTGGCTGTAAACAAAATGGCCATCCAGATACAGTGCAAACTCGATCATACGCAGTGAAGCGCCACGATGTAGCACCACTTCATTCAGGGCATCCCCGCGTGCGATAACGGCTGCCCCGCGCACAATTTCTGCATCCAGTAAAAAACGTTCTTCCAGCGTGTATCTACCAGATAATACTTCACCGACACGTGTTTCAATTTCATCAGGGGATATATCCGTCAAGAACCCCAGGCTGCCACGATTAATTCCGAGAACCGGAACCGACTGCGTGCTCAATGCGCGAGCTGCACCGAGCATGCTTCCATCGCCACCCACAACAATCACAAGATCGCAATATTGCCCTAATGACTCACGATCACAGACCCGAATATGCGGTAACAAGTTATCCAGCAACGAATACGTATCTGATTCAACGATCACCTCGCTACCACGGCCGCGCAGAAACTCCATCAGCGCAGACAGTGTTTCCACTACAGCCTGATTGCCTTTCCGACTGATCAGACCGATACGTTTAAACTGATCCATAGAATATGTTCAACCTGGCACAACTGAATTTCTAGGCATCCAGCATATCAAAAACAGCTTGGGGTGATGGAGATAATGGCGGTACCGCATCAAGAAAGCGGGCGCGATGATCAGCGCCAAGTCCATTCATACCATTCAGTAAATAACGAGCATTGAACCCTTTTTGCTGCAACAGCGAAACAGCTGAGCGCGAACGTCGACCTGTATCACAATAAAGAATGTAGTCCTGCTGCAAACCCAACTTTGTCGACATCAATAAACGCAAATAGGCCAAGGGTGCGTTGATGGCATCATGCAAACGGGCTACATCAAATTCTTCTGGCATACGAACATCGAGCAATACTGAACCAGCAATAAGGGCAGCATCAAGTTCTACTGCTTTAATATGCTCAACCACTGGTTCACGAAGCAGCAGCATAAAATCGGATTTATCCAACCGCATTAACAACCCGTCTGTTGCCATGGTGACAGATGCGTTACGCACTGTGTCGTACACAAGTGCATCTTCACCGAAACAACGACCATACCCTATATCAACAATGTGGTGATCTATTGTCTCTCCGGGGTTGCGTCGCGTTACAGAAGCTTTTCCACGGCGAATAAAATAACAACCGTCCCCGGGATCGCCTTGCTGCAAAATAACATCGCCGGCTTTAACCTGCATCGGCTTAAGCCGCGAATAAATCTGTCCAACATTCAGTGGTGGCACTTTTACAAACAGGTTTGACTTAAGCAAAGTCAGTCGCCAGCTAGCCTCATCATCGTGTTCACCTTGATAAGACAAATCCAATTCAATGGCAGCGGCGACATGATCCCAACACAGCTGCCGGTCAACCAAGTCCTTGTCCAGGAACAGGCATACACAATCCGTCAACGNNGGCAAGCCAGCCACGCCATATCCAATGGGGAACGGTTGTTCTGCCGTATGTACTGCGCTACCGCTGCTATATATAAGCTCAGCTTCACCTGAAAGAAGATAAATATAGCAGCGCCCATATTGCTCATTTGAAAACAAACGCTGTCCACTAGCGATCAATGGCCAGTCAGATTTCTCAAGTAACAATTGCAAGGAATGCTCATTCAGCCCACTAAGGGGAACCAGCCGGCGAATGAGTGGCAGAGGTAAACTTCGCATATGATGATCTTGAAGCGACAGTACAAGGGATTAAACCGGAAGCCGGGACTCAAGTAAACAATGCGAGAGAAGCAACAGCAATAAACCTGAATGGCAGCCAAAGAAAAACCCGCATGTACGTAGAGCACATGCGGGTTTCAGAAGCTATTAAGCTATTACAGAGTGGTTGTAGCTTCTACCACTATGCCTTTCATGATAATCGTGCTGCTGAAAGCACCAACTTTCGTAGCGCCTTTAAAAGTGTTTTGTTGCTTGCCTTTCATAGCAAAGGTCAGCGTAGCAGATTTGTCAGCATTTTTGACAACCATAGCATTTTTCGAGATTGCAACGCTCGGCTGGATGATGCTTACAGTAGCAGCAGGATATTTAAGCTGGCAATTAGCTAGCGCCAATATATCAAACGCATCAAACATTTCATCGATTGAACCTGGCTCGCTCGGCTCTTCAAGCGGGCTTTCTGCATCATTGTTAGGCGTCATATACACAGTGTATGACGTCTTGGAAGGCACAACAGACCAGCTACCAATAAGAGGCGCAGTAAGACCAGGAGCATCTCTCACGATTTCGTACGTGTTATCGTCATAAAAGGTTACGTTAGCAAGGCCGCCAGTATTGAGGGCTGCACAGCCAGACACACTGATCTTGTTTGTTACTACTGCGCCTGTCATTGTGTAAACCGGATCCGCTGCTGCTGCAGGTGCGGACGCAGTAACTGCTGCAAATACGGCTGCAACTGTAAGCATTGGTGAAATTTTCATAAAATACCTCGGATTCTTTATAACGTTATCAGTTTAGCGAATCTGGAAAGAACCTAATAATCAAGGAACCACAAACAAAGTACCAGCCAATGTCACTTTCGCCTTAACGCTGCCAACTACAGGAGCAGCAGGAGCAACGCCTTTAGAATCATTTGATTGCTTACCAATCAGCTGCAAAGTGCCCTTGGCCGCTTTATTCTTAACTTTTACAACGATGGTGTTTTTCTTGATCAACACACTAGGTTGAAGAATGCTGACGTACGTCAGGGCAGGATACTTAGTTTGACAATTAGCTGTCGCATCATTATCCAGCTCAGCAAACAAGTTCAGCACCGAAGGCGTGTTAAAAGACATATAAAAAGTATTTTTTCTCTTACTAGCTACTTCTGCCCACGCACCTGTCAAGGCTACAGGAGACCAATCATCACGGTACAGGACATAAGAACCATTGTCATACAGGGTTATATCACCCGACGTTGTGGTCTTTAGTGTCTTGCAACCAGACACAGCCAACCGCTGGGTAACAACAGCATCAGTAATCGTGTATACAGGATTAGGATAGGCAGCATTCAGGCTCTGGTTCCAATCTGGCACCGCGAAAGCGAAAGCACCACAGGCCGCAGCCACTGCAAATATTGTTGTCTTTTTCATGCCACTCTCCGGTTAAAACGTTCTTATGGGGTTAATATACTTAAAGTGAGCACACTTTGCAATAGATCAATAAAGTTACCCGTTTCAAGGCCTATTAACCCTTTAAAAATGAGGGATAATAGGCCTTGCATCAGCCTTGAGCACCCACGTCCTCAGCTGTCGCAGCTGCTACATTGCCAGGTTCTTCAGGCATGGCATCCTTGATAGATAGCTTGATTCGCCCACGGTTATCCACATCCAGTACCTTGACCTGCACCTCCTGACCTTCCTGCAAGCGATCTGAAACCGCAGCAATCCGCTCATTGCATATCTGGGAAATATGGACCAGACCATCTTTACCGGGCATAAACTCCACAAAGGCACCGAAATCAACAATCCGGACTACCTTGCCTGTGTAGATTGCCCCGATTTCAGCTTCTGCAGTGATTGCCTCAATGCGGCGCAGGGTATCTTGCTGGGCATCCATGTTGGCTGCATAAACACGCACCACACCCGTATCTTCAATATCGATCTGCGAGCCGGTAGCCTCTGTAATTGCACGAATAGTGGCGCCGCCTTTACCAATCAGATCTCGGATTTTTTCTGGATCGATCTTGATCTGGGTAAAACGTGGCGCAGTCTCTGCAATCGCTGTACGAGGCGTGTTAATCACCTTGTTCATTTCGGCAAGAATCTGCAAGCGCGCTGCCAAAGCTTGCTCCAGAGCACGATCCATGATTTCTTCATTGATGCCTTCGATCTTGATATCCATTTGCAAGGCAGTGATGCCATTTGCAGTACCCGCCACCTTGAAATCCATATCGCCCAGATGGTCTTCGTCGCCAAGAATATCAGTCAACACAGCAAAACGGTTGCCATCTTTAATAAGACCCATGGCAATACCTGCGACTGGTGCTTTCAATGGCACCCCAGCATCCATCAACGCCAGGCTGCTGCCACAAACAGATGCCATTGAGCTAGAACCATTTGATTCTGTAATTTCAGATACAACACGGATTGAGTATGGAAACACTTCCTGGGCAGGCAACATAGCCGCAACACCACGGCGCGCCAAGCGACCATGACCAATTTCACGACGGCCAGTTCCACCCATGCGACCACATTCACCCACCGAATACGGAGGGAAGTTGTAATGCAGCATGAATGGGTCTTTACGCTCACCTTCAAGCGCGTCAATGTTTTGCGCATCCCGCATTGAGCCTAATGTTGCCACAACAATTGCCTGCGTTTCCCCACGAGTAAACAAAGCTGAGCCATGCACACTGGGCAGAACGCCAACTTCAACTGCTACAGCTCGGACTGTGCGATTATCTCGACCATCAATACGCGGCTCGCCACTTAGAATACGATTGCGAACCACTTTTTTCTCAAGCTTGCCAAACATTTCAGCCACTTCTTTTGCACTGAAACCGTTTTCTTCACCGGCCACTTTTTCAATAGCAATTTGACGCAATTCGCCAAGACGAGTGTAACGCAATTGTTTTTCAGTAATGCGGTAGGCTTCACCAATTTGCGGACCAACTGCAGCAACAACTTTATCCTGCAACGCACGATTTTCAGCAGGAGCCTGCCACTCCCAACGCGGTTTGCCAGCATCCGCCACAAGCGCATTGATTGCAGCAATCACTACCTGCATTTCATTATGCGCGTACAACACTGCGCCAAGCATGATATCTTCCGGCAATTCGTTAGCTTCTGATTCCACCATCAAAACAGCGTCTTTAGTACCCGCCACCACCATATCGAGTTCAGATGTTTTCAGTTCTTCGTAAGACGGGTTGAGGATATATCCTGCCTCGTCAGTATAGCCAACACGTGCAGCACCAATGGGTCCATTAAAAGGAACGCCAGAAATTGCGAGCGCGGCTGATGTGCCAATCATTGCGACAATATCAGGATCACGGTTTTTTTCAGCCGACATCACTGTACAGATAACCTGCACTTCATTATTGAAGTCATTTGGAAACAGAGGGCGAATCGGACGATCGATCAGACGAGAAGTGAGAATAGCCTGTTCACTCGGTCTCCCCTCTCTGCGCTGAAATCGGTTGCCACCAATCTTTCCTGAGGCATAGTATTTCTCTACAAAATCCACGGAAAGTGGGAAGAAATCAATACCTTCGCGAGCGTTACCAATACCCACCGTCGTGAGGAGAAGATTTCCTTGATTATCTGAGATCGTTGCTGATCCAGGAGAGAGTCGAGCGAGCTTACCACTCGAGAATGTCCATTCCCTTCGGTCAATAGAAAAAGTATGTTTGATCTCTTGTATCGTCGGACTTTGTCGGTCAGTGAGATGAGCAATCATGGAAAAAAGAAAAATATGTGTGTATTATAGAAAGATTTTCCGTTGGGCAAAAAGAATATTCAAAATTATTGACATAAATAAAAATATATTTACTATCCTGTTCGTGTACATAAATTTTATTTAAGTACCAGCGATTGTTTGCATTTGCAAACTTCAATAAATACCAAGAGGCTACAAACCATGATAATATTGATTATCAGTGTACTATTGTCTGTTTTGATATCAATAATGATACCAAAAATCGTTGTCGAAAAAAGAATCCATCGGATCCCAGAAATCACAACAACAAACACCATGATAATGATCGTTCCATTGTTACAGATGCCAGCGATTTGCGGACTTCTATGCGTATATATAAATCGGATAGCCATTCAAATGAACTTAACTACATTGCATGGCGCCGTAGAAATACTTGATAAGTTAACAGCCATGATAGTGGGCTCTTGTATTATTTGGGCCATTCTTGTGTTTACTGTTGGTGTTTTTGCTAGCTTTTCCTATCAAGAACATCTCATCCTCAAAAATCTTCAAGATAAATCAACTTGAAAATGACGGGGAATTCAAGACCAGAGTAATCTGGTCTTTTTTATCCTATTTTCTTGCCCATGCAAAGCAAAAAGTGTATGGAAATAACATACACTTTTTGCTTTTTACTTATATTATGTCGTCACTCCACTATTTCTCATCGAGTATCCATGCACAAAATTCTCCTCTTCGTTCTTCTTATGCCACTTTCTTGATGTTCCATCTCTCAAGAAGAGAACAAGTGAAACATTACGCCCATCTATTCTGATATAAATATCCAAAATATCCTCTCATATATGGAGATAAGTAAAGATGAGAATACTCGAGAGTATCGCATCATGCATGCATTACTCACAACAGTAGAAGCGCCATGTATAGGGAAATGATTTCTGGAATATCGAGAATGTTTTACCGAAAATCTTGAGAAAGAAGAGAAGAATTTTGAGATTGATCAAATACTTGGTGATCACCTTTTCTTACTCAAGTGATCGCTCAGTGGTGAGATAGCATACTTTCGATACTACCAGGAGTTAGATGATGCTCCTATGATTGCATATAGCAGCAATGAGAATGTATGATGTACGATCGTTGGCTCTATTGTTCTATCTGAGAATAATCATCCATTTCCTGTCGTTCTTTCGTACTCAGACTCGCTCAAAGAATGAAATACATTATCACTTCTTTGATTCTCTTCACAAAAAAGCTACACAGGATCAAGAGACTCTTTCACTCATGAAAACCCTTGTGAATATCATACATTCTGACCTGACATTGGGAATATCTTCTACGCTTTCCAAAAAGAAAATAGAACCTATCTTTTCATCAAAAGTGGTGATGGAGGTGGAAGTGGTGAATTTGTATATACTGTCTTTGTGAATGAATGAAATAATAACATCTTTCAGCCAATTATTATATCTTGATGAACGAATGGTGTATCACCTTTTCACTTCATCAGCTATAGTGATAATGGACAGCAAACGCATATCAAGAGAATATCAATTCTTGATCGATACAAAAATCAACCATTTGTTTATGAGGTGTATTTTGAAGACAACCGAAGATGAGTTGTCTCTGCGATTGGCAAATTATTGGAGAGTTCGCTTAAATATTAGCAGATCCACGCCTTCGCGAGGGTGACAGAACAATGAACTCATACAGATTCTTATGATTAGCCGTAGGAAAGTATATTTTTAGAATCTTATATTACCTATTATTTCTTGATTCAGTATTTCTAGATTTATCATTCAGAAAGATTCAATTCCAATATATCACCCAATCAAAAATCAATGAAAAAAGAGCTAATGTCGAGAGCAAGAATTTGCAATCTTCTAAAATAATATATAGTTACATTGTTATCTCGCATAACATATGGTCGATGAAAATAATGCATCAAATTGCACAATATTTTCATAAGTATCATATACATCATCAATCGTTTTTTAAGAAAATAGCAATTCTTAAAAACAGGGTATATAAATGTTTTCGGATTTTTTATTCGATTTCAGCTCTGTTTTTATTAATGCAATAAAAAATAAAAACAGACCGAAGTGAATAAAAAATTCATACTTATGTCTGTTTTTATTTTNNATGCAATTATGCAAACGATCCAATCAGTTGGCGGAGATGATTTTTCTCATATCACTTCTTTGACCGATCAAGTCATCAACCATATGGAACAGTCGTGCAATATGCAAATTCCCGATATTGAAGTAATTCAAGACACGATAGAAGAAATGCTTATTAAAAATGGTCATGACACTATTGTAAAAGCATTTATTATCTATCGCAAAAATCGATCAGAAGCTCGCTCATCCAAAAATGTGGTTGTAGAAGTCGGGAAAACAATGGAGGAATACCTTGAAAAATCTGACTGGCGAGTGAATGCAAATGCAAACTCTGGATATTCACTCGGCGGTCTCATACTCAATACTTCTGGGAAAATTACTGCGAATTATTGGCTATCGCATATTTATCCAGAGGAGGTATGAAACGCTCACCGAAACGCTGACTATCATATTCATGATCTTGATATGTTCTCCGGTTATTGCGCTGGATGGAGTTTGAGACAACTCTTGGAAGAGGGATTCAATGGTATGCCGAATAGAATAGAATCAGCACCACCAAAGAATCTCCAAGCAGCTATCAATCAAATGATCAATTTTCTCGGAACACTCCAGAATGAATGGGCTGGAGCACAAGCATTTTCATCATTTGATACATATCTTGCACCTTTTGTTCATAAATACCGAACAGAACTTGCAAACGATAGTGCAACTTATCATCTTCATTTTGAGAGTAGCGAAGATGAAAAAAAATTTCTCGATGAAAAAACCTATGCGTACGTTCTTCAACAAATGCAAAATTTTATCTTCGGACTCAATGTTCCATCTCGATGGGGAACGCAAACACCATTCACCAATATCACTCTTGACTGGACATGTCCCGAAGACCTCAAGGATAGAGCACTTCATCTGGGTGGATACGAACGATGAGAGTATTGTCAGACTTATGGAGAACTCGATTGGGAGCGAATGATTATCAACCGAGCTCTCATTGAAGTCTATCTCGCAGGGGACTACAAATGAAGAGCCTTCACTTTTCCGATACCAACCTACAATATTACTGAAGATTTTGATTGGGATAATCCAGAAGTCGATAGGATCTTCGAAATGACTGCAAAATATGGACTTCCCTATTTTCAAAATTTCATTGGATCACAATACAAGACGCTACGCGCATCGGACGGTAGCATCACCAGAATACGAAATCAAGAAGCATACCAACCATGAGCGGTGCGATCGATGTGTTGTCGTCTCCAGCTTGATCTCAGGGAGCTTCTCAAGCGTGGAAATGGACTCTTCTGATCTGCAGAAATGACAGGGTCAATCGGGGTTGTCACTCTCAATCTCGCAAGGATCGGTTACAATCATAAAGGAAATGCTGAGGAATTTAAAAAACAAATTCGACATCTGATGAATTTTGCAAAGATCTCTCTTGAGATCAAACGAAAGGTACTCACGGAGTGGCTCAAATCATGACTCTACCCATATACATATCGATATCTCAAATCATTTCGCAATCACTTTTCCACGATTGGTATCAATGGAATGAATGAAGCAATCTTGAATTTCACGAGTGGGAAAGAAGATATATCTACCGATTGGTGAAAGGGATTTACTCTTGAAATCCTCGATGAAATGCGATGAATCCTCAAGGAATACCAGGAAGAAACTGGAAATATGTATAATCTTGAAGCAACTCCAGCTGAAGGAACTACCTATCGATTTGCCAAAGAGGACCAGAAACAACTTCCTGATATTATTCAATCTGGAACAAGAGAGAATCCTTACTATACCAATTCCACACAACTTCCAGTTGAATTTACAAATGATGCCTTCGAGGCATTGGAATACCAAAATGAATTGCAGTGCAAATATACAGGCGGTACTGTATTACATCTCTATATGGGCGAACGTATATCTGATGCTCAGGCATGCAAAATGCTCGTCAAAAAAGTTATTACCCAGTATCAACTCCCATATATAACCATCACTCCCACATTCTCAGTCTGCCCAAAACATGGATATCTTATATGAGAACATGACTATTGCCCACGATGCGATGAAGAAATCTGATATACTGGTGATGTACTTTTTGACAACGAGCTACGGTCCCACTATAGAAACCAATCATCTTAATAAGAGCTATTATTCTTTTTACTTTATTCCTATGCAACCATTTATCAACGATCAATGACAAGAAATCACTCGCACAAAATGTGAAATATACACTCGAGTCATGTGATACTATCGTCCTGTGAGTCAATTCAATAATGGTAAAAAATCAGAATTCTATTCACGCAATTATTTCTGTGAATGAGTGAGTCTCAACTCTCAGTTCATTCAGAAATTTGCACCGATAAAAGAACAAAATTCTACCATCTAATATGCTCATATCCTGAATCAAGAAGACGACGCTCTTAGATTATCCAGGCAAAGTTGCAACCATTATTTTTACTCTTGGTTGTAATCTTCGCTGTGGTTTTTGCCACAATCCCGAATTTGTTCTTCCAAGCGAGGTAGAAAAGAAAATGGGTGATCTTATCCCAGAAGAAAACTTTTTTGCATTTCTTGAAGAACGAAAGTATTTTCTTGATGGAGTGGTTATCTGTGGCGGCGAGCCAACTCTTCACAAAGATCTACCAGAATTTGCGAAAAAAATAAAGGACCTATGACTCCTCGTCAAACTTGATACCAATGGAAGTAATCCAACTATGCTTCAGCATCTCCTTCAGGAAAATCTTGTGGATTATATTGCTATGGATATCAAACATATACCCGGACAATATAGTGAAATAACAAATGTCAGCATACCAATCAAGCGATACAGTGAGAGTATTGAACTCATTATGACATCGCAGATAGACTATGAGTTTCGCACCACTGTTATTCAGTGAGTGCATACTCCTATTGATATAGCAGTGATTGCACAAAGTATACATGGAGCAAAAAAATACATCTTACAAAACT
>DDBK01000129.1:17991-18641 GCA_002333095.1 Cellvibrionales bacterium UBA2034
TAATTGAGCTCAACGTATGACTTTGGTTTTTCGAGAATCATAGTTGTCACTTCCTCGATCCACTCAGTGACCGACTCAAAATGAATATCTTTCGGAAGGCTTGCATGAGTGTATTCTGACATATCCTCAGCATATTTTGCGAACGCTGCCGCTGGAATATCGAATGTTACCGATGTGTTCACCTGATTTTTTCCATTCTTCGAGACCATATCATATCGGAGAGATCCACGAATATTCTCCTGATTTGTGGCGGTCAGATCCAGATGACTTACTCCATTCGTGAGAGAAGTATTTCCTGTGATCGTTATAGTCTGATCAACCATTCGAGGTGATTGATAGATATCATACATTGTGATACTACCATTGATCGTCTTATAATTGCTTTTGATTTGAGCATCTACTTCATCTGATTTTACATTCAGAGAGAATATCTTATGTGAAATTTCTATTTGAAAACTATTTTCATAACTCTTCTTGTTTGATCTCTTTCTATTTTGTATAAGACTACCTTTAAGTGCCGCATGCTGATCACTGTCGAGTGAAAGATTCAAAGATCATTGAAGTTTTGATCCTTTTGGTGGCTTGATCAGGATTGCTCATTTCGTGTAGACAAGATTGTTGTAATCATGAAAATTTGTACCTGGAACAAG
>DDBK01000129.1:18776-19741 GCA_002333095.1 Cellvibrionales bacterium UBA2034
ATTTGCAAGAGATGCACCTGTGAGTTCAAGAGAACTTGCCATATCATTGATACTTTTATTCGGGATCTTGAGCTCGCTTTTTATGGTCGTATCAAAACTCAGATCTCATTTTGCTCGTGAAATATAGCTCGATAATGGATTGAATTTAATATCGAGAACACCATAAGGTGAGCTGACGTTAAAACTATATTTTCCTGTTTGCTTGATATTATCAGATGTGAGACTTTTTGAGACCTGATCAAGAGCACTCTCAAGAGTCTGAGCAATATCTCATTGAATAGCGAGGATATCTTTCTCGATCATAGCACGATCTTCCTTGGAGATGACAAATTCTTTCTTCTTGTCAGAATGTGCAAGTTGTTGCGCCTCTTTGTAATAACGTTCACGGATCGATTGACTCTTGTATTGATTCTTGAGATCTTGATCAAGATATTCATAGTAGTTGAGAGCTTCTTGTGGGAGTCACTCAATAGATCTATAGTCATATTTCTGTTGGCTCGAGCTGTAAGAAAGAGCCGCCTGAGCGGTCGAACTGAATGCGAGAGATGCGAGTGCGATGATCGCGAGGATTTTTTTCATATGAGAGAAAAGAAATATTATTGTTCGAGAGCCTTTTTGAGAATACTGTCCTCACCACTCACAACTGATACTACAACATCAGGGAGGATACCAACCTTGTTAATAGATGTAGATTTTTTTCCAGAGAGCCACTCTGCAAAAGTGAATTTAAATGTGGTGCCATCCGGAAGATCGATGATTTGCTGAGCTACTCATTTACCATAGGTTTTCTCACCTACTACGATCGCTCCTAAGTATTCTCGAAGTGTCAGTGCGAGCATTTCAGAAGCAGATGCTGTATTCTTATCCACAAGAATAATAATTTTATTGAACGTTTTTGCAAATCGACCATTACCATTCGATGTATATGACTGTGTTCATTTTCTCGTTACAAAATGATTGATGAC
>DDBK01000129.1:19840-20015 GCA_002333095.1 Cellvibrionales bacterium UBA2034
TATTTTCTTCTCAACGAATCTTAGTCACTACTTCTTCCATGGTGAACGATTTGATATCCACATCAATCCCATCAACCTTTTTCACTAAATCGCCAGCAAGAACGCCACTACGCTCAGCTGGTGATCACGTGATCACTTGATTCACTCGGTAGTATTTGTCTCATTTTTCCATGAC
>DDBK01000109.1 GCA_002333095.1 Cellvibrionales bacterium UBA2034
CATTTGATATTGATGCAAACGGCATCCTGAATGTCAGTGCCAAAGACAAGGCAACTGGCAAACAGCAATCTATTGTGATCAAGGCATCCTCCGGGTTGAGCGATGCTGAAATCCAGCAGATGGTTCGTGATGCTGAAGCCAATGCGGAAGCTGACAAGAAGTTTGAAGAGATTGTTACTGCGCGCAATATGGCGGAAGGCCTTGCCCATGCAACACGCAAGACGTTGGCAGAGGCGGGGGATAAAGCTACTGACGAAGAAAAATCCGCTATCGAAGCAGCACTCAAGGAAGTGGATGAAGCCGTGAAAACGGACGACAAGGAACGCATTGAAGCTGCCGCGCAGAAGCTGTCAGAAGCGTCCGGTAACCTGGCGCAAAAAATGTATGCCGATGCCGCTGCGCAATCTGGTGATGCTGGACAGCAGGATAATAACGGTGGAGATGATGTTGTTGATGCCGAGTTTGAAGAAGTCAAAGACAAATAATTGCTCAGGATGAGGAAGAAAACACAGAGCGCGGTTCGTCCGCGCTTTTGTGTTCATGTCGGTTGTGGAATAACGGTTGAGAAGAGATAGCGAAATGGCCAAGCGTGATTACTACGAAGTACTGGGCGTTAAACGCGATGCGGAAGAAGCTGACATCAAGAAAGCGTATCGCCGCATTGCTATGAAGTTTCATCCGGACCGCAATTCGGATGACAAGGATGCCGAGGAGAAATTCAAGGAAGCTTCTGAAGCATACGAAGTATTGAGTGACGCCAAAAAACGTGGTGCATATGATCAGTTTGGCCATGCTGCAGTGGATGGTAGCGGCGGCATGGGTGGCGGCGCAGGCGCAGGGTTTGGCGATATTTTTGGCGATGTGTTTGGAGATATTTTTGGGGGCGGCCGCAGCCGGCCGCGCGGCGGCCCGCAACGGGGTTCCGATCTGCGCTACAACCTGGACGTGGATCTGGAAGAAGCTGTGCACGGCACCACCACCAAGATACGCATCCCTACGCTCGTAGCTTGCAAACCTTGTGAAGGCACCGGCGCCAAGCCGGGTTCGAAACCTGTGACGTGCAACACCTGTGGTGGTGCGGGTCAGGTGCGTATGCAGCAAGGTTTTTTTGCTGTGCAGCAAACCTGTCCGGCTTGCCGTGGTCGTGGTACTACCATCAGTGATCCATGTACCACTTGTCGTGGCAACGGGCGGTTGGAAGAAGAAAAGACACTATCGGTGAAAATTCCACCGGGCGTGGACAACGGTGACCGTATCCGTCTGGCCGGTGAGGGTGAAGCCGGCACAGCAGGTGGCCCTAACGGAGATCTGTATGTACAGATTGCCGTGCGCCCCCACAAGATTTTCGAGCGTGAGGGCAAGAATCTCTATTGCGAAGTGCCCATCAGTTTTGTTGATGCGGCATTGGGTGGGGAGATTGAAGTCCCCACGCTGGATGGCAAAGTCATGCTGAAGGTGCCTGAGGAAACCCAGACAGGCAAGCTGTTCAGGTTGCGTGGCAAGGGCGTGGTGCCAGTGCGTGGTGGCTCGGCCGGTGACCTGATCTGCAAGGTTGCTGTTGAAACGCCCGTCAAACTCAACAAACAGCAGAAAGAGCTTTTGCGGCAGTTTCAGGCCAGTGCCGAGGGATCCAACAATTCGCCCAAGAAATCCTCATGGTTTGATGGCATGAAGTCTTTTTTTGAGGACGGGAAAGGCTGACGCTGAAAAACAGAAACTGGCCCGCATTGCGACATGTCACAACCGCGGCGCTTTGTCGCTGTTGTGGTGGTCTTTACAGGGCTATAATCCCGGCACATACCGTTAGTCTCAGGAGACAGTCCGTGAAGTTATTCGCCAAATCCCTCTCTGTTCTGGTGGCCAGTGTTGCAATGGCCGGAATCTTTTCTGTGCAGGCTGAAGACAGTACTGCGGTGAATACCGCCCCTGTTGGGCAGACATGTTTACAGGGGCAGCCCTGTGCATCCGCTGCTGCGGCCAGTGCGGGCGGCGGAGCCAAAACCGGGGAGCAGGTATACAACACGGCCTGTACGAGCTGCCATTCCACGGGTGCGGCAGGCGCTCCGAAAGTGGGCGATGCGGCCGCCTGGAAGCCACGCCTTGATGCCAAGGGCAAGGATGGCCTGTATAAAAGCGCCGTCGGCGGTTTTAACGGCATGCCGGCAAAAGGACTCTGCTTTGCTTGTTCGGATGATGAACTGAAAGGCGCTGTTGACTACATGCTGGACAAGAGCAAGTAATTTTCTGGGCCAGATAGATTTCTGAAACAGTGACAGACGCCCCGGAAACGGGGCGTTTTTGTTTGTGGAGCATTTTCCCCAAAGGCATTATGTTTGTGCAGTAAAAGGCTACAATCATCCGGAACGCCCAAGGAGTTTTTCATGAGCAGCACCGCTACCGCCAGACAGCCAGAACGCTTGCTCGACCTGCGCAATACGCTGGATGATCTGGTGGCAGATGGCCTGATGGATCGGCGCGATGCTAACTATCTGGCAGGGTCGCCCCGTTCGCGTGATAACGCCTTGCTGCATCCCATTACGTTTATTGCCAAAAGTAATCTGCCTGACCAGCAAAAGCCGGGTAAGTTATTGGATGAAGAACGCCTGACACAATGGATGGCAGAAAAATCCGGTCAGCCGTATTACCACATTGACCCGCTCAAGGTGGATGTGAGCAAAACCACAGAAGTAATGTCATTTGCCTTTGCCAAGCGCCACCAGATTCTTTGCGTGCAGGTTGGCAAGGATGAAATTCTTATTGCCAGCTCCCAGCCATGGATTTATGCATGGGAAGCGGATCTCAAGCACACGGCGCGTCGCGATATACGACGTGTAGTGGTAAAGCCCAGTGACCTTACCCGTTCTACGGTAGAGTTTTATTCACTGGCCAAATCGGTGTCTGATGCCAGCGATATGGATTACGGTAACAGTATCGGTATCGGAAATTTTGAGCAGCTGTTGAAGCTGTCCGAGCTGAAAGATCCCGAGGCCAACGATCAGCATATCGTCAACATTGTTGACTGGATGTTGCAGTATGCCTTTGCGCAGCGCGCCAGTGATATCCACATCGAGCCNNNNTGAAAATACTGGGCCGCATGAATATTGCAGAAAAACGCAAGCCACAGGATGGTCGCATCAAGACACAAAAGCCGGATGGCAATGAAGTGGAGTTGCGTATGTCTACGTTGCCCACAGCGTTTGGCGAAAAAATGGTGATGCGGATTTTTGATCCGGAAATTCTGGTCAAGACTTTTCCTGAGTTAGGTTTGATGAATGATGACCTCAAGCGCTGGACAAGTCTGATCAACCAACCGAATGGCAT
>DDBK01000078.1:0-323 GCA_002333095.1 Cellvibrionales bacterium UBA2034
CCGGGCACACTTCCACGCAGTCAGTGTGTTTGCAGTTGATACAGTTTTCGCCGACAACAAATGTCATGGTAGACAACTCCTAAAATCAGGTGCGCAATTCTAATGGGCTTTGCCATTTCAAGCGAGCGTGCTGATCTACGACAAACGCTGAGATGATTGTGCCAGAAATGAAGTGGTTACAGCTCGTTCTTCAGGCGATACAGCAGCTCCAGCGCTGCTTTGGGTGTCAATTCATCGGGATTGGCCGCTTTCAGCGTATCAACACAGCGTGGCAGGGGAGTCGCGAACAGGTCAGGTTGGCGCGGGCTGGCAGGCAATGTAGC
>DDBK01000078.1:337-548 GCA_002333095.1 Cellvibrionales bacterium UBA2034
GCTACGCCATTGCACTCATCTGGCAGGGAAGTCAGCTCAAAATAGTGGGTGGCAAATAGTGTAAATGCCCGCACTTGCTCGGCCAGGTAGTGCGCGCAGGCCCAGGCCAGTGACAGCCCATCAAAGGTGCTGGTGCCGCGGCCAATCTCATCCATCAGTACCAGGCTTTTCTGCGTGGCATTGTGCAGGATGTTGGCGGTTTCGGTCATTT
>DDBK01000078.1:630-6683 GCA_002333095.1 Cellvibrionales bacterium UBA2034
AGTGTCGGCTTGCACCAGCGCAGTTTTTCCGCTCGCTCTGCCAACACGGCCAGCACGTCGAGTTCGGCAATAGCTTGTCCGGTGGTTTGTAATGGAAACAGTTCTTCGTTGAGACGGTCAATCAGTGCGTCGTACAGGCACTTCTCGCGTGCCAGTGAGCGGCTTTTGGCAGAGAGCGCCTTGTCTTCGAACGCCTTGAGTTCAGGCGTGATGTAACGTTCGGCATTTTTTAACGTCTGGCGGCGAATGTAATGTGCAGGTGCCTGCCTGGATTGTGCGGTGGGCAATTCAATGTAATAACCGGATACACGGTTGTAACCGACTTTCAGGTTTGGCAGGCCTGTATTTTCACGTTCTTCTGTTTCGAGTTTGACGAGAAAATCNNAGTTCATCCAGTTCGGCATCATATCCGTCGGCAATCACTCCGCCATCCCGCAACACCATCGGCGGGTTTTCTGCTACAGCCCGATTGAGCAGTGCGACAAGATCGGGAAAAGCAGTGACCGCATCGGCACGCGCTGAAAGGTGTGCGCTATTGCTGGCATGCAGGCAGGCGAGTAGATCTGGTACGCACGCCAGTGACTGTGAGAGACGTGTAAGGTCACGTGGTCGCGCAGAACGCAATGCCACGCGTGAGAGGATGCGCTCTATATCGCCGATATTGCGCAGGATATCGCGAAGCGGTTCGAAGCGATAATTGTTTAGCAGATCTGCCACACAGTGTTGGCGATCATGCAAGGCATTGATATTGGCAAGCGGGCGATGTAGCCAGCGTTTTAACAGGCGTGCGCCCATCGCCGTGGCACTTTCATTCAGCACAGCAAACAATGTATGTTCCGATGTGCCGGCAATGTTGGTGTCGAGTTCCAGATTGCGCCGTGTGGCAGCATCCATTTCCACTGCTTCGCCGCGTCGTTCAACAGCGAGCGCACGGATGTGNNCGCTGTGCCGTTTCCAGATCAAATTCCCACGGTGCCAGTTTGCGTATGCCGGCGCGACGCACGATCGCATCTGGTAAAGTAATGTCATCCTGTAACAATAATTCTGCGGGATTCAGGCGTTGCATTTCACCGAGCAGCGTTTCGAGATTATCGACTTCCTGCACGGTAAAGCGGCCACTGGTGATATCCAGCGCAGCAATGCCGGTGCGTCCGTCACTATGAAAAATGGCAACCAATAAATTGTCGCGGCCTTCATCGAGTAGTACTTCGTCACTCACGGTGCCTGGTGTGACAATCCGCATCACCTTGCGTTCGACGGGCCCTTTTGTGGTGGCTGGATCACCAACCTGGNNAACCTGTTCGACGATAGCAATCGATTCACCCAGCCGCACGAGGCGCGCGAGATAGTTGTCAGCGGCATGGTAGGGAACACCGCACATCGGGATCGGTGAGCCGCCAGACTTGCCGCGAGCCGTCAGTGTCACATCCAGCAAGCGTGCAGCTTTCTTCGCATCATCAAAGAACAGCTCGTAGAAATCGCCCATGCGGTAGAACACCAGCTCATGCGGGTGCTGTGCCTTGATGGCGAGGTACTGCGCCATCATGGGGGTATGATCGTTGGGTTCGGCTGTGTTCATGCAGTCTGTGTTGGGTATCCGGGAGGGTGCAGTTTAATGGATATCTTGCTCATTATGCTCGCCGCGGTCATCCTTGGCACGATACTGGCCGTATAGAATATTTCTGGAGCGCCAGGGTGAAACCAAATTGGCTGGGGTGTTGATGCGCCGGATATGCAGCATGCAAAAAAAGCCTGAAGCAATATGAAGAAATACCTTATTGCTATTGCGGCGCTCTTTCTTGCCTGGCAGCAATGGTCATCGCGTAGCCAATACCAGCCTGAAGGCATGCTTGTTGCTGATATTCCAGAGCAGCAGATATTGGATGATGCAGAGTCTTTTGACTTTAATGGATACCGTATTACGCCATTGGCCACGTTTGATTTACAGGGGCGTGTGTTATCCAGGAAGGATTATCGATTCGGGCGTGAGGCGGAGCTTGCGCCAGTGGATATTGCATTCGGCTGGGGGCGGATGTCGGATTCTGCCGTGTTGGCAAAGATTGATATCTCACAAGGGAACCGTTTTTATCGCTGGCAAACCAGGGAGCCGCCGATCCCCTTGCGTGAAATAGAAATGTCCAGTGCCAACATGCATCTCATTCCTGCTGACGATTCTGTTAAATATGCTATGGAGGATGCGCGCGAGGGTCAATTGGTGAAGCTGACTGGACAGCTGGTAAGGGTGGATGCAAAAGATGGTTGGCGCTGGAAAAGTTCATTAACGCGCAACGATACGGGAGGCGGCGCGTGCGAATTGATTTATGTAGAAACCTTTTATGCAGAATAGAATCTGGTCTACAAAGTATTTCGTGTGGCTGTGAGCTTGAATAATCGGTAAAGCAATAATACACAGGCGCTGGCGATCCCGGCTATCAAACCAATCCAGAAGCCGGCTGCGCCCATGGCTGGTGCAATGATATCTGTNNCATGGGAATACGGGTGTCCCGGAATCCCCGCAATGCACTGATCGCTGCTACTTGCAGCACATCGGCTACCTGAAAAATTGCTGCAAGAGCCAACAAATGTATCGCTACATCCTTTACGTCTGCATCAGTGGAGTACAGTGAGGCAATCAGCGTTTTGCCAAGTAATAACAGTGGCACATAAAACAGGGCGATACACAATGCAAGCAACAGGGTGCTGCGCGCCAGCCATTGCGCGGTTGCTAACGCTTCTGCACCAACCAGAAAGCTCACGCGCAAAGTGAGTGCCATACCAAGACTCAGAGGCACCATAAACATCAGCGATACTGCATTCAGTACCAGTTGATGCCCGGCTACCACGATGGGGCCAAGAGGCGCGAGAAACAACGCAATCACTGTGAACATGCTGACTTCAAAAAACAGGGTGAAGCCAATAGGAATGCCGAGCTTCAGCAAGTGGTGTATCTCGCGCCAATAGGGGCGTACGCGGCCACGAAGTAGTGAAAAATGGCTAAACGTAGGGCTGGTGTGCAGGTATCCCAGAAGGGCAAATGCAGCGATCCAGTTCGCCAGTGCTGTTGCCCAGCCGCAACCGATACCGCCCATGGCAGGTATGCCCCACGGCTCATCGGCAAACAGGCCGTAGATGAAACAGTAATTCAGTGGCAGGTTCACGCCATTGGACAGCAGGGAGACACCCATCATGATGCGGGTATGCCCAAGACCATCTGTCATGCCTCGCAATGCAACAACCAGCAACATGGCGGGCACACCCCAGATAAAGCCGTCCAGATACCCTTGTGTGATGGCGGCAGTGGCAGTATCCAGNNATGTGGCATAGCGCCAGGATCATCAGCGCAGAGGAGCATGCAGCAATATACAAACCTTGCCAGGTCACCGGCACGATACGCGCGAGCATTTGCGCACCGCGGTGCCCTGAAATGGTAGGTTGTAGCGCCCCCAGAATGCCCACAAAAAACAGGAATACCGGCATCCAGAAACTGTTGCCAATTGCTACACCTGCCAGATCCCTGGCGCCGTAGTGGCCAGCCATGATGGTGTCGATTACGCCATTGGCCATCTGCGAAAGTTGCGTGACCAGAATGGGCAACCCGAGGCCGGCAAGGATTCTCCATTCAGCGAGGGTGCGCTTGAGCCAACCGCTGTGCTGTGGTGCTGAAGTCACTGGTTCATCCTGGAGTCACTGGTTCATCCCGGGAGCAGGGTTTTGCGGGGCGATATCGTACCCTGTCCGGCAGTACAATGAGTTCTTTTTCAGGAGTACTGAAGCGGCATGAGCAACAGCTCTGTGATCATCGTACAGCGGCAGACACTGGATTGGGCATCAATGACACCGGAGAGCTTCCGGCCATTGTCCATGGCGTTCTGCCGTTTGTGGGGCAAACCGGACGATTATGTTTTCCGCCTGATGCAATTATGGAACGAAACATTTGCTATTGGTTATTTTGAAACGCGCGCAAGATTGAAAGCGATTTCGACACGCAACCTTTCTTCGCTCACTGGTGTTGAATTTGTACCATATGACGGCTATCGCAATATTCCGGACAAGCGCGCGTTCTATCTTTTTATGGATGATGATGACTGGGCTGGGCCAGATCTGGGTCCTGTGCTCAGTGCGCAGTCGCCAGAAGAGCATAACGCTTTGTTATGGCGCGCNNTTTCCCGCATTTGTATGGGGATTGAATGGCCGTTGCATGACAAACAATTATGCAGTGAGTAGTGCGTGGCTTAACCATTTACAGAAGCTGGATGAAGTAACGCAGCACGCTGCTGCCTCAGCAACACTGGCGAGGCTGGCAGATATTGTGCAGCTGGATGTTGCAATCACCGCCAGCAACAAGAGCCCATGTTCCAGTGTGTCGCTGGATCGTGGTCTTGACGGGAATTTTTCACCAGAAAAACTTGCCGGACTGGTAGAAGATTATCTGGCCAGGATGAAAACACTGCTGCCCGAACATATCTGGATGGCGCAGTGGGTTGCACCACTGGTGGCAGAAACTGTGGCGCTGTTTTATGAAGTCAGCGCCAGCAGGATTGCCTGATTATTGGATGCGCATACCGGGTTGTGCGCCGCTATCCGGTGTCAGCAGGAATATTTCCTCGCCACCGGGGCCTGCGGCAATCACCATCCCTTCTGAGATGCCGAACTTCATCTTGCGTGGTGCCAGATTGGCGACCATCACCGTCAATCGACCAATGAGCAGTTCTGGTTGATATNNATTCCGGCAAACACATTGCGTTGTTCAAAACCGAGATCCAGTGTCAGTTGCAACAGTTTATCTGCGCCTTCAACGTGTCGGGCATCTATAATTTTTGCCACGCGCAAATCCACTTTTGCGAAATCATCAAACTGGATGGTTTCAGTCTGTGTGTTCTCGGTTTCTGGCTGTTGTGGTGTAGATTTTTTTGTCGGTTTCTCTGTGGCAGGAGCAGATTCAGGCGGCTTTTCTTCTGCAAGAATCGCTTCTACTTGTGCCATTTCCACCCGTTGCATCATCGGCGTAAACGGATGGATAGCATGGTTCAGCAGTGGTGATATAACATCGTCCCATGCCAGTGTGTCATTGAGGAATTCGGCAGATTTTTGTGCAGTTGCTGGCAGTACGGGTTGCAGGTAAATCATCAGGGCACGGAACAGGTTGATGCCCATGGTGCACACATCAAGCGCAGCAAACTGGTGGCCTTCTTTTGCCAATACCCATGGTGCCTTGTCATTAATGTAGGTGTTTGCTTCATCGGCCAGTGACATGATTTCACGCATAGCCCTTCCATATTCGCGTGATCCATACAGCATAGCGATATGTGGACCTGCATCGACTACCCGTTGCCACAGTTCCGGATTGTCGATGTGACAGGACAACGTTCCACCGGCTTTGGTGATAAAGCCGGCACAGCGACTCGCGATGTTGATCAGTTTGCCCACCAGATCAGAATTGACGCGCTGCACAAAGTCCGTCAGGTTCAGATCAATGTCATCCACGCCATTGCCGAGTTTGGCAGCAAAGTAATACCGCAAGTATTCCGGTTGCAAATGTTTGAGATAGCTCTGCGCGCGGATAAATGTTCCGCGTGATTTAGACATTTTTTTCCCGTCAACCGTCAGGAATCCATGCGCGCAGATTTGTGTCGGGGTGCGGAAGCCTGCGTGATGCAGCAGTGCAGGCCAGAACAGCGCGTGGAAATTGATAATATCCTTGCCGATAAAGTGATACAGCTCGGCAGTGGAATCCTGGCTCCAGTATGCATCGAAATCCA
Source organism: Cellvibrionales bacterium UBA2034 (assembly GCA_002333095.1). Taxonomy (GTDB): domain Bacteria; phylum Pseudomonadota; class Gammaproteobacteria; order Pseudomonadales; family UBA7239; genus UBA7239. Next base: position 6,390 of record DDBK01000078.1, read on the forward strand.
TGTTTTTGTGTTTGTCACAGAAAGCTTTGAAACTGGCCATGTAACCGACCGGTGCATCCAGCCACACATAAAAAAACTTTCCTGGCGCATCGGGAATTTCGAAACCGAAATACGGTGCATCACGGGAGATGTCCCACGGTTGCAATCCGCCTTCCAGCCACTCGGCCATCTTGTTGGCGACTTCTTCCTGAAGATGACCGGCGCGTGTCCATTGTTTCAGGTAATCCGTGCAAGCGGGTAAATTGAAAAAGTAATGTACGGAATCTTTGGGTACAGGTCGCGCACCGGAAATAA
>DDBK01000140.1:0-11641 GCA_002333095.1 Cellvibrionales bacterium UBA2034
GCAGCGGTGGCAGACTACCGGGCAGAGCAGGTGGCGCCCGGCAAGATCAAGAAAACCGGCGCTGACACCATGAGTCTGGCACTGGTGAAGACCCCTGATATTATTGCCAGTATTGCGTCGATAGAAGCTGGGCCGTTCACCGTTGGTTTTGCTGCAGAAACTGAATCTGTGGAGCAGTTTGCGCGCGATAAAATGCTACGCAAGAAGCTGGATATGATTATTGCTAATGATGTAAGTCGAACAGATATAGGGTTTGGCAGTGAGGATAATGCGGTAATGGTTTTCTGGCCCGCTGGCGCTGCGGAATACCAGAAAATGAGTAAAGCGCAGTTGTCGGAAAAGCTGGTTGAAAAACTGTCTGAATTGGTTTCTGAAAAATTAAAGCAGGTAACGGTATGATTTTCACGGTGGAGAGGCTGTAAGTGTGAAAAATCTCGGCGCATTGTCAAAACAACAAAAAACACTGATGACGGCGGTTGTCCTTCTGGTTATTGCTGTTGCCCTTGCGGTGATTGGTCTTCTGCCAAGATTTGTCGATCAGGCAAATGACAAGAAAATTCTTGAAGCTGTCAATGTTCTCGCCCTGCAACAGGCCGGGAAACTTAACGGCAATATTGAACAGTTGCAATCAGCATTGGCAGCGCAAACAAAAGCTGCGGGCGTTGTTGATGTATTGCAACAGGGCAATGTTGATAGTTATCAGATGGCAGCCGATAAAGTACAACTGGCGAGTGCGGATCTTGGTGTGCTGCGCGCGCGCCTCATACCCTATGGAGCCAATTATTCTTCAATGGGTTTGCGGTTTTCCCAGCTGGATCGGCTGGGTATGGTCGAGCAGGGTCTGGCTGTGTACCCCGAAGCTTTTGATGAAGGCGGAAAAAAACTGTTTGACTATCTGATTCCAGCAAAAGACGAAGCAGGCAAGACGCACGGTTATCTTCTGGTAGTGTTGGATAGCAGGGTCTTTGAAAAGAGTTTTAACGATATAAAAGAGGAAAGAGCAGAAACGCTTCTACAGCAAAAATTTAGCAATGGTGTTGCCCAGACAGTTTTCAGGTCAGGCAAGGGTAAAAGCCTTGAGCATTTGAGCAGTCCTGCAGAAAGCGCTATTCCCCACTGGAAGGTTCTGGTCGTGCCCGGCTCGGAGTTGCTTGAAGAAACCATGATTTCTCCGATCTGGCAATATGCCATTCAGGGCATCGCGCTAGCGGCCTGTTTCCTTGCATTGTTTCTGGCTAACAGGCGCGTCGCTGCTGTGGCCAAGAAAGCAGAGGTCGAACATACAACGCCAATACAGATCAAGGGCGCTCGCAAGATTGACAGGAATGATGTTGCTGATTCCCTTGCTGCGCGTGCTGCAGAAGATGACAGTCTGGCAGATCCATTGTTTCAGCTGGGCGATGTGTTTGATCTGGATCTTGATGATGATGCGCTTGAAGTTCGTGCGGCTTCTCCCAAGTCTGCACAATCAATAAAAGCGCCTGCAGGTAATGACAATTTTGTTGTGCCGCAGTCAATATTCAGGGATTACGATATTCGCGGCAACGCAGACAAGGATCTTTCTGACGAACTGGCGCAACGGATTGGCCAGGCATTTGGCAGTGAATGCATTGAAAAAGGCGAGACTACTGTTGTGTTGGCGGGCGATGGAAGAAATTCAACGCCGCGCCTGAAGGCGGCTGTCCAGCAGGGTTTGCTGGCGGCTGGCTGCAATGTAATCGATGTGGGTATTGTCCCGACACCGCTGATGAACTTTGCTGCTAATACATTGCAAGGTGCAACCAGTGGCATCATGGTCACAGCGAGTCACAATCCAGCTACAGACAATGGCTTCAAGATGGTTATTGGAAACCATACATTAGCCAGTGAAGAAATACAGCAAATCCAGGAGCGCGTTAAAACCGGAAGTTTTTGCCAGGGCGAAGGCGGTTATGAAGAAGTCGATATTATTGATGCTTATATTGAGCATATTATTTCCGATATCGTTCTTGCCGGCAGTTATAAGGTCGTGGTTGATTGCGGCAATGGCATCGCCAGTGTTGTCGCGCCGCGCCTTCTTGAAGAACTGGGTTGTGATGTTGTGCAACTGTACTGTGATGTGGATGGCGATTTCCCGAATCACTCGCCTGACCCCAGCGTGCTTGAAAACCTGAATGACTTGATTGAGGCGGTGGGGCGAGAAGGTGCTGACCTTGGCGTGGCCTTTGATGGCGATGGTGATCGTTTGGCGGTGGTGACAGCCAGCGGGGATATTATTTTGCCCGATTGTCTGTTGATGCTATTTGCCAGGGATGTGGTCTCGAGAAACCCCGGCACAGATATTGTTTTTGATGTGAAGTCTACGCGCCGGCTCAATGCGCTGATCAGCAGTTGCGGTGGGCGCCCTGTTATGTGGAAAAGCGGGCATTCCCATATCAAGAACAAAATGGTTGAAACCGGCGCCATGCTTGGCGGTGAGTTGAGTGGGCACATTTTCTTCAAGGAGCGCTGGTTCGGTTTTGATGATGGTATGTACAGCGCAGCCCGTTTGCTGGAGATCATGTCGATCCGCGACCAGGATCTCGACAGTATTTTTGCAGCGCTGCCTGTTTCAGCCTGCACGCCTGAAATCCGCATTGAAGTTCCTGAAGAGAAAAAGTTTTCTATCGTTAAATTGCTCTCTGACAACGGGGAGTGGGGCAACGGAAAAGTAACGAACATTGATGGTGTACGGGTTGATTTTGCCAAGGGCTGGGGATTGGTTCGTGCATCCAATACTTCCGCCGCGCTGACCATGCGTTTTGAGGCCGACGACAGTGAATCCCTGGCAACGGTGCAACATGTTTTCAAACAGCAATTGCAGTTGGTCGACAGTACATTACGTTTGCCTTTCTAACTGCAATTTGAACGTTCAGGTATAAAAACTATATGGCTCTTGATCGGGAAGAAGCACTCAACGTTGCAAATGTCTTGACAGAAGCTTTGCCGTATATACGCAGGTTTATCGGCAAGACTATTGTGGTCAAGTATGGCGGCAACGCTATGGTAGACGATGCGCTGACGCAGGGTTTTGCACAGGATATTGTGCTGATGAAGCTGGTTGGCATGAATCCTGTTGTGGTTCATGGAGGTGGTCCGCAGATTGGTTCATTGCTGGAAAAGCTCGGTATACAGTCAGAATTTATTGCAGGCATGCGGGTTACCGATGCGGCGACAATGGATGTTGTGGAGATGGTACTCGGCGGCACAGTCAACAAGGCTATTGTCAGTCTGTTAAATCAGGCTGGCGGTAAAGCTATTGGCATTACTGGCAAAGATGGCGGTTTGATTCATGCCCGTAAAATGTTGATGAAAGATGCGAGTGGCAAGGCGCTGGATATCGGGTTTGTGGGTGAAGTAGAACGTATCAACCGCGATGTGGTTGATACATTGGTAAACAGTGATTTTATTCCTGTGATCGCACCAGTGGGTGTGGGGGCTGATGGCCAGAGCTATAACATCAATGCTGATCTGGTGGCCGGTAAAGTTGCTGAAGCGCTGCATGCAGAGAAACTGGTATTACTGACAAACGTTGCTGGCCTGCAAGATAAATCCGGCAATGTCCTGACGGGATTGTCTACGAAGCAAGTGGATGGATTGATTGCTGACGGCACGATTTATGGCGGTATGTTGCCGAAGATCCAGTGCGCTCTGGATGCAGTAAAAGGTGGCGTGACCAGTTCGCATATTATTGATGGCCGTGTTGAGCACGCAGTGTTGCTGGAGATATTTACCGACAGCGGTGTTGGTACCCTCATTACCAATAGCCAGCAAGACCAATAGCCAGCAAGGATTCTGATCATGTCGAACGCAGCACCAGAAGCAGAAAAAATGTCAAGGAAGCAGCAAATCCTGCAAGCGCTGGCGCACATGCTTGAAGTGCATCCCGGCGAGCTGATCACAACTGCAGGTCTGGCAAAAGAGGTGGGTGTTTCAGAGGCTGCCTTGTACCGACACTTTCCCAGCAAGTACAAAATGTACGAAAGCCTGATCGAATTTATTGAGGAGGCTGTTTTCTCGCGTATTTCAAGGATTCTTGATGAGGATATGCCAGCAGATGCGCGCTGTGAAAAAATTCTCTGGCTGGTCTTGTCTTTCGCCGAGAAGAACCCTGGCCTTGCGCGCTTGCTTTATGGCGATGCGCTGGCTGGTGAGCGGGACAAGTTAAGAATGCGGGTCATGCAGTTTTTTGATCGGCTGAATACGCAGTTCAGACAAATTTTTCGCGAAGCAGAAGTGCGGGAAAACTTGCGGATGGTTGCCCCTGCTTCTTTATCTGCAGAATTGCTGGTGGCGGTGTTGGACGGGAAAATCAGCCAGTATGCGCGCAGCAGCTTCAGAGAAATGCCAACCCAGGGTTGGAAGGAGCAGTGGCAATTGCTGCAGGCGGGTATCTTTGCGGAACGTAAATCTGCCTTTCATTCCTGATTGGTTATTGGCGTTTAGGTCGATTCTTTTCAAGATAAGTCAGGCGTTCGATTTCATGATCAAAGCGGATCGTCTCATCGGCCAGTTCCTGTTTTCTTGATGTAACTTGACCCTCCGTGATTTTCAGCTCTTGCTGCAAGTCTTCGATTTTCTTCAATAGGGCAGCCGGCACTGGTTGGCCATTTCTCTCATACATCGCTGCCCTTTGTTGCTCCACGCCTATCTGTGACTGCAGGGTTCCAACATTGGAGTTGAGGAGTACGATCTTGTTGTCAATTTCAGTTAATTTGCGCTTTTTGGCAAACTGGATTTCTTCCAGCGTGCTGTAGCGCAACAGTAACTGCTTGTCCTGCTCCTGTTGTTGTTCGGCAGACAGCTTGTTCTGGTTATCCTGTGCAATTTTCTCCCGCTCTTCAGCCGTTGGTTCTGGCGGTATGGTTTGCAGTACAACGCCGGTAATCGTGACTATCTGGTAGCCCTTGCGGGCATATTCCGGCGCGATGGAATTGCCTGTGACCACTGCTCCCTTGTCATCGGTATAGCGGTACATCTGTGCAGTCGGCTGCTTTTTTGAAGTAGACGTGGTCGGCTTCTTGGCGGTTGTAGCATTGCCAGCTATCGGCACAAGCGCTGCAATCAATAAAACAAGCAGTACTTTTGCAGCCCTGAATGTGGTGTGGTTGTGCATGTCGTTAACCTGTCAGTGGTGCGCCCACTCTAAGCAGAGATTCCCTGTCTGTAAAGATTGTGTTGGTGAAACGGCTTAGTTGCAGCCGTATTGTTCGCGGTAGCGCAATATGGCGGCCAATGTTTCAGCCCGCCCGGTTTGTGATTGCAGGAAGGTCACCAGCTCTTCCAGGCCGAGTACCCGCAGGACAGGAATGCTGTAGCGTTGGCTGACTTCCTGTGCTGCAGACAGGCTCCCTTGCCCCCGCTCCTGGCGATCAAGCCCGATCAATACGGCGCTGGGAGTTGCCGCAGGATATGCTGCAAACAGCTGCATGACTTCACCGATAGCCGTGCCTGCGGTAATCACATCGTCGATGATCACGACCTTGCCCTGCAGCGGCGCGCCCACAAGTAGTCCGCCTTCGCCATGATCCTTGGCTTCCTTGCGGTTGAAGCACCAGGGCACGTCGCGGCCGAAATGTTCTGCTAGCGCGATGGACACGCTGCTGACCAGAGGGATTCCTTTGTAGGCTGGCCCGAATAACATATCAAACTCGATACCGGATGCCATCAGTGCCGCTGCGTAACAGTAGCCCAGTTGCGCGAGCGCCTTGCCGGTCTGGAATTGTCCTGCATTGAAAAAGTAGGGGCTGGTCCTGCCGGACTTCAGCGTAAACTCACCAAAACGGAGCGCGTCATAATCCACTGCCAGTTCAATGAATTGTTGCTGATAGTGTTGCATGGGAAATGTCCTAGGTTGTGAATTCAAAAAAAACGGGACAACATGAAAATGTTATACACCACACATCATAACAAGAGGCAGTTCCCGGGGCAGTATGCGTATCATCAGTTTAAGTGTGGATGGCATTGTACAGGCTGCGCAGCGTGGCCTGTTTTCCTGGCTGGAACAACAGGCGGCTGACATTATCTGTTTGCAGGATCTGCGNNTCGACAAGGCCAATGGTGACAGAGGGGTGGCAATTTATACACGCCAGATGCCCAGGGCTGTGATGCAGGGTTTTGGCTACAACCCGACGGTTGACCTTGATGGTGCGTATATCCGTGCGGACTATGAACAATTGAGTGTGGTGTCATTGTTGACGCCCCATGCCACGGTTGATCCGCAGGCACTTGAAGACAAGATGCGCTTTCTTGACCAGTTGCACGGGCACTTCGAGAAGATCAGCAATAAGCGGCGCAAATACATTTTCTGCTGCAACTGGAACATTGTGCACCAGAAGGCAGATGTCCAGAACTGGGAAGCAAACCAGACAACACCGGGTTTTCTGCCTTTTGAACGCGAGTGGCTGAATGGGCTGTATAACGAGCTGGGGTATGTGGATGCCTTGCGGGTGGTCAGTGGTGAGCGTGATATCTACAGCTGGTGGCCGTCTGGCACGGTTGGGCAAGGCGATGGATGGCGCGTCGATGCACAGGTTGTGTCGCCGGAATTTTCTCCTTACGTACAAAAAGTGCAGCACTACCGCGACCAGGTTTTTTCCAGCCACGTGCCATTGATTGTCGATTACGACATCGATATTTATTGATGGGCGGGCGTTGATGCCCGCGTCACATATATCTCTTCAGCATTTACTCAATGGGACAATGCCGTTTTTTGTGCGGCGACCAGCTCGACTATCCCTTTTTTTGCCAGTGCAAGCATCGATTCGAATTGCTCAGCACTGAAAGGTTGGCCTTCAGCAGTACCTTGCACCTCGATAAAGCCGCCATCCTCCCCCATCACCACATTCATGTCGGTTTCGGCAGTGGAGTCTTCCGGGTAATCCAGATCCAGCACAGCATGCCCTTCATAGATGCCGACGGATACAGACGCAATCATGCGGATGATCGGGTTGTCGTTGACCATCTTTTTTTGCTGCATGACGTTGACAGCATCTGCCAGGGCGACACATGCACCGGTAATGGATGCGGTACGCGTGCCGCCATCTGCCTGGATAACATCGCAATCTATCACGATGGTGTTTTCACCCAGTTTTTTCATATCAATTGCGGCGCGCAATGAACGGCCTATCAGGCGCTGGATTTCCACGGTGCGCCCGCCTTGTTTGCCGCGTGCCGCTTCGCGGTCCATGCGGGAGCCGGTGGAGCGTGGCAGCATGCCATATTCAGCGGTGATCCAGCCGCGACCTTCGCCTTTCATGAAACGGGGCACACCTGCGGTGACGCTGGCGGTACAAATCACTTTTGTGTCGCCAAACTCGACCAGCACTGACCCTTCAGCATGACGCGTGTAGTGACGTGTGATCTTGATGGGGCGTAGCTGGTCGGCTTGACGGCCGCTGGGACGGTTCATGCAAATTTCCTCATTAAAAGTGCTACGCATTATACGGGCTACTCACGCAGTCGATGGACTCTAAATGCAATAATATGCAACTTGTCGGCAGGTGATGGGAAAGAAACGATGCAAAGTGGCTGGAATGATCAGGAAGCAGCAGCGTGTGGCAATGATTGGCTGGCGCAGCGTGTCTATACATCGCGTTTGCTGGGACGCGAACCTTCACTCGTATTGCATGGCGGAGGCAATACGTCAGTAAAAGCCTCCCGGCGCAATATTCTGGGCGATGACGAAGAAATCCTTTATGTCAAAGGTTCCGGTTGGGATCTTGCCACAATAGACGCGGCGGGATTTGCAGCCACGCGTCTTTCAACGTTGCAGCGATTGGCGACATTGCCTTCATTGTCGGACAGCGACATGATGAGAGAGTTGAAAGCTGCGTGCACGGATCCTGCTGCACCAACGCCATCGGTTGAGGCTATCTTGCATGCCATCATACCTTTCCGTTTTGTTGATCATACACATGCCGATGCGGTAGTGGCGATCAGCAATACGCCCGGCGGTGAAGAAACATTGCGTAACCTGTATGGCAGTGACGTTTTGATACTCCCGTATGTCATGCCTGGTTTTATATTGGCCAGGCAAATTTATGAAGCAACGCAGAACGTTGACTGGTCAACCCTTAAAGGGATTGTGTTGTTGCATCATGGCGTCTTTACATTCCATGCAGAAGCAAAATCCAGTTATGAAAATATGGTTGCGATGGTAGATCGCGCCGAACAGTATTTACAGGAAAATGGGGTTTTTTCCATTGCATGCACAGGGGAATACCTGCCAGTTACAGAAGATTTCTTGCAAGTGGCGAAGATGCGAAAACAGGTATCGGATCTGGTCGGGAAACCGATGTGTGCCCGTTGGGATTTTTCGCCAGAAGCAACCGGCTATAGCGTGTTGGATAATGTGTGGGATATTGCTGCGCGCGGCCCGCTGACGCCTGATCACGTGCTGCACACCAAGCGCACAGCGGTAGTGGTTGATAACGATAGTGACAGTGCTACCGAACAATTTTCACAACAGTACCGTGAGTATTTTGACAGGCATAACAATGGACAGTTGACCTGTCTGGATACTGCTCCGCGCGTGGCTGTGTGGAAAAATCGCGGCATGTTGTATTTTTCGCCGAATGTGAAGCGATTGCGGGTAGTGCAGGATATAGCCAGCCACACACGCCGTGCGGTGCAATGGGCAGAGGCGCTCGGTGGGTGGAGCGCACTACCGGAAAAAGATATTTTTGAACTGGAATACTGGGAGCTGGAACAAGCCAAGCTGAAATCTTCGGCAATTGCTCCCGCCCTTGAAGGCAAAGTGGCAATCGTGACAGGTGCAGCATCGGGTATAGGTCGAGCGTGTGTGGAGTTGTTGGTAAAGCGTGGCGCTTCAGTCGCCGCGCTCGACATCAACCCGCAAGTGGCCACGCAATTTCCGATGGAACAGGTATCGGGTTTTGTTTGTGATGTAACCGATCCGGCAAGCGTACAGCATGCCGTGCAAAAGACAGTGCAACAGTTTGGCGGTATCGATATTCTCGTCAGCAATGCCGGGTATTTTCCGGCATCTGCAGCAATAGAAGCGCTGGCAGACGATGTGCTGGATAAATCCCTGCAGCTTAATTTCACATCACACGTTGCGTTGCTGCGTGAATGTATTCCTTACTTGCGCATGGGGTGCGAACCGGCGGTGGTGGTCGTGGCGTCGAAAAATGTGCCCGCACCTGGCCCGGGTGCGATGGCTTATTCCAGCGCAAAAGCGGCATTGACGCAGATGGTACGCGTTGCAGCACTTGAGTTGGGGCAGTTCGGCATCCGTGTGAATGCGGTACATCCGAATGCTGTCTTTGATACCGGTATCTGGGACGAGAAAACCTTGCAGGCGCGCGGAACGGCTTATGGTATGACAGTGGCAGAATATAAAACCAGCAACGTGCTGAAAAAAGAAGTTACTTCTGCGTGCGTGGCAGAATCTATTGTGGCTTTATGCGGGAAAGAATTTTCGTGTACAACCGGTGCGCAGCTGGCCATTGATGGCGGCAACGATCGCGTTATCTGATAACGATAAAATTATAGGACGCAGGAGGCGGGAAACCTGCAGGTGAATGTGCTGCCTTTTCCAGGTGTAGACACAATGTCCAGTTGGCCATCGTGGCGCGCTAATGCGTGTTTGACGATGGCAAGCCCAAGGCCGGTGCCGCCATCCGCCCGCCCGCGCCCGGCATCGACTCGGTAAAAGCGTTCAGTCAGCCGTGGAATATGCACAGCTGCAATGCCTTGCCCCTGGTCAGTGACTGAAAAAAAAGCGCCGTCATTGTCTGTTCCCCAGTGCAGACGGACTGTTGAATCCGGTGGAGAATAACGCAGTGCATTCGTGACCAGATTGGCCAGTGCGCTGTGCAACTCGTTCTTGTTGCCCATCAAATGCAGGGCAGGGCCTTCGAGAACAATCCGGTGCTGCGGCGAAATAAGCAGTGCGTCATCACGCAACCCCTCTGCCATTCTCGATATATCAACAGCCGCTTTATGTTGTTGCTCGGTATTTTTATTTTCCAGCTTGGACAGCAGCATCAGGTCATCTACCAGATGTTGCATACGTGCCGTTTGTTCCTGCATATGGTTAATGGCTTTGTGCCATTGGGGTGAAATATTCTCACGCTGGTCTTCCAGTGTTTCAAGGTAACCCTTCAGCACTGTCAGTGGTGTGCGCAGTTCGTGCGAGACATTGGCGACAAAGTCACTGCGGATTTTTTCCAGTTTTTGCAGGCGGGTCACATCGCGTATTACCAGCAATTTTTCATTATCGCCAAATACATTGATCTGTATTTCCAGAAAGCCATCGCTGCTGACAGGTGAGTGCAGTGTCAATGGTTCGGCATACTGTTCCTGTTGATAGTAGGAAACAAATTGGGGATCGCGCAGCAGGTTTGTGAGTGGCTGTTGTCTATCCGTTTCGTGACGCAGCCCGAGCAATTTTTCTGCGGATGCATTCCAGAACTCGATCTGGCCGCGATTATCCAGCAACACGGCGCCGTCCTTCAGTGCTGCTGTTGAATCCTGCATACGCGTCAGCTGTTGCATCAGATCCTGTTGTTGAGCCGCCTGTTGTTTGCGCATGCGGTAGATAGCATCAAAGATATCGCCCCAGATACCGCTGCTGGAAGGAGGTGGGCGATCACTATGGCGAGATAGCCAGATATAAAAACGCTGCATCTGGCGCAACAGGAAAATGCCATAGAGTGTGCCGCCAATGATCAGGCACCAGGCTACTGCCCCGACCAGCCAGCCAATGAAGCCGCAAAAGCTGACCAGAAAGATGATGCGCTGTATTTCTGTGCGTAGGCCGCGATACAAACTGGATGATCCTGATGAGGTTCTTGAAGGGCGGGTAGAGTCTAGTTGTGGGTGGAGAAGCGGTAGCCCGTGCCGCGCACAGTCTGGATCAGCGCGTCATTGTTGCTGGGCTCCAGAGCCTTGCGCAGGCGACGGATGTGCACATCCACCGTACGTTCGTCTATGTAGACGTTACCACCCCAGACATGGTCGAGCAATTGCGCACGTGTATAGGCCCTTTCAGGATGCGACATAAAAAACTCCAGCAGGCGGTATTCGGTTGGCCCGAGCTCCACCGGCTTGCCGTCGCCTAGCGCCCGGCGGCTGACACGGTCCATGGTCAGGCTGCCGGCGATAAGGGGTTCTTCGTTTTCCGTGGTGCTGCTCCGGCGCAGAACGGCCTTGACGCGTGCTGTGAGCTCGCGGGTCGAGAAAGGCTTGGTGATGTAGTCATCAGCGCCGGCATCAAGGCCCTGGATACGGTTGTCTTCCTCGCCTTTCGCCGTGAGCATGATCAGTGGCAGGCGGGCCGTCAGTTCGTGGCGACGCAGGCGGCGGGCGAGTTCCAGGCCGCTGGTGCCCGGCATCATCCAGTCCAGCAGGACCAGATCCGGTTTTTCGTCGATGATCAATGCATGCGCTTGCTGGGCGTTATCGGCACGCAGGCAGTGGAAGCCGGCGAGCTCCAGCGAAGTGCAGATCATATCGGCGATGGCGTGTTCGTCATCGACAACCAGGATAGTGGCGGTGTCAGCAGCTGTGTTCATCGGGGCATGTTCCATGACTCATCACGTTAAAAGCAACGTCCATCCATTACGCTACAGTTTTGTTACAAGAACATGACACCCGG
>DDBK01000140.1:11664-11839 GCA_002333095.1 Cellvibrionales bacterium UBA2034
GACAGAAAGTAAGGCCAGTGCAGGTGGAATTTCTGGCCAACCAGTAACAGGCTCAGGATTACCAGCCCCTGCAATACGCCGGTGATGGCGCGATCTGATTCGCCGAACAGGATGGCAGTGGAGCGGATGCCGATTTTCAGGTCATCCTCGCGATCCACCATCGCGTAGAAAGTGT
>DDBK01000050.1 GCA_002333095.1 Cellvibrionales bacterium UBA2034
GGAAGCTGGGTGCAAAGCAGGATATCCGCAAGATCCGCCATTGCCTTTGCACATGAAAGATTTGTTCGAGCGCGAAGAGCGGTGCGTGGTGCTGCCAAAAGATTTGCAGGCTGTACAGCAATTCATGACGGCCAATATCAGGGATTGATGAAATGACTGGCTTGCGCAGTGAGATTGCAACAATCCTGCGCAGCTTGCCTGGCTGGTTATGGTTGTTTGCCACCAGTTGGATTGCGCTTGCCGTGTACTGGCAGTGGTTGGTGCATAGCGGAGGTATTTTGGGCGACATGTGGGCTATGTTGCCAGGATATCAGCGATTGGGAGAGATGGATCTGCCTGCGCTGTGGCAGGAGTTGACGAATCGTTTTGCCCGGGTGCATGTGCTGGCGATACCTAAAATTTTCTTCTGGATAAATTTTTATTTTTTTGCTGGATCGGGCGCTTTTCTCAAGTGTTGCTCTTTTGTTTTATGCTTGGCAAATTATTTTCTTTTGTTGTATCTGGTCGGTGGCGAAAAGTTATTTTTAGATAATAAGAAAGTTTTAATAATTTCGGGAATTATATTGTTTTTCAATGGGTTCCAGATTCTGGTGATTGACTGGGACTTTTTGCTGCAGCATTACCTCGCTGTTTTTTTCTCCCTTTCTGCTTTTCTTGTATATGAGCGCTACCGTTATCTACCGCTTGTCTTTTTCCTGGCTTTTTTGGCTGGGTTTTCTTGTGGTTCCGGGTTGGCAACATTGGGCAGTCTGTTTTTTTTGCTTCTCGCAAGACGCGAGAAGCCCTATGTTTTGGCTTCCTGCCTAGCTTTTATTTCTTTTGCGGGTTATTTGATCTGGCCGGATTCTGTGGTGGTTTCTCCTGGTGTAGAGGGGCTGCCAGATAATGATTTTTTCTGGGCTGCTCCCCTTTTGTTGTTGGATTATCTTTCTTATCCTTTTAGTGCTTTTGGGAATGCGCGCTGGATCGGGTTTTTGTTGCTGGCCGCAGCTTGCCATTCTTTTTTTCGTTGTTTTCAGTCGAGAAATTTTTCAATCAGCGATTTTCTGATATGTTATTTTTTCATGATTGCCTGTACGGTGGCTTGGGGGCGATACCGTTTTTTTACGGAGGATACTGACCTGAGTCGCTTTTATGTATATATCGCCCCACTATGGTTTTTATTTTTGTTACGGGTGGCTGAACTTAATCGATTTTTCTTCCGTGCAGTTGCCGGTTTATTATGCGGTTTGTTGGCCATAGGCGGACTTGCGGCGGNNGGTTTGTTAGCTATAGGCGGACTTGCGGCGATTGCGGTTGCTTCAGATCACGCGGGGCGCATGGATATGGCTCGGATTGTTGCGTTGAATGGTAATTTTTCCCATTTTGCAGCCTCGCGTCTTGATGCTATGGCTGTGGGTGAAAGCGCCTTAAAACAGCAGTCAGGGTATTTGCAGCAACATCAAATGGATATTTATAGGCCTGCATTTTTTATGTCGGGTGAATCGGAGGCGGATTCTGAGTGTCATCTGGAGCAGCACCGTTCTGTCGTGGTGTCAAAGGGGCAGTTTGTTGATTATCTGTTTTCAGTGCGGGATCTAGATATTAGAACCCCTGTGATTTTTTATGCTGTCGATAAAAACTTCGCCGTTCGCTATCAGGGCGTGGCTGTTGCGGCAGCCAACAGGATGAAAGGTTGGCTGGTTCCATTGCGTGATATAGGTTGGAAGGATTGGTCTTTATTGTTGCCTGTCCAGTGGTTGTCGCCCGGACGCGTTTTGCTGTACACCCATCTTCCCCGAAGTGAAAGTCTGCACGATTTTCAGTGGTGGGGCGTTACGGAAGATGGGTCACGTTGCAGAATTGTCTTTGAACAGGATGTTATCTCGGTTCCAGAATAAACAGCGGAATATGCCGCACGCCGTCAGTGCGGGCACGGTATTCATCAAAATCGGCGTAGATCGATGTCAGTTTTGGCCACAAGTCTTTTTCTTCTGCTTCGCTGGCTACGCGTGCGCACATCGGGCGATTGCGTGGGCCAATCTGGATTTCACAATTTGGATTGGTTTTAAGGTTGAACATCCAGACGGGTGGTTTTGACATGCCGCCTTTTGATGCAGCAACCACCACGTTCTCCCCTTGCTCCAGGAATAGCAAAGGTGTGCGACGGGTCTGGCCAGACTTGTGTCCGGTGCTGGTAAGGATAGCTACCGGTGCGCCAAGAAATTTATTCCATAACCGGCCGCCAGTGGCACGATAAACAGCTACCTGCCATTTGCCGATATTTTTTATCAGCCATGAACCAAATTTTTCCTGCCCTTCACTATACGGTTTGATCTCTTTCATGTGTGCTTCCTCGATTCAATGTGTGGCTAGTGCATGCCGCATGGCATCAATAACAGTTTTGTAATCCGGTTTGCCAAAAATGGCTGAGCCTGCGACAAAAGTATCTGCGCCGGCTTTTGCAATATCGGCGATATTTTTTTCACTCACGCCGCCGTCTACTTCCAGACGGATTTTGTAGCCGCTGGTGTCAATCAGTGCGCGAACCTCGCGCAACTTGTCGAGTGTTGATGGAATAAATGACTGGCCGCCAAAACCGGGATTCACAGACATCAGCAGGATCATATCCAGTTTATCCATCACGTACTTGAGGCAATCCGGCGAGGTGGCCGGATTCAGCACCAGTCCGGCTTTGCATCCACCGGCGCGGATCAGTTGCAGCGACCGGTCAATATGTTCAGACGCTTCCGGGTGAAAAGTAATGATGCTCGCACCCGCCTCGATAAAATCGCCAATCAGTCGGTCAACAGGTTTCACCATCAGGTGCACATCAATGGGTGCGGTGATGCCGTGGTGGCGCAGTGCCTTGCACACCATCGGGCCGATGGTCAGGTTGGGTACATAGTGGTTATCCATCACATCGAAGTGCACGATGTCTGCCCCGGCAGCCAGCACGGCATTCACTTCTTCACCCAGGCGGGCAAAGTCAGCTGACAGGATGGAGGGAGCTATCCAGAAATCGTGCATACAGATCCACCGGCAATCATAAAGTCAGCATTCTAGCACCCAACTATTTTGTTGCGCCCGTCGTTTTGTCGGACTGGATCGCATGCCCACCAAATCCTTCCCGCATTTTGGCGAGCATCTTGTCGCCAAAATCCGCTTTTCCCTGACTGGCGAAGCGCATCATGAGTGCCAGGCTCATCACGGGTGCAGGGATGCCTTGCTCGATAGCCTCCAGTGCAGTCCAGCGACCTTCGCCGGAATCCGCGACCACAGGTGCAATGCTGTCGAGTTGCTGGTCTTGTTTGAGAAAATCGCCACACAGATCCAGCAACCAACTGCGCACAACGCTGCCATGTCGCCACAGCTCTGCCACTGCTGCGAGATCAATATTGAAATCTTCGCGCGCTTGTAACAGCGCAAAGCCCTCAGCAAGTGATTGCATCATGCCGTATTCGATACCGTTGTGAACCATCTTGGTGAAATGGCCGCTGCCCACCGGGCCGGTGTGCAACCAGCCTGTGTCCGCAGCTGGTGCCAGCGCTTGCAAAACAGGGCGCAATATTTCGATCGCCCCGGCTTCGCCGCCTGCCATGATGCAGTAGCCGTTTTCCAGCCCCCAGATGCCCCCGGACACGCCAGCATCCACATAATGAATGCCGGTGCTTTTGATGCTTTCTGCGCGGCACAGCGTGTCCTTGAACCAGGAATTAGCGCCGTCGACCAGAACGTCGCCTGCGGATAACAGCGGCAATATCTGTTCGATATGCTGTTGGGTGGTGTCACCGGCTGGCAACATCAACCACACAATGCGGGGCGAGGGTAATTGGCTGACCAGTTGTTCAATAGATTGCGCGGCCACCAGCCCGCATTCCCCTGCCAGTGCTTCGGTAACGCTGTGGTTGCGGTTAAACGCGATGACATTGATGTCATGGCGGCGCAAGCGGCGCGCCATGTTGCCGCCCATGCGTCCGAGCCCGATCAATCCCAGCGTTGGTTTCATTGTGTTATGCCTTCTGTGTCTGGTGTGGCTGAAGTAACAACTGCGGCGCCATATTCTGCAACATGCGCCGTATCCCACCCTTCCAGTCTACGCTGGAAACCGGCTCGTCACCGAGGATGTCCTTCAATCGACTGATGTCTGCCACCAGACTGCCAAATGCACTCGCCTGTAAATCAAATACAGGGGTGAAGCCGGTCAGTTCACTGATCCATGCGCACCACTCCTCGATNNAGTGGCGGCTGCGAGCAGGTAAGGGATGTGCCGGCAGTAATCGTCGGCATGCAGCGGTGTGTAGCTGTTGGGTTGCTCGGGATGTACTGTCACCGGCGCGCCATTCTGCATCATCACCATGTGCCAGTAAGGCCAGCCACCGTTATCACCATAGGGTACAGACAAACGCGCAATAGTCAGCGGCACACCGTGTTCCTGTGCAGCAAAACGCACAACCGTTTCTTGAGCAATCTTGCTGATGCTGTAGGTCGGCAGCAGCGCGCGATGGTTATCGCCCAATGCGGCGTTTTCAGCCAGTACATCGTGCCCTGCGTATTGGTAAACGCCAGTGGTAGAACATTGCAGGAAGGCTTTGGCTTTTTTGCAGTGCGCCAGCAAATGGCCGCTGCCAATAGCATTGGCTTTCAGGTCATATTCAAAATCGCCGGATTTCACCACAGCAAAATGCAGCACGTAATCAAAATCATCCGGGATATCGGTAAGGCTGTCGGTAGCGAGATCTTTACGGATAATTTTCGCACCGAGCGCGCTGATCCTGTCGATGTCTTTCTGGCGTGAGAACCGCGCCAGTGCATGCACATCGGCAATGGGGCATAGCTGTTTGAGCAGTGGCAACGCAACCTGGCTGGTAGGGCCTGTGACGAGGATTTTTTTGCCTTGCAGTGAAACCGGCTGTACGGCCATGGGGTTATCTCCCGGAAGTGGTGGGCGTGATATCGGGTATTGCTTGCTGCCAGTCTCGCAGGTTGAATACCTGTCCGTCATTACGCACTTGTTGCATCTGTGCAAGATCGCATTGTGCAATCGCCCAGCCATGGGTGCCTGCACTGGATGCCAGTACACCATCCGATGGAAAGCCACGGTCAACAGGTGAAAAAATGCCGGCTGTGCC
Source organism: Cellvibrionales bacterium UBA2034 (assembly GCA_002333095.1). Classification (GTDB taxonomy): domain Bacteria; phylum Pseudomonadota; class Gammaproteobacteria; order Pseudomonadales; family UBA7239; genus UBA7239. Next base: position 5,112 of record DDBK01000050.1, read on the forward strand.
GACATTGATGTCGATAGCTTCACACCAGGGTGCTTCGCCCGTTAGCGGTGCTTGCGCTACAAAACACTGGTTTTCCACTGCCCGCGCTCTGGCACTGTACAGTACACGGTGGAAGCCGTGTTCAGCATCGGTGCAGCTGGGCACGGCAATGACCTGTGCGCCGGCTGCGACCAGAGCGTGCACCTGCTGGGGAAATTCCGCGTCATAGCAGATAGCCACAGCAAAACGGAAATGGCCGGCATCGATGACACGCAGTTGGTTTCCCGGTGTGATATCGAATTGCTCACGTTCGAAACGGGTCATGTGTAACTTGTCTTGAAAAAACAGTTGCCCTTGTGGCCCGGCAATCCAGGCGCGATTGACATAACGTGCCGGTGCAAT
>DDBK01000179.1 GCA_002333095.1 Cellvibrionales bacterium UBA2034
TACGGTCAACAACAGGAGCAGATGCCGATGCCGCCTGCGATCCGTACGAGCTGCTAGCGCCATACTGGTTGCTATTGTTATAGCTGCCATTATTCCCATTGCGCAAAACAGCCGGGCGATCAAGATCCGCATAGTTCGGCGTAGAGCCCGCTGCACCCACAGTGTTGCGCTGGCCAGCTGTGTTGTCGACCACTTTGGTGGGCTTCANNGCAAATTCGTGGATAGCATTACCCACTTCTTCAAACTCGCCCATCGTGAGATCAAAGCCAGCGGTAATGTTGACAAGAATACCGCGTGCGCCTTGCAAATCCACGTTATCCAGCAGCGGGCAACGGATCGCTGCTTCTGCTGCTGCACGCGCACGGTTTTCACCGGAGGCCTTGCCTGTGCCCATCATCGCAACACCCATTTCCGCCATGACGGTGCGCACATCCGCAAAGTCTACGTTAATCATGCCATCATTGATGATCAGTTCAGCAATACCCTGCACTGCACCGAGTAACACATCATTGGCAGCCTTGAATGCCGTCAACAATGACGTGCTCTTGTCCATGGTCGTCAACAGCTTTTCATTCGGGATGGTAATCAGTGAATCGACATGCTCAGCCAACTCGGCAAGCCCCTGCTGGGCTACTGCCATGCGTTTTTTTCCTTCGAATGGAAACGGCTTGGTCACCACTGCCACAGTCAGGATACCCATCTCACGAGCAACCTGTGCAACCACCGGTGCGGCACCTGTACCTGTACCACCACCCATGCCCGCAGTAATGAAAACCATGTCAGCACCACGCAACACTTCTGCAATGCGGTCGCGATCTTCCATCGCAGCCTGACGCCCGATATCCGGGTTTGCACCAGCACCCAACCCTTTGGTCACGCCGCCGCCAATTTTCAGCACGGTGCCATTATCCAGGGCTTTCAAGGCCTGGGCGTCGGTATTGGCGCATACAAACTCTACGCCGGTCACATTATTCTCGACCATATGACGCACAGCGTTTCCACCACCGCCACCCACGCCGATCACCTTGATGACAGCATTTTGTGCTAGGTTTTCAATTAACTCGAACATGGCTTTCCCCCACCTGTTTCACATTAAAAATCCATCAGATCAAAAATTATCCCCGATCCAGCGTTTGATTCTGGCTATTACACTGGTACGGCTCTCTTCAACATCTACGCCCGGTTTGCCGTCTTTCTGCTGCCTGATTCCATACTGCAGCAAGCCAACACCCGTTGCGTAAATCGGATTTTTCACAATGTCACCTAACCCTTTGACATTTGCCGGCGCCCCCACGCGTACCGGCATGTGAAATATCTCTTCGGCTAACTCCACAGCCCCTTCGATCCTGGCAGTTCCTCCGGTAAGAACAATACCCGCAGCAACCAGATCTTCGAACCCACTACGACGTAATTCTGCTTGTATCAGTGTGAACAGTTCATCGTACCTTGGTTCTACTACTTCTGCTAGAGCCTGACGCGATAATTCGCGAGAAATTCTCTCACCAACACCGGGTACTTTGATAATTTCATCTGCTCGCGCAAGTTGTGTCAGCGCACATGCATATTTGATTTTTATTTCTTCTGCGAATGGCGTCGGTGTTCGCAACGCCATCGCAATATCATTTGTCACTTGGTCACCCGCAATGGGAATCACTGCGGTATGTTTAATGGAGCCCTCTGTGAAGACGGCAATGTCGGTTGTACCTCCACCGATATCGACCAGACAGACACCCAATTCCTTTTCATCGTCTGTCAAAACCGAATAACTCGATGCCAATTGCTCCAGAATGATGTCATCTACTTCCAGACCACACCGGCGAATGCACTTTTCGATATTCTGTACCGCATTGACCGCACAGGTGACCAGATGCACCTTGGCCTCCAGTCGAACACCGGACATGCCCAATGGTTCGCGAACACCTTCCTGATTATCAATGATGTATTCCTGCGGCAAGATATGCAGCACTTTCTGGTCAGCCGGGATAGCCACAGCCTGCGCTGCATCAATCACACGCTCCACATCGGCCGCCTGCACCTCGCGATCACGGATCGCCACGATGCCATGTGAATTCAGGCTGCGTATGTGACTGCCAGCAATTCCTGCGTAAACCGAGTGAATCTGGCAGCCTGCCATTAACTCGGCCTCTTCTATAGCACGCTGTATCGACTGGACTGTGGACTCAATATTGACCACAACGCCTTTTCTGAGACCCGTCGACTTGTGTGTGCCGATACCAATGATTTCCAGATTGCCATCTGCATCAACTTCACCGACTAGCGCAACGACTTTGGATGTCCCGATGTCCAGACCGACAATCCGGCTCCTGTCCGTACTCATATTTTTTTCTCCCCAGTATTTTTATCTTGCCCTGAAATAGCAGGCTCTGGCTGTTGCCAACGTATGGCTGCGCCATGGCGATACCGCATGTCTACCACTAGCGCAGGTTTTTGTGCAGGCAAAACAACCTGCTGATAAATGCTGACAAAATACCGGACGCTGCTAGCCGGATCCGCACGTCCGAGAATGACACTGAGGCCGTTATCCAGCGTTAACTGCCAGTCGCCTTGCAGATTCTGGCTGATACCACGTAAACGGAGGCCGATCGATTGCAACTGGTGTTCAAATATCTGGTAATAACTCATGGTGTCTGCCGGGATGGCGCCTTCACTCCACAAACGGGGCAGAGGTTTATCCTGATACAAACCCTGGTGCTCGAAAATTCGCCCTTTGGCATTCACCATCCACTGGGTTCCCCAATAAGCGATAGGCATTTCCTCAACAATCTCGATATCCACTGTATCTGGCCACTGCCGTCGCGCACGCGCACGTGCTATCCATGGCTGCGCCTCCAGTTGATCTACCAGCGCAGCAAGATCAATATCCAGAAAACTGTCTGTTTCATAAATAGCCACTGCATCCTGGATAGTTTTCTGGTCCAGCGCCCGTAAATCACCACGAATCACTACCCGGTGGATTGGTTTGTCAAACGCCAGCTTCAACCATGGCAATGAAAAATATCCACCAGCAATCAATGCACACACCAGCACAGCCTGCAGCAGCAACAGCCACAAACCGTGCCCGATACCCAGATCACTCATCACGCCATCAGGCAAAGTTGCCGTGCGGGTGAAGCCTGATGCGGATAATGTGCGATCAGTTGCCATCAGTGCCACCCAATACTGTCAACACCAGTTGATCGAATGACATGCCGGCCGCCTTGGCTGCCATTGGCACCAGACTGTGATCCGTCATGCCCGGCACAGTATTCACTTCCAGTAGATAAAATTTTCCTTGCTGATCCTGCATCACATCTACACGACCCCAACCGCGGCAACCCACCGCAGCAAATGCCAACTCCGCCAGCTGTTTCAATTCGTTTTCTTTCTCAACAGGCAAGCCACAGGGGCATAAATAACGCGTGCTGTTGCTGATATATTTCGCATCAAAATCATAGAAGTCATGGCCAGTCTCCAGTCTGATCGGGGGCAACGCACTGCCATCCAGAATAGCAACTGTAAATTCAGCTCCGGCAATCCAGCTTTCTGCGAGCACGCTGCCCGCAAATCCACTCGCAAAAACAAATGCTTCCTGCAATTCCCCTGCGTTACCCACTTTGCGCATGCCAATACTGGAACCTTCACAGGCAGGCTTGACGATGGCGGTGCCACCAAGCATTTCAATGCATGCGCGCCAATCTGTATCCTGCCGTAATAATGCATAGCCTGGTGTTGAGAGCTGCTGTGCTTGCCAGATCATTTTTGTACGCCATTTATCCATGCCTAATGCAGATGCCAGTACGCGACTGCCTGTATAGGGAATGCCCGCCATTTCCAGCACCGCCTGCATCATGCCGTCTTCACCGCCTACACCGTGCAGGACAATAAACGCTCGATCCCATTTTTTTCTCGCGCCATTCTGTTGCGCGGCCAGTATCGACAGGAAATCAGCGCCAACATCCACGAGGTCAATCGTTACATTCTGGCGCAACAGCGCATCAGCCACCGCACGCCCGCTCTTTAGCGAAATTTCGCGCTCGGATGACAGGCCTCCATACAACACGGCGACATTGCCCCAATCCCGGTTTTGCAGTGCTTTATTCACTGGCACCTCCAGATAACCGGTTACGCGCCAATGCACTCGCCAGGGAACCAATATTGCCGGCACCCTGGGTCACCACAATATCGCCAGCAGCCAGCAGCGGTGCAAGCACAGCAGGAACAGCGTCAATATTTTCGACAAAAACCGGATCTACCTGCCCACGCTGACGAATACTGCGCGCTAATGCACGACTGTCGGCACCTGCAATAAATGTCTCGCCTGCCGAATACACATCCAGCAACAACAACACATCCACTTTTGATAGCACCTGCACAAAATCTTCATAAAGATCGCGTGTGCGTGTGTAACGATGAGGCTGGTATACCATCACCAACCGCCGCTCTGGCCAGCCTTTACGCACCGCATTGATAACTGATTCCACTTCACGAGGATGATGGCCATAATCATCCACCAACATGGCCTGACCCTTGCCAACCGGGTACTCCCCGTAAACCTGGAACCTGCGACCGACACCCTGGAATTTTGCCAGCGCCCGGACAATAACATCATCATCGATACCCTCGTCAGTGGCGACGGCTATCGCAGCAGTAGCATTCTGTACGTTATGCAGGCCTGGCAAATTGATCGTGGCAGTTATGGGGCCATGCTCAGGACGCAATACAGTAAACGTACTTTTCATTTTTTCTTGTGTGACATGGGTGATGCGGAAATCTGCCTGCTCACTCAGGCCATACGTCAAGGTAGGCCTACCAATATCTGCCAGGATCTCGCACACAGGCTTGTCATCAATGCACACGACAGCCACGCCATAAAATGGCAGGTTGTGCAAAAACTGCACATATGTTTTCTGCAGCTTCTTGAAATCACCACCGTATGTTTCCATATGATCTGCATCGATATTCGTCACTACAGAAACCATAGGCTGCAAATGCAGGAATGAAGCATCGCTTTCATCCGCTTCGGCCACCAGATAGCGGCTGGCACCAAGTCCTGCATTGCTGCCAGAACTGTTGAGTAATCCGCCAATTACATACGTGGGATCACACCCCGCCTCTGCCAGTATTGACGCAATCAGACTGGTAGTCGTCGTTTTTCCATGCGCACCTGCAATCGCAATACCGTGTCGATAGCGCATGATTTCAGCTAACATCTCGGCGCGGCGTACCACAGGAATGCGATTTTCACGTGCTGCAAGCAATTCAGGGTTGTTGGGGTCAATCGCAGTAGACACCACCACAACATCAACATGATTGACATTTTCTGCAGAATGGCCGATTGCCACGTGAGCGCCAAAACTTCTCAATCTCTCTACTACAGGACCTTCACGCAGGTCGGAACCGGAAATGTCATAGCCCTGGTTCAGCAACACTTCAGCGATTCCACACATGCCAGCACCACCGATACCAATAAAATGGATACGGCGAATACGGCGCATTTCAGGAATGACTATATTTTCCAACTTGTTGCTGACGGGCTCCGCCTTAAGCATGGCGTTTATCCTCTATACTTTTTCCATTATTTTTCAGACTGGCACTTTCACAAATATCGGCCACAACATTGGCCGATTCCGGTTTTGCCAGTGATTTCATGGCATGGGACATGGCTTCCAAAACATTACGGTTTTCAATCAGGTCACGCAGGTCAGCAGCCAATTTTTCTGCAGTGAGTGTGGCTTGCGGCAGCAAGCGTGCTGCACCTGCATCAACCAACCACTGCGCATTAGCGGTTTGGTGATCATCTATAGCAGAGGGCAATGGAATCAATAATGCCGGCAATTGGGCGCAAGCCAGCTCAGAAACTGTCATCGCGCCAGCACGGCACACTGCAAGATCGGCCCAGCGATACATAGAAGCCATGTCGTCAACAAATGGTTCAATTCGCGCCGCGACGCCTGCTTGTTGGTAATTGTTCCGGGTTTCATCCAACAAGTTATTGCCTGCCTGATGAAAAATTTCCGGACGCAGCGCATCTGGCAATAATGCCAGGGCTGATGGCAACAAATTGTTGAGCGCTCTAGCGCCNNCCGCCGAGTACAAACAAGCGCAACTGTTGGTCGGGAGAGGGCGCTACATTTTTTTCAAACAATAGCGCAGCAATATCATCCCGCACAGGGTTACCCACTGGCTCGCCATTTTTAAACACAGATGGGAAAGCAGAGAGCACGCGCCCCGCCAAAGCAGACAATAAACGATTGGTGGTTCCCGCTACTGCGTTTTGCTCATGAATAACCAAAGGAATGCGCAACAGAAATGCTGACACACCACCTGGAGCGGATGCAAATCCACCCATGCCCAACACCACATCAGGTTTATAGCGGAAGAGCACACCCAGCGATTGACAGAGCGCCCACATTAAATACAAAGGAGCTACCAAAATATTTACAAGACTTTTCCCACGCAAACCTACCGCAGTAATGCAATGCAATTTGAAATGATTGGTTGGCGCAACACGCGCTTCAATGCCGTTCTCCGTACCCAGCCACTCGACTTGCCAACCCCGCTGTTGCAGGATTTTTGCCACAGCAAGCGCAGGAAAAACATGGCCGCCGGTGCCGCCCGCCATGATTAAAGCCCGCCGCTGTCTTGAGATGACGCTATTCATGGCATACCCACATGCGGTTTGGCAGCTTGCCGGTTTTCAAAACTCAGGCGCAATACCATCGCAGACATGACTACGCTCATCATCAAGCTACTACCGCCATAACTGATGAAAGGTAACGTCAGACCTTTAGTCGGCAATAAGCCGGATGCAACACCCATATTGATAAAAGCCTGATAAGCAATGACCAATGCCAATCCCGCTGCCACCAACGCGCCAAAATGCTCATTACGATCAGCAGCAAGCCTCCCTATCACAAACATACGGCGTATCATCAAGCCGAATAGCCCGATAATAATTACACAGCCAGCCAAACCCGCTTCCTCAGCCCAGATGCTAAAGACAAAATCAGTATGCGCCTCTGGCAAATAGAATAATTTCTGTACGCTATGGCCCAACCCGACGCCATGCCATTCACCGCGGCCAATAGCGATCAGTGATTGTGTGAGTTGATAACCGCTGCCATACATCACCGATTCTTCCCATGGATTCACAAACGCCAACAATCTCGCCAATCGATAAGACTCTGAAACAGCCAGGAAGCCACCACCAACAATAGCAAGAGCCAGCAGAGGCAAAAAACGGGTCAGAGGCGCACCAGCTAAAAACAGCAAAGACAGTGTTGATGCGCCAATTACAACCGTTGCACCAAAATCTGGCTCCAGTAATAACAGCACCGCTAATAGTCCCAGCACCAGAAAAGGCTTGAAAAAACCCCAGTAGCTGCTGCGCATTTCCTCGCGCCGCCGAACAAGATAGCCCGCAAAAAAAACAATGGCTGCGCACTTGGCAATTTCAGACACTTGCAATGTCATAAAGCCAAGACCAAGCCAGCGCTGGCTACCATTCACTCGCCGGCCAATATGCGGAAACAAAACAATTACCAATAGAAGAATGGCAACAACAAGGAAAGCTACGTCAATACGCCGCCAACGGGAATAGGGGATGTTCAATATCAGCGCTGCCACACCCAGCGACAACAAAACATACAAGCCATGGCGCTTGGAAAAATAGAAAGCATCACCTGTTGTCTGGAAAGCATAATCCAGCGAAGCCGAACTGACCATAACCCAGCTCAAACAAAGCAACGCCAAGGTAGCAAACAACAGCTGCATATCCATGCACCAGACGAGATTTCCGCGATGATTACTGCGCACAGGATAATTCTGTAACTGCATCACAGACATTATGGCGCTCATGCAAGCGCCTCCACAGCAGCACAAAACTGCCGGCCGCGATCGTCGTAACCATCAAACATATCGAAACTGGCACACGCTGGGGAAAGAAGAACTACGTCACCCTGCGCCGCAATTTTTTGTGATTTTTGTACGGCATCTGCCATAGAGTCGGCACGGATCTGCTGCACGCCTTCGCATGCATGAGCAATTTTGTCTGCGTCACGTCCAATCAATACCAAATGACGCACATGTTGCCGAACCATCGGCGCGAGCTGCGAAAAATCCGCACCCTTACTGTCGCCACCAGCAATCAGGACAATATTCCTGCCTTTGCCAAGCCCCTCAATGGCGGCAACTGTCGCACCGATGTTGGTACCTTTTGAATCATTAAAAAAACGCACGCCATGCCTTTCTGCTACCCACTGACAACGGTGAGGCAACCCTGTAAACGCTTTTACAGCCTTAACACAACCAGCAGTATTCCACCCAGCAGCAACGGCAATGGCAAATGCTGCAGCAACATTGGAAAGATTATGCGTGCCTGCAATGCGAATATCCTCCACGCACAGCAGCCTGTTCTCTTTGCCATATGCCAGCCAGTGCTGGCCATCCACTTCTATAATGCCAACACTGTCAGCATCACTTTCATCCAGCCCAAATGATATCCGTTTGCCTGATACCGTTGATTGGGGATATGTCAAAGAATCCGCTCGATTAAATACGACATGCTTCGCATTATTGTAAATACGGTGCTTGGCAAGCGTGTAATCCTCCAAGCTGTTATAGCGATCCATATGATCTTCACTGATATTCAGGATAGCAGCGACTTCTGCTCGCAAACTGCACGTCGTTTCCAGCTGGAAACTGGACAACTCCAATACATAGCAATCATTGGCCGCATCAGCAGCCAGCATATCCAGGACAGGCGTGCCCAGATTGCCACCAACTGCAACCCTCAAACCGCAAGCGACTGCCNNGCGCGCAAATAACTCTATGTCGCCAACAATTGGCACGCCTACTCCAGCCGCGGCACGCAGCGCTGGCTCCATGACTGAAACACCCGGGCTGACAATAATTTCACTTGTCTTGCAAAGAACTGCCTCGTCCAGCTCTCCGCAATAGATTTCCACATCCGGAAATGCATCACGAA
>DDBK01000093.1 GCA_002333095.1 Cellvibrionales bacterium UBA2034
TCGGCAAGAATATTGTCGGTGTAGTACTCGGTTGCAACAATTTCGACATTCTTGATCTTGGCGTGATGGTGTCTTGTGACAAGATCCTGCAAACGGCGAAGGAATGGAATGCGGATATTATTGGCTTGAGTGGTTTGATTACCCCGTCACTCGACGAGATGGTGCATGTGGCCAAAGAAATGCAGCGGCTGGATTACCATGTGCCATTGTTGATCGGCGGCGCAACCACGTCCAAAGCACACACTGCTGTGAAAATCGAGCCGCAATACCACAACAACCAGGTGGTGTATGTGCCGGATGCTTCGCGCGCCGTGGGTGTTGCTACGCAATTGTTGAGCAAGGAATTGCGTGACCCGTATGTTGCCGCCCTGAAAGAAGAATACGTGGCGGTACGGGAGCGCACAGCCAAACGGCGCGCTGGCGACAATCTTGTATCTTATGAGGATGCAAAAAAAATCGGTTCAAAACTCGAGTGGGAAGCACCCGGCACCGGCGGCTACACGCCGGCGATCCCGAAACAACCAGGGATCCATGTGCTCGATGATTACCCGTTGGAAACACTGGTACCGTTTATCGACTGGACGCCGTTTTTCATCACGTGGGAATTGGCGGGCAAATACCCGAATATTCTGGAAGATTCCGTTGTGGGCGAAACTGCCCGGAATCTTTTCAAGGATGCACAAGCCATGCTGAAAGATATTGTCGATAACAAACGCTTGAAAGCGAGTGCAGTATTCGGCTTGTGGCCTGCCAATCAGGTCAATCACGATGATATCGAAGTGTATGCCGATGACGCGCGCAACAAAACGCTGGCTACGTTGCACCATATCCGTCAACAGAACCACAAGAATGACGACGCACCACTGTTGTCACTCGCTGATTATGTCGCACCGAAAGACAGCGGCCTGAAAGACTATATGGGTGCGTTTGTCGTGACCACGGGCCTCGGCTGTGACGAACTGGCCAAAGCGTACGAAGCGAAGCACGACGATTATTCTTCCATCATGGTGAAAGCGCTGGCTGACCGTCTGGCTGAAGCGTTTGCGGAGCATTTGCACCAGCGCGTGCGCAAGGAATTCTGGGGGTATGCCGCCGACGAGAACTTCGGCAATGATGAATTGATCCGTGAGCGTTACCGCGGTATCCGCCCGGCACCCGGCTACCCTGCCTGCCCGGATCACACAGAAAAACGCAAATTGNNATCTGCTCGATGCAGAAAAAGTGACGGGCGTTACACTGACTGAATCGTATGCCATGTATCCCACAGCCAGCGTAAGCGGCTGGTATCTGGCACACCCGCAAGCGCGTTACTTTGCCACCGGCAAAATCCTGCGCGACCAGGTGGAATCGCTGGCAGAGCGCAAGGACCAGAGTCCTGCACACGTAGAGCGAGACCTTTCGCCAGTGTTGGGGTATGACAATTGAACCCGGAGATTCAGCAAATGACTGACGACAAACAGAAAGACCAACAACCGGGCTTCGGTTCCATTGTCATGAGCACACTGGCNNTGCTGCTTTTGGTGTGCAGAGCAGCAAGAACCGCGAGCGGGACTTCGTCAAGGGCAACTTCAAGGCTTATGTCGTGTCCGGCATTATTTTCGTTATTCTTTTTATTACCAGCATCGTCACGCTGGTGAAATACCTCATTGCCCACGCAGGGCCCTAGGCATTTTTCAAAATACCTTCCTGCCCTGCACCATCATCAAATCAGCTGTACCCAACAAGCCGGCTTTTGCTTCAACCACCTGCGGGATTGCATGCACAATACGCATTGCCGAGGCGAGTAATCCGCCGGTATTGTGATCACCATCCGCGCCGCTGAGATGGAAATCCATCGTCATGGTCGGTGAGCCCTTGATCTCGATGCGATAACTGCCGCTGCCGTGTCCCCGCTCCCATTCCGGCGCCATGTCGTCATGCAAGCGAGTGACATGCTCGACAATTATTTTTACCTTGCCATCGATAATGCCTTGCAGTTCAAAACGTAACGCTGCTGCAGTTCCGGCCTGGATGGTACCGAGATCAATCTCGATATCCTGCGGCGCAGGCAGCCGTTCCCATACCTCGTGAATTTCATCCAGCTTTGCACCGGTAGCATCCGCCATCATCTGGATCACACCACCCCAGGCAAACGTCAGCGCACCGGGCAGCAATAACATCGGCACTTCGTCCATCGGCTTGCCAAAACCCATGATGTCGAACAGCGTATGCGGCTGGTTGTACGTCGCGTAATTCAGGATTTCAGCAATGCGAATGGATTCCACTTTCTCACATACACTCAACAAGGTGAGCGGAATCAGGTCATTGGCAAATCCGGGATCAATGCCCGAGACAAAACAGCTGCTATTCCCCGCAATGCATGCAGCTTCCAGCGACTTGCGCAGATTTTTATCGGCTTGCGGTGGATGCGTCAAAAATGGCAGCGATGTAGACACCAGATTTTTTCCGCTGCGCAGGATTTTTTCATAATCGCCAATGGCTTCAAACAGGCGTGAATCCGCACCCGAGCAGTAACACACCACGTCTGCATCCAGTGCGAGCAAGGCATCTGCATCATTAGTGGCAAGAATACCGGTAGCAGGCAAGCCGATCAGTTCACCGGCATCGCGACCCACCTTGTCTGCGCTGCTCACCCACAACCCGACCAGCTCCAGTTCCGGATGGTTGATAATCATGCGCAGTGCATGTGTACCGATATTGCCGGTTGACCATTGAATGACTTTAATCATGATGTTTTACCTGTCTTGCGTTCAGCCGCCAGGGAAATGTAATCCGGCTTGCCGGATTTTTCCCATTCATCCCATACCTGAAAGAAATCATTGCCAAAGGGATCTTCGCCACGCAACCACATGGAACCACGGCGAATGGTCCAGTCATTGGGTGACAAGGCAATGGCTTTTTCCCAATGCGCTTTTGCTGCATCTGCCTGACCATGTTGATACAGATGCCAGGCCAGTGCATGTTCAGCACGCGCCAGCTGCTCTTCAAATGTGGGCGGTACAATCTGTTCGACGGTTTGCTGTGCGGAAAAATCTGTTTCGCCTGTCAAAATCCAGTGCTTCAACGCATTCATATGCGGTTCACAATCCAGTTTATGCACAAACGCATACTGGTTGCTGCCATGTTCAACACGCGGTGGGCGGGCAATCCTGCCTTCTTCATCGATCCAGATCACCGTAGGCACATTGATAAAACCGTAACGGCGGGAAACAACATGTTCATTATCAATCAAGGAAGGATGCTGCGGTTTTGCCACATCAATAAATGGCAGCGCATCACTGTTGCGTGAATCCTGCGCAATAGTCATCACCACAAAATTCCTGTCTTTGAATTGTTCGTATAACGCCTGCCAGACAGATAGATCATCCCGGCAACCGCACCAGCTGGCCCAGGTCAGCAGCAGGATTTTCTTGCCGCGATAATCGCTCAGCCTGTGCATTTTTCCTGCCGCATCGGGCAACTCAAAATCAGGCGCAATGGCCGACTGCAGCAAACCGCAGTGCTGCTCTACTGAGTCACCAACAGACAGCACGCACTGCTCCACATCTAATGCCAATGGCATCTGCTGCAAAGCAGCCAGGGCAACCAGATCCACTTTACCGCCCAGCATCAATTGCGGATGGAACGATAGCGGCAAACAACGATCATCCCGACAAAGCGTGTTGTCTTTCACCTGCCATCCCAGCAAGGACTTCAAGTCATCCGGCTTGATCAGCAGCGCGTCAGCGTGTTTTTCCAGTGAAGCGTGCAACTCTCTGGAATCATGGAGTAATACCCAGTCATGACCTGTCATAACATTGCCTTTTATGATGCTATGGCCTCACTATATCGCATCATTTGCCGCAAGGATCTGGAGCTTTTACTTATATGCATATCCAGCTATTGATGACTGGCAGCGAACTGATGCGCGGTACCACCGTCGACACCAATGCCGTACGCATTGCGGATGCATTGGCGAGCATCGGGCTGGCTATCCAGCGCAAAGTGACAGTGGGTGATGATCTGGATTTGTTAGTACGCGAGTTACTGGCGCAATCCAGCGAAGCTGATGTGTTGATTGTTAACGGTGGCCTTGGCCCCACCAGCGATGACCTGACAGCACAGGCAGTAGCGTGTGCAGCGGAGGATACCCTCGTCGAAAATGCCGCTGCACTCGCACATCTTGAACAGTGGTGCCGCAAATTACATATCCCGCTCAATGCAGCCAACCGCAAACAGACTGTATTGCCCTCTTCCGCTTTTCTGCTTGAGAACCCCATCGGCAGCGCTGTCGGTTTTAGTGTTCACCTGCACCGTTGTCTGGTGTTGTGCACACCGGGTGTACCGCGTGAACTGGAAGCCATGCTCACCGGGAGTATCTTGCCAAGATTGCAGCACGATTATCCTGATTGCGAGCAACAGATTATCTTGCGCCTGCACTTGTTTGGCATCGGTGAATCACAAGCCCAGGACATGATCGACACCGCCATTCCACAATGGCCAGACGGCGTGGTGTTGGGTTTTCGTGCAGGATTGCCGACTGTAGAAGTGAAATTACTGGTGCGCGCCAGCGTTGCCAATATTGCACACGATTATTTTGCCAGACTGAAAACCCTTCTTGCGGATTACATCGTGGCAGAAGGCGAACAGAATATGGCTGCTGCATTGCTCGACACGCTCGCCGCGGATGGAAAAACACTGGCTTGCGCTGAATCCTGCACCGGCGGCCTGGTCAGCTCGATGCTCACTGAAATTCCCGGCTCATCACGTGTATTTACAGCCGGCTATATCACTTACTCCAACGCAATGAAATCTGCCATGCTCGGCGTGAGCGTACAAACGCTCGAAAAATATGGCGCAGTGAGCGAACACACCGTGAGGGAAATGGTCGATGGCGCACTCAAACACAGCGGTGCTGATTATGCACTGGCAGTATCCGGCATTGCCGGGCCAGATGGTGGCAGCACAGACAAACCAGTCGGTACCGTCTGGATAGGCTGGGGTGACACA
>DDBK01000169.1 GCA_002333095.1 Cellvibrionales bacterium UBA2034
ACGATCGTTTCGCCACTGGCAAGTGTTACGCCGCGCACGGCACTATCTTCAATTACGATATCGGTCACGCGCTGGCTGAAACGGATTTCGCCGCCGAGCGTTTCAATAGTGGCGCGCATATTTTCTACCATCGACACCAGCTTGAACGTGCCGATATGCGGTTTGCTGATAAACAGGATTTCTTCCGGCGCGCCGGCTTTCACAAATTCGTTCAGCACCTTGCGCCCGTAAAATTTCGGGTCCTTGATCTGGCTGTACAATTTGCCATCTGAAAACGTGCCGGCTCCACCTTCGCCAAATTGCACATTCGATTCAGGATTCAGCGTGTGCTGGCGCCACAACCCCCAGGTATCCTGTGTGCGTTCACGTACTGCTTTGCCACGTTCCAGAATAATCGGGCGAAAACCCATTTGCGCCAGCACCAGTCCGGCAAAGATTCCGCAAGGCCCCATGCCGATGACGACTGGCCGGTGTTTCATGTGCGGTGATGCTTCTGCCACAAAACGGTAGTTCATGTCTGGTGCAGGTTTGATGTGCAGATGGCCATCGAACTGTTTCAGCAATTTTTCTTTTTGCTTTACTTGCACATCGACAATATAGATCAGCTGGATCGCATGTTTATTGCGCGCATCGTAGCTGCGTTTGAAAACAGTGAAATCGATTAATTCATCAGCGTCTATGCCGAGCCGTTCAAGGATGGCATTACGCAGCGCTTCAGGCGGGTGATCCAGGGGCAGTTTGATTTCTGTCAGGCGCAGCATCGGGCATTCATCTTCTTCAGGGCAAGTGGCGATCTTGCAAGGAGGGCTATTATGGGGTGCCGGTGATGGTTTGATCAAACGTCCGCAGCACATTAATCACTGCACCGGCCTGCGTATTCGCAGCCCATACCGTTTCAGCCATAGCGCTGATATTGCATGAGAGGGGCAGCGGTGAGCGGGAGTCCAGCAAGTCCTGCATGCGCGGCAGGAATACAAATTGCAGCCATTGCTGGAAATCCATGGTGTCAACGCAAAACGGCTCGACGCTAGCCAGCGCGTCAGCAGAGGGCGGTTCGTTGCTCCACAAGTTGGCGCGCCGTAACGCGCACTCGATATCAATCAGCAGTGAAGCGAGAAGGGTGTAGTGGGTGTCTGTCATCAGGGTTGTCGGAGGAATGCAATTGTTCCTGGCGCAGCATCTCTGCTTCCACGCCAATATTCTTGATCACGGTATTGATAAACAGGCCGCTGGCTTCTGTGACGATTTCGCCGTTCGCATAGCAAGCGCCTTTGACGAATATCTTCTTGCCTTCCAGTTTGTCGATCCACGCTTCAAAGCGCAGTGGGGTGTAGAGGGGCGTAGGTTTCTTGTAGTCCACATGCAGCCAGGCGGTGGGTCCGCGCGCATTGATCAGCATATTGGCCAGTGCCATGACGTGATCCCATGCCAATGCCACCATCCCGCCATGCACGCAGTTCGGTGGGCCTTCAAAAGCATCGCCGTATGTCACTGTGCCGATGGCCTTGTCTTCGCGCAGCACCATCTGCATCGGGGGGGAGAGCGGGTTACAGCGGCCAACTACCGGGCTGTAAGGGGCGGACCAGTTCACATCATCGGGGCGAAAATGCTTGTTGTGTGCGGCAATCGGCCGAATGCTGCTGTAGGGTTGCATCTGTGCAGCCATCGTTTCTGCATCGTTAGCCAACTGGGTCAATGTTTCCAGTGGGGCATTCAGTTTGACGCTGCTATCGATCACCTGGCGCAAGGCTTTCGTCAGCCGGACCAGCTCTGCTTCCTGTGTGCGCGTGAAATTGGGGTCGCTGTCGAAGTAGTTCGCTATGCCCATGCCATCTCTCCATCATCAAAGGCGCTGATCCCGAGAGTCTAGTTTCCTCTATCGGGTGGTGACATTGGGGAATATACGGCGCACGCACAGCGTTGTCAGCACAACCGCCAATTGCTACATGCATGCAGCTGCGGTTAAATCACAGCATTCACTGCCCAGCGACAGGAAGAAAAACGCCATGCTTGATAACCAGTTTGACTACATCATTGTCGGTGCCGGCTCTGCCGGTTGTGTGCTGGCGAATCGTTTGTCGCGTAACAGCAATATCCGTGTATTGCTGATCGAGGCAGGTGGCAAGGATACCAATCCGATGATTCACATGCCGATGGGTTTCATCAAGTTGATCCATGACCCCAAAGACACCAATGTGTATTTCAGTGAGCCTGAGCCGGGTTGCAATAATCGCCCGATCCATTCGCCGCGCGGTCGTGTATTGGGCGGGTGCAGTTCAATCAATGGCATGGTCTATATCCGTGGCCAGCGTGAAGACTACGATGAATGGGCAAAGCTGCCGGGTTGCGAAGGCTGGGATTATGAAAGCCTGCTGCCGTATTTCCGGCGCAGTGAGCATTTCGAGTTGGGTGATGCCAGCCGCTACCATGGTAAAGGTGGTGGACTGAATGTCACCGGTTGCCGTACAGAATATGAACAATCAGATTATTACTTGCGTGCGGCAGAAGCGACGGGCATTCCCCGCACAAATGATTTTAATGGTGAAAAACAGGAAGGCGTCGGTTACTTCCAGTTGAACCAGAAGGGTGGCAAGCGCTGGAGTTCTGCGGCTGCATTTCTGGGCAAGGATGTATGTAAACGCAAGAACCTGGTGATTGCTACAAAGTCTGTTGCTGCAAAAATACTTTTCCATAAGACCCGTGCGATTGGTGTTCATTATCTGGACAGCAAAGGCCAGATACAGGAAGTGGCAGCCATGCAGGAAGTGATCCTTGCAGCGGGCGCACTCAATACGCCAACATTGCTTGAGCTGTCTGGTATCGGGCAACGTAACGTAATAGAAAGCCATGGCATTGAACTGAAACACGAATTGCCTGGCGTGGGTGAGAACCTGCAAGACCATTATCATGTGCAGGTGCAGCATGGTGTCAACAAGGGCGTGACAATTAGTGATGATGGCAAGTTTCCACGCGTAGTCTTTAACGTGTTCAAATACCTTTTCACCAAACGTGGCTTGCTTGCATTTCCTGCCGCCAATATCGGAGCGTTTTACAAAACAGCCGGTGATACACGCCCCAGTATGCAGATTCATTTTACGCCGGGTGCGGGTGGCATGGATGAGAAAGGCAATATGACTCCTTCACCCGTGCCGGGTGTGAACTCCACCACGTGCGTATTGCGTCCGGAAGCGCGCGGCCATGTGCATATCCGCAGCACTGATCCCAAAGCGCCACCCAAAATTCTCTATAACTATCTCACGAATGAAAATGACTGCAAGCGCGCAGTGGATGGTGTGAAGAAGCAGCGTGAAATTTATGCGGCGGCGCCATTTCGCGATATTGCCACCACAGAAATCACGCCCGGTGCACATGTGCAGACAGACGAACAGATTCTCGAATATTGCCGTAACGAAGGCGGCAGTGTCTATCATCCCGTCGGTACGTGCAAAATGGGTGCAGCCAATGACGCCAGAGCGGTTGTTGACAATGAATTGAAAGTGCATGGCTTGCATGCATTGCGTGTAGTCGATGCATCTATTTTTCCCAATCTGGTTTCCGGCAATACGCATGCCCCGACAGTGGCTGTAGCAGAAAAAGCTGCTGACATGATTCTTGCGGATCGCGAGAAAAACCGCGCAGATGCTTTTGCCGGGTTGCCGCCAAAAGGCATTGATACCAGTGGTGGTGGCGGTAAATGCCCATTCGGGCATGGCTAAACTCTTTTAGTGGTCGAGCGCGCATTCACTTACCCGCCCGAACTGCCGGTTGTTGAACGCCGGCATGAAATTGCCGAGCTCATTAAAAACCATCAGGTATTGATCGTCGCCGGCGAAACCGGATCGGGCAAGACAACGCAGTTGCCTAAAATTTGTCTTGAGCTGTTGCTGGATAAAAAAATTGGCAAAGGCGACAAAGGCATTATTGGCCATACGCAACCGCGCAGGTTGGCTGCGCGCACAGTGGCTACCCGTATTGCGCAGGAATTGAACGAACCGCTCGGGCAGACGGTAGGCTGTCAGGTGCGATTCCACGATGACAGCAGCGACAATACGCGCATCAAACTGATGACAGACGGTATCCTGCTCGCTGAAATCCAGCGTGACAGATTGCTGAAAAAATACGACGTGCTGATTATTGATGAGGCACACGAGCGTTCGCTCAATATCGATTTCCTGCTGGGTTACATCAAGCTGTTGTTGCCAAAACGTCCTGACCTGAAGCTGATCATTACCTCAGCCACGATTGATGTGCAGCGTTTTTCTGAACATTTTTCTGACCGGAAGGGCAATCCTGCGCCGATCATCACTGTGGAAGGGCGAACCTATCCTGTCGATATCACTTATCTGCCACCCGATGAAATGCCCGGCAAGCCGGATGATGTGGGTGAGATCATCGAGCGGGCACTGGACTATCTGCTGGATACAGAAAAATCGCGCAGTGTACGCGGTGGGGATGTGCTGGTATTCCTGTCTGGTGAACGTGACATTCTTGAAACTGCCCGTCATTTGCGTAAACAACAGTCATACAATGCCAACCTGAAACATTGTGACGTGGTGCCCTTGTATGCGCGGCTCACCTTGAAAGAACAGCAGAAGATTTTTGCGCCGCACGCCGGACGCCGGATTGTGCTTGCCACCAATGTTGCTGAAACGTCCCTGACAGTGCCGGGCATTCGCTACGTGATTGATGTGGGCAATGCACGCATCAGCCGGTACAGCCATCGCACCCGCGTGCAGCGTTTGCCCATAGAAAATGTCTCGCAAGCCAGTGCCAACCAGCGCGCCGGCCGTTGCGGACGGTTGGAAGCGGGCATTTGTGTGCGCTTGTACAGTGAACATGATTTTCGTGCCCGTCCGGCATTTACCGATCCGGAAATTCGCCGCACCAATCTGGCATCGGTTATTTTGCAGATGCTGTTGTTAAAACTAGGTCGTATGGAAGATTTCCCATTCCTTGATGCGCCAGACACGCGACATGTGAACGAAGGCTACAGTCTGCTAGCAGAATTGCGTGCTGTGGACNNGCATCACAGCGCTGGGGCGGGATATTGCGCGCTTGCCACTGGATCCGCGCCTTGCTGCCATGCTGGTGGCAGCACAGCAAAAGAATTGTTTGCGGGAAGTATTAATTATTACCAGCGCACTCAGTGTGCAGGATCCACGTGATCGTCCAGTCGACAAGAAACAGCAATCTGATGAAAAGCATAAACAGTGGGCTGATGAGCGCTCGGATTTCGTCAGTTACCTGACATTATGGGCGGCGTATGAGCTGCAACGCCAGAACTTGTCGCAAAATGCACTGCGCAAGTTTTGCGAGCAGAATTTCCTGTCTGCGCAACGGATGCGCGAGTGGCGGGACATCCATCACCAGTTGCATGTTGCCTGCCAGCAAAACGGTTGGAAAGAAAATACAGATCCACTGGATTATGCAGCTTTGCCCCCGAACAGTTATGCCAACCTGCACCAGGCCTTGCTGGTCGGGTTGTTGTCGAATATTGCGTTACGCCAGGAAGATCGTGAGTACCTCGGTTGCCGGCAGCGCAAGTTGCGTATTTTTCCCGGTTCAGCACAGGCAAAAAAAGCACCGCGTTGGCTGGCTGCCGCAAATTTGATGGAAACCTCGCAATTGTTTGCGCATGTTGTGGCAATGATTGAGCCGCAGTGGGTGTTGCCAGCAGCAAAACACCTGTTGCAGACCGATTATTTTGAACCGTTCTGGGATGAGCAGCGTGGCATGCCGATGGTTCACCAGCGTATCAGTCTGTATGGATTGATACTGGTAGAGAAAAAGAAAGTTTTTTATGGTGACATCGATCGTCCACAGGCGCGTGAGCTGCTGATCCGCGAGGCTTTGGTATCAGGAAAGTATCGTGGTCGCTCAGGTTTTTTTGCCCGCAACCAGAGCCTGATTGAGCGGGTGCAGGATATGGAGGCCCGCATCCGCCGCCGGGACCTGCTGGTAGATGACAGTGCATTGTTTGCTTTTTATGCCGCCCGTATTCCAGACAATATTGTTACCGTCAACGATCTGGATGCCTGGTATAAAAAATCCAGCCAGACAGATGCACAGTTATTGTTATTGCGCGAAGAAGATGTGCTGGTGCGTGATCCCGGTGACGAAACGGTGGTGCAGTTTCCGGATCATCTCGACTGCGATGGCAATGCACTCAAGCTGGTGTACAGTTTTGATCCGGGACATGCAAATGATGGTGTGACCTTGCAAGTGCCATTGGCGTTGCTGAACCAGATTCCTGCAGAAAAACTCAGCTGGCTAGTACCCGGTTTGCTCGCAGACAAGATCCAGGCATTGTTGCGGGCGTTACCGAAAAGCCTGCGCAAGACACTGGTGCCACTCCCGACTGCTGCTGAGCGCATTACGGCTTTGATGCAGCAACAACCCGTGGTTGCGACAGAAACACTTTCAGCGACTTTGGTGAAAACCCTGTTGCGATTTTACGGTGTGCAGGCCAGTGAAAATGATCTGGATGAAACCCAGCTGGATCCATTCTACCGGATGAATGTCCAGGTGTTGGGTGAGCGTGATGCTGTACTGGCCCAAGGGCGAGATCTTGCATTGTTGCGCGCAGAGTTTTCCTCTCAAGCGCGTGAGGTAGTACAACAGGCAGCAGCAACAGGTTTTGCACGAACCGGTATCCGCAGCTGGGATTTTCCGGATCTGGCGGAGACTGTGCCGCAACAACGCGGAGATATGCGTATTACTGCATGGCCTGCGTTACAGGATGCGTATGACAGTGTGGCCATTACCTTGTATGACACTCACTCTGTAGCTGAAAGGGAGCATAAACGCGGTCTGGTACGTCTTGCTGTGCTGTCCTTGCCCCAGCAAGTCAAAACCTTGCAGAAAGATTGTTTGCGTGAAAACCGTGTGCGACTGGCACTGGCTGCTTTTGGTTCAGCCAGTGAGTTGATGGACGATTTTATCGATACCTGTGTCGCACACACATTTTTTTCCGACACGCCACTGCCGCGTAGTAAGGATGATTTTGAAAAGCTGATCGCAGAAAATAAATCCGCACTGTATGGTGTTGCCAGGCAGCTGGAAAATGTATTGGCACAAGCCGTGTTGCTGGCGCAATCCATCCAGCAGCAGCTGGATTTGCTGAAAGCGCCAGATGCAAAAATTACCGTGCAGGATATCCGTTCGCAGCTGGATGGTTTATGGTTTCCGGGTTTTCTTCGGGTCTCGCCCTATGAGCAGTTGATGCAATATGCACGCTACATGGAAGCGTTACAAAAGCGGCTTGAAAAATTGCGTGGCGGTGTGCCGCGTGACCAGCAAGCCGTGGCGCAGTTGCAGAAATTCTGGCAGCCGGTGTGTGAAAGACTGAAAAAAATGCCGCTGGCAGATTGGCCGGACCAACAGCAGGAATTGCGCTGGCTGCTGGAAGAGTGGCGCGTAGCCCTGTTTGCCCAGCCGATGAAAACCCGGATGCCTGTGTCAGAAAAACGTGTGGTCGAGCTGTTCCAGTCGGCCCAGTCGGGCAAGTAATTTTTACACAGCCTGTCAGGCCAGCAGTTTTTTCAAAATAGTTTCGTAAATCAGCGATAACTGTTCCAGTTCGCCGATATGGGTGTTTTCGTCAATCTTGTGGATAGTGGCATTGACCGGCCCAAGCTCGACAACCTGCGCACCTGTTGGTGCAATGAAACGCCCATCTGACGTTCCACCAGCAGTAGACAGTTCTGTATCAATACCCGTCACTTCACGAATGGCTGCAACAGTGGCATCGACCAGTGCGCCACAATCCGTCAGGAAGGGTTGGCCACTCAGCGACCAGGTAATATTGTAGTCCAGCCCGTGCTTTTGCAGGATTGCTTCCGTGCGTGCGCGGATTTTTTCTTCCGTCAGTTCTGTGGAAAAACGGAAATTGACCAGTGCTTCCAGCGAGCCGGGAATGACATTGGTAGCGCCAGTACCGGCGTTGATGTTGGAGATCTGGAAGCTGGTGGCCGGGAAAAAATCATTGCCCTTGTCCCACTCTTCAGCAGCGAGTTCAGCGAGTGCAGTAGCGGCCTCGTGGATAGGATTGCGTGCCAGATGTGGATAGGCAACGTGCCCTTGTACACCTTTCACTGTCAATGTGGCACCAAGCGAACCACGGCGGCCGTTCTTGATCACATCGCCCGTGACTTTGCTGCTGGAGGGTTCGCCCACCAGACACCAGTCAATCAATGTGTTTTCACGCTGCAATTGCTCGACAACTTTCACCGTACCATCAATGGCAATACCTTCTTCATCGCTGGTAATCAGAAATGCGATGCGGCCTTTATGTTGAGGATGTGCCGCAACAAAACGTTCGCAGGCAGTCACCATTGCCGCGAGACTGCCTTTCATATCTGCCGCGCCGCGCCCGTATAAATGATCACCTTTGATCGTCGCCTTGAACGGTGCGCTGTGCCAGTGTTTTTCATCGCCTGTTGGCACAACATCCGTATGGCCTGCAAAGCAGAACAGTGGACCCTGTTTTTGTGAATCAGGATTGCCGTGAACGGCCCAGAAGTTTTTCACGTCACCAAACGGCATTTCGCGACAGCAAAAACCGATGGCAGACAAACGCTGCATCATGATTTGCTGGCAGTCGGCGTCATGTGGTGTAACGGATGGCTGCTCGATCAGTTGGCAGGCAAGTGCGAGTGTCGGTGTCATGGTTTGGCTCATCACTCAGTTGTGTTTGTGCTTAGTTGTGTTTGTGCAGTGCTTCGTTGAGTTCAATCGCTGATTTGTTGGTCAGGCATTCAATCGCGCCGGTTTTTGAATGGCGGCGGAATAACAGATCGGATTTTCCAGCCAGCTCCCGTGCCTTACAGGTGCCGGCCGTTGCGCCTGTGCTGTCGATCAGCGTGATCACAGAACCTGCCGTGATATAGAGACCGGCTTCAATAGTGCAGCGGTCACCCAGTGGAATGCCTACNNCCGATATACGTCCTTCCACCATGCCGGGGCCTTCAGTGCCCGCATTAAAGTTCACGAAGCCTTCATGCATGATGGTGGTGCCTTCACCGAGGTAGGCGCCGAGGCGAACGCGTGCGGTATGCGCTACCCGAACACCCGACGGAACCACATAGTTGGCCATTTTGGGGAATTTGTCGACGGAGGACACTTCCAGTACCCGGCCACACACCCGAGCCTGCAATTGCCGTTGCGCCAGTTCGCGGATATCGATGGCGCCTTCATCCGTCCACGCGACATTGGGGAGGAGGCCGAAAATGCCGGTCAGGTTGATAGTGTGTGGTTTGGCCAGTCGATGCGACAGCAGGTGCAATTTCAGGTAGACCTCCGGGACGGAGGTGGGCGCTGCATCGGTTTCCAGTATTGTCACTACCAGCGGTCGCTGGCTGCCTTCCATGGCGCTGAGCCAGGAATAGTGGTGGCCTTTAGCTTGCAGCGCGCTGGAGAGAGACTGGCTCTGGGCAGCAGAAATCTGGATGGCGGCGTTGCCACCGGTATGGTGAAGATGATCAGCGATGGTGCTGGCAATGTCGCCGGCCGGGTGCAGCAAAGGAGCAGGGTAAAAGATTTCCAGCCACTCGCCGTTACTGTTCTGTGTGCCGATGCCGATGCCGATTGCAAAAGTCATGTTATCTCCTCTTTGGTCTCTGGATCTGTCAAAAAGCGGCACGCAGGATAGCATCTTCAAGGTTTTAAAGGCATCGTCGAGCATTTAATGGCATCTTGGGCGGTTTGATGCAGGACATGAAAAGCATGCCTTTGCGGTGTTACAGTGCTGCCCTGCAGCGATTTTTCAGAGAAGGAGAACGTTTATGTACAAGCGCATTCTGGTAGCCATTGATCTGAGTGAAGAAGCTCACAGCTTGTTGCAAAAGGGCGCTGAGTTGGCCACCCAATATGGTGCCACGCTGGACGTGGTACATGTGATGGATTGGCCATTGACGGGTTTTGATCCAGTAGTGGGATATTCCAGCATCAGCGATGAGTCCTTGCTGGAAGGCATGGCGGGTTCTGTCCAGAAAATTGCGGCGACACATGCTGTTCCAGAGANNTAGGATCGACTGCCAGCGCCATCTTGCAAGTGGTGCAGTGCGATTGTCTGGTTGTCCGGATTAAAGCCTGATCAGTCAGCTTTGACGATTGCCAGCTTCTGGCACAGCGCAACTGGCTGTGCCGGACAGTGGCGGCTGGCATCAAACGTTTTGCCACCGGTGCTATACCACCATTGCAATACGTCGCGGCGGTATTTTTCAATTCGTTCCTGTTGCTCCACGTGCGATGCCAGATTGTTTTCTTCGTAACTGTCTGTGGGCAAGAAATACAGCTCTTCATCGCCAGCTTGTCGGGTAGGGAATGCAGACATGCCGCTCTTGATGGTCAGGTCAGCGTTTTCTTCCTCGTGCAAATCACGCAAGTAGAAAATGTATTTCCAGTCACCATCGCGTACATGCAACGAAAAAATATCGCGCTCTGGTCTCGGTGCCGGGTCTGTTTTTATTGTGACTGCTTGATAGTCAGCCCCGAACAATTTTTCCGGGATTGCAGATTCCCTGTTTTCCAGCACTGCACGGAGACTGTGGCCTGGTTGGGGCCTGTCAAGCGGTAACCGTGTAACACCTGCATAATCCAGCACGGTGTTATAAATATTGATGCTATTGGTGGGCGTATCAATTCTTCTAGCCGGTATATTTTCTGGCCAGCTGAATATGATCGGTGTCCGTATGCCGAGTTCGTATGGTGTACTTTTTGAAACTGACTGGTGGCTGAAGCCATTGTCAGCCAGGAAAATAAACAGCGTGTTGCTGGTCAGGTTCTTTTCATCCATATGGCTTTTCAACTTGCGTACTTCATCATCCAGCCACAAGTTCATTGCCAGCAGGTTTCTGGTTTTGTATCTGTATTCCTGCTGTCTATGTTCAGGGATTGAAGCAGGGACTTGAATAGCTTGCTCGTCAATGGCATCAAGAAATGTTTGCGGAGGGTTATGGGGTGTATGCGGCAACATGGGTGCCCACCAGATAAATAATGGTTTTTTCCCGGAGTTCTGGTCAATAAAACGCCAGAGGGCATCCTGATTATCCCGGGCAAAACTTTCCTTGCGGACATCGTGACTATCAAAGCCGCGCAGCTCGGGTTCATCTTCCCAGAATTTACCCCCGGCAAAAGTGGCATAGCCCTGTTTTTGTAGCATAGTGGCAATAGTGTTATAGCCTCTGGGCAATGCAATAACACCATTGTTGGCATGGATCCTGTTCTGGTGTGGCCATGAACCCGTTAACAAGCTGGCGAGAGAAGGGCGGCAAAAAGCTGTTGGAACGTAAGCGGTGGTAAACACCGTGCCTTGCTGTGCCAGTTGGTCGAGCGTAGGCGTGCGCGCAGCAGGGTTGCCCATGAAGCCAAAATGGTCATAGCTGATATCATCAGCAATCAGTAACACAATGTTGGGAGGGGGTGTTGTTGGCGCTTCTGCAATCGCCGGAATGTTGCCATCAATATCTTTCAGCTGGTATTGCGCTGCCAACTCACGGCGAACTGCTACAAATAATTCAGAACCAATAGAGCGTGTAGAAAAATCTCCTGCGACGTGGCGTTTTTCACGGTAAGTAATGATATAGCCATTTTCCTTGAGGACATTCTCTCTCATCCCGTAACCAAGATCGTAGAGGATGTCGGGTTTGGCGATGCCGCATTGTCTTTGCAGCATGGGCAGCAAGGAAAAAAATTCGTCGTAGCTGATCTTGATGCCATTTTCAGTTCTTGGGAATGTATCCAGCAGAGCGCAATCAGAAAAATTACGCGTACTTAAGGCGCGCAAATCAAGAAAGTGCAAGCGGCCAGGGAAATTTTTACTGAGGTGATAGGGTATAAATCCCATCTGGATAGAAGCGATATTCAGCTTTTCTGGATACGCAGTAAATCTGGAAACCAGTTCATTCAGGTGTTCCAGTTGCGGGATATCACGAAGTGCATCTTTGGTATGCAATTCAGCGGCGCTGTAGTGCCCGGTTTGTATGGAATCAGGAAGATGGCGCTCGATAGCTGCCGTATTTTCGAACGTAGTCAAGCCAGTGGATTTAGTCCTGGCAAATGTCCAGCTGTCATATAGGGCTACCGACAACAGACATAGGCATATCACAGTGCCGAATTTTTTCCACGGAGCTAGAAAGAAAAGCAGGCACAACAGCAGGGCGGGCAAAACCGGCAGCAGGAAGCGCGTGGCATCCATCCAGTCACCGCCTGNNGTCGCCGCCTGTAGCAATGATGAAAGCCAGTTGTGCCAGTGCCAGTGAGCCGGCAATGATAACAGGCAGGCGGTGTGGGTGTTTCCAGTAGAGTAGGGCGGCAAACCAGCTGAAAATTCCCGCAGCAGTGATGTATTGCGTAGTGACAGATTGTCCTGCGTGAACGATGTAGTTTATGCCTTTCAGGATATTCGTAATATAGTCATGACTGCTTTTGGCAGTAACCGGCTGTGGAAACCACGCATCAAAATAGTAGTGGCGCCATATGCCCACCAAACCTGCAGCAAGAAAAGTAGTGAGCAATAAAGTCAACCACGGTGAGTTGCTGTAAGTTTTTATGCCTGAAAACCATTGCAATATGCATTTCAGTGGCCAGGCCAATAAACAAAAGCTACCGAGTACCAGAAATGTTTCAGGGCGATTGATCACGGCAAGTGAGGTGGCAAGCGCAAGCCAGAGATGTTGCTGACGCGTCAGTCGCTCTTGCAGAAAAAGCAGCAGGATCATTGTGAGCAACGCAGTGCTGCTGAGTGTTTCCATTCCGCTACTGGACCAGAACACCAGGCTCGGCGCTGTAGCCAATATCAATGTGCCGTAGAGACTGATTCCACGCTGGCGCAATACCATGGCAGTGACGATTAGCGTAATAATCCCTGCTGCCAATGAAAGCATCCAGGACAGGGTGGGTATTGCCATGAAAGGGGTTATTTTGTGAGTGGCAGCGAGCAATACTGTGTGTAGCAATGTTGAAGATTGCTCAACGCGCTCTCCGTTGTAATTCAGTATCTTGCCCTGCTCTGCCAGTGTTTGTGCAGGCCAATAGGTAAAGAAAGCATCATCGCGGCCTGTGTCGCCATAAAGAAAAAAACACTGGGCCAGTAGCAACAGGATGGCCAGCAATAGTGCAGGAGAAAAAATCAGGCGCTGTTCACCGTTCATCATCATGCCTTGAGTGTCGCCACAGGGTTTTTCCGGTTGGGAAAACAATGTCGGCAGATAAGGCACTGGGTTCCGTCGCAGCCGCGGGCCGAACAATGTTCACGGCCATAATAGATGATCTGCAGATGCAAGGCATTCCACGTTTCCCGTGGAAACAGTTTTTTCAGGTCGGCCTCTGTTTGTGCCACATTTTTGCCGCTGGTGAGTTTCCAGCGTTGGGCAAGCCGGTGGATATGTGTATCCACGGGGAAAGCCGGTACGCCAAATGCCTGTGACATCACCACGCTGGCGGTTTTATGCCCGACACCGGGCAGCTTTTCCAGATCGGTAAAATTATCAGGCACGATACCGCTATGCTCACGAACCAGGATATTGGACAGTTGGTGGATCGCCCGCGATTTCTGTGGTGACAGGCCGCAGGATTTGATGGCGACCTCGATGGTTTCCGCAGGAACCTTTGCCATATCAAAAGGATTGTCTGCCAACTTCCACAAGTCTGGCGTTACTTTGTTAACACGTTCATCTGTGCATTGTGCCGATAACAGCACAGCCACCAGCAATGTGTAGGGATCCTTGTGTTGCAGTGGAATGGGTGGCGCTGGATAGAGTTCGGCCAGTTTTTCTGCAATCCAGGCAGCCCGTTCGTTCTTGTTCATGCGCTACTGCTTGTCGAGAAACTGTTTGATGCGGTGAGCGGCATCAATACATTCGGCCAATGGGGCAACCAGTGCCATGCGTATATAGCCTGCACCCGGATTGATGCCGCCGGACTCCCGCGACAAAAAACTGCCGGGTAAAACCGTCACGTTCTGTCCAGAAAATAATGCGCGGGAGAATTCTGTATCGCTACCACGTATTTTTGCCCATAGATAGAAGCCGGCATCCGGCTTGCTGACGGAAATTTTCCCCGCAGTGATGCAATCCTCCAGAATTTCCAGCACTGCAGAAAATTTTTCTGTGTAGCAGAGACGATTTTCAACAACATGTTGCTCATCATTCCATGCAGCAATGCTGGCATGTTGGTGTTGTAGTGGCATGGCGCAGCCATGGTAAGTGCGATACAGAAGGAATTTCCCTAATATCGTGGCATCCCCTCCGACAAAGCCGGAACGCAATCCTGGCAGGTTTGAGCGTTTCGATAAGGAGTGAAATACAACGCAGCGCTTGAAATCATGTCGCCCCATTGCGCTGCACGCTTGTAATAAGCCTGCAGGAGGGCGTGCTTCATCAAAATACAGCTCTGAGTAACACTCATCGCCAGCAATTATAAAATCATACTTATCAGCTAATGCTATCAATGCTTGCAGCTGTTTAATATTTATTACGCTGCCGGTGGGATTGCCTGGCGAACAGATAAACAATAATTGACAGCGTTGCCATATCTCGACAGGAACAGAAGAAAAATCAGGGATAAAGCCGTTATCTGCAACACAGTGAATAAAGTAAGGTTCTGCGCCGGCGAGCAATGCTGCGCCTTCGTAGATCTGGTAAAACGGATTGGGCATGATTGCTACAGGTTTTTGGGCAGGGTCAATTACAGCCTGGGCGAATGAGAATAATGCTTCACGCGTGCCATTTACCGGCAGCACCTGGGTTTCTGCATTCATGGGTTGCTGTAACTGGAAACGTTGCGTACACCATTTTGCTATTGCTTCACGCAATGCAGGAATGCCCTTGGTGGTAGGGTAATGGCTGAGTCCGCTCATGTGTTCTGCCAGGGTGCGAACAACAAAGTCGGGTGCTGGATGCTGCGGTTCACCTATCGACAATGCAATGTGTTGCAAGTGATCAGGAGGTGAAATACCTGATTTCAGCGCAGCCAGTTTTTCAAACGGATAGGGTTGTAGTGTGTTGAGTAGTGGATTCATTGTGTTGGGTATGTATCTCTGTGTTGGATATGTATCTCTGGATATTTTACATGGCGGGTGCAGATGTCTTGGCGACCTGTTTGTCCAGTTGCTCACAAATTACGGATTGCAGGGATGCGCAGAAAGCCGGATCTGACAGGGGCTTTCCGTCCTGATCGGTAATAAAGAAAACGTCTTCCACGCGCTCTCCCAGTGTTGTGATCTTGGCATTGTGCAAACGGATGCCAAATTCCACGAAAACGCGGGCGATGCGCGCCAGAAGTCCGGGTCTGTCCGGCGAAATCACTTCCAGTACCGTGGTGCCACTGTTGATGTCATTAACCATGCTGGTGCGTGTAGGCATGGTGAAATGTTTCATTTCTCGCGCTGTGCGCCGCTGTGCAATGGACGGGAAGTTATTGATGTTGTGCGCCAGTTCATCGTGCAACGTTTGCCAGATAATATTGCGTCGCTCATCGTCATTGCCGATGGGCTCGAGGTTCTCATTGAGCACAAAATATGTGTCATTGGTAAAGTCGCCGCTAGAGCTGTAGAGGCGGGCATCCTGAATGCTCAGGTTTAACTGGTCAAGGAGTGTCACGACTGCTGCAAACGCATGGTTATGGGCACGCATGCGGACAAAAATCTGGGTCGCGCCTTCAAATACCCCGTCTTGTGGGTCACGTATCAGGATAAGCGGCTCATCCGGGTTGGCATGGTGGGCAATGGCTTCTGTGTGCCATTCAATATCCGTGACGCTTTCACGCAAAAAATAATCCTCGCCACGGCCTGCCCAGATTTTCCGTGCCTCTGCTTCGGAAAATCCCTTGAGGGCAAGATTCTGGATAACCTGTTGCTGGGTATCTTCAATCCACTCGTGTTTGTCTATCGGATTTTCAAGACCGCGGCGCAATGCGCGCTTGGTTTCGGTGTAGAGCTGGCGCATCAGCTGCGCTTTCCAGCTTGTCCATAAAGTGGGATTGGTAGCATTTACGTCTGCAACTGTAAGGGCAAGCAAATAATCCAGATGGATCTGGTCGCCTACTTTCAATGCGAAATTGTGGATGACCTCCGGATCTGAAATGTCTTGCCGTTGCGCAATGCTGGTCATATACAAATGATTTTCTACCAGCCAGACAACCAGATTGGTGTCACGCTTGCCGAGGCCATGGCGCTCGCAAAAAGCACGGGCATCTATTGCCCCTAGCTGTGAGTGGTCGCCGCCGCGTCCTTTGCCTATGTCGTGATATAGCCCTGCAATATAGAGCAGTTCAATTTTGGGTAATTTCCGGACAATTTTTGCAGCCAGTGGAAATTTGTCCTGTGCGCCTGCATACCAGAAACGGCGCATATTCTTGATGCAAGAGAGCGTATGCGCATCCACGGTGTAGATGTGGAAAAGATCATGCTGCATCTGGCCAACAATTTCACCAAACTCTGGCAGGTATCGGCCAAGGATGCCATAACGTTTCATGCGCAGCAGTTGTGTCACAAGAGCATGCGGTGAGCGCATCAGCTCCATGAAGAGTGATGTATTGCGAATATCTTGCCGGTAGTTGTCGTCTATCAGTTGGCGATGTTCACGAATTAGACGGATAGTTGAGGCGCGCACCCCCTTGATTTGGGGGTTCTGTCCCATCAATACAAATATTTCCAGTAGAGCAGCTGGTGTTTGCCGGAAAACATTTTCAGCTTTTACTTCGATATAATTGTTATACGTGCGAAATCTTCGATTGATATCAATAATTTCAGCGATATTGTCATCGTCAGACAGTGACTCGTCGAGAAAATTCAGCAGTACATCATTCAGTTCACGTAACGCAGATACAGCGCGATAGTAGCGTTTCATGAATTGCTCAACCGCAAGACTTTTCTCTGTATCACGGTANNGTCTTTCTTCATGTCGGCCGGCCAGCAGGTGCAGGCCATAACGCACGCGCCAGAGGAGTTCTTCGCCATTGCGCATGATGTTGAATTCGTTTTCTGTCAAAAATCCGACGCGCACCAGATCGCTGACTTTTTCCAGATTGAAATGGCGTTTGGCAATCCACATGATCGTCTGGATGTCACGCAAGCCGCCGGGAGCGTTCTTGATATTGGGTTCGAGGTTGTATTCNNAGATTGGTGGCAATCGTGATGTCATCTGCAGCAGCTTGTATGCATTCTGCCATTGTACGTACGCTGTGCCCGATATTGAGATTGAGATCCCACAGGAAGGTGATGAAACGCTCGAGGGTATGGCGCGTTTCTGCATCCGGCTCTGACGGCAGCAGTATCAGTACATCGATATCAGAATGCGGGTGCAGCTCCATGCGGCCATAGCCGCCCACTGCAATCAGTGAAACGGTGTCGCCTATTTCAAAATGCTGCCAGGCAAAGTGCAGGAGTCTGTCGACAAACCGTGCCCGCTCATTGACCAGCGTGCGTACGTCTTCGCCTTCGTAGAAGCGATTATCGAAGTGGGTGTTAGCTGCCTGGATAGCATCGCGAAAAACGGTGACCGGTTTGCCTTGCTCCAGCGCCTTCTGGAAACGCTGCTCGTCAAAAAACAGCAGCGCACTCATCAGAACAATCCCGCAGGGCTCGCCGTCAGGATTTCCACACCTGTTGCGGTCACCGCCATCGTGTGTTCCCACTGTGCAGACAGCCGGCCGTCTTTTGTTTCGACTGTCCATCCATCCGGTTTCAGTTTGGTGTGTTGCTTGCCGGCGTTGATCATGGGTTCGATGGTGAATGTCATGCCTTCTTTCAATGCCATGCCTGTGTCGGGGCGGCCGTAGTGCAGGATTTGTGGATCTTCATGAAATACTTTGCCGATGCCATGGCCGCAGTATTCGCGTACTACGCTGTAGTGGTTTTTCTCTGCGAGTGTCTGGATGGCGTGCCCGATATCACCGAGTTTGCAGCCGGGCTTGACGAGACTGATAGCAAGTTCAAGGCATTCACGGGTGATTTCGACCAAGCGTTTTGCATGCGGGGCAGGTGTGCCCACAAAATACATCCGGCTGGTATCACCGTGCCATCCATCTTTAATAACCGTGACATCAATATTGATGATGTCGCCATCTTTCAGGATTTTTTTCTCTGAAGGGATACCGTGGCAGATGACATGGTTAACCGAAGTGCAAACCGACTTGGGAAAGCCACGGTAGCCCAGACAGGCTGGCACCACTTTCTGTACATTCACCATATGGTCATGGCAGATACGGTCAATTTCTGCCGTGCTGATCCCCGGTTTGACGTGCTCGCCGATCATATCCAGCACTTCAGCAGCCAGCCGGCCGGCCTCGCGCATCTGGGCAATCTGTTCAGGGGTCTTGTAAGTAATGGACATCGTGGGAAGTTCCGGGTTGCGGCGACTGATAATATGGCAGCATTCTAACCCATTCACTTTGTGTAGAAACGACCGTAAGGAGAGCCCCATGACTGCTGCCAGCCTCGCTCCGGCTTTTGCCGGGATCATCAAAAGCCGATATTCCGTGCGGGCTTTCCGGCCGGAGCGTGTCCCACAGGCATTGATGGACCAGGTATTTACCCTTGCCAATTGCACGCCATCCAACTGCAACACCCAGCCGTGGATGGTGCATGTGGCCAGTGGGGAGCCACTGGAATTGCTGCGCAGGGAGATTCCGCCTGCGATGATGCGTGGTGAGATCACCATGGATTTCCCGTATTCGGGCAAATATCACGGTGTGTACAAGGAACGTCAGGGCGAGGCAGCCAATGACCTTTTCAAGGTGATGGACATTACGCGGGAGGACAAGGTCAAACGGAATGAAGCGTTTATGCGCAACTTTATTTTTTTTGATGCCCCCCATGTGGCTTTCCTGTTTATTCCACAGGAATACGGTTTGCGTGAAGCAACAGATATCGGGATGTATGCACAATCATTGATGTTGTCATTGACTGCACATGGCCTTGGCAGTTGCCCGCAAACCTCGCTGGGTTTTCATGCAGATCTTGTGCGCAAAACCCTTGGTGTGGATGACAGCTTCAAACTCCTTTTCGGAATTTCATTTGGTTACCCTGACGACACTGCAGCAGCTAACCAATGCCGAACAGCACGTGCGGCATTGAGCGATAACACGTTTTTTCATGGGTGAACCGATCCGTGTCTAGAATCAAGTATGTTCCTGCCATTGATGGATTGAGGACGCTGGCAATACTGCCAGTTGTATTTTTTCATCTTGGCTTATCCTGGATGCCAGGTGGTTTTGCAGGTGTTGATGTATTTTTTGTCATTTCAGGCTATCTGATCAGCCTGATTATTCTTGAAGAGTGCCATGCCGGAACTTTCAGTTTCCTGAATTTCTGGAAGCGAAGGATACGAAGAATATTGCCGGCGCTGACGGCGATGATTATTTTTACATCAGTAGCAGGGTACTGCTTGCGTTATGGCAGGGAAGTACAGGATCTTGGTTTGCAGGGTATTTCTGCTGTTTTTTCAATGGCAAACATTACATTGTGGATTATGGCGGGTGACTATTGGGGGTCATCTGCAGAGAGTGCGCTGTTGCTTCATACATGGTCTCTTTCGGTTGAAGAGCAATTTTACCTGTTTTTCCCGGCATTTATTTTTATTGTTATCAAATTTATTCCCAAGTATGTATTCATGGCTGTTTCAGTATTGGCTGTTGCCAGTCTTGCGCTCTATCTTTATGGTGCAGATCGCCATGCAGCGGAAACTTTTTATTTGCTGCCTACCAGGATATGGGAGCTGGCGGCTGGTTCATTGCTGGCGGTTCGGTCAATGAATCAGGCGTGTAATTCAAAAAAAACATACGGGTATTTAGCAGTTATTGGCGTGTTATTGGTCGTTGGATCTTACGGGTTTTTATCGAACCATCTTGTGAGAAATGGCTTTCTTTTTTTTCCTGTAGTGGGTGCATTGCTGATTCTTATGGATCAGGGAAATAAGGAAAGCTTGCTTAATAAAATGCTTTCTTCTCCGCCAATGGTATATGTGGGTAAGTTATCGTATTCCCTGTATTTGTGGCATTGGCCCATAATTGTATTTTCCAGGGACTTATTTCCCGATGAAAATCAGGCCGTTGTAAACATTGTTGTGATTGTCCTGACTGTAGTTTTTTCTATTTTTTCCTACTACCTGATAGAAAAGCTTACACGTCATCGCAAGGATAACCTTCCGTATATTGCACTGGCGGTTTTGGTGAGTCTTCTTTTTTCAGGATATTTGTACAGCGTTGGGAAATATTATGATGTTTCTATGTATAACAAGGTGGTATGGAAAGGGCCGGTATACGATGTGGCGCCAGTAGAGGCCGATGTGTCCGGGCGGTGGCAGAAGGAGGGGTTGCTGATAGAGGCTCCGGAAAAATTTGATGAAGGCTTGTACGCCAACAATGGAGTCATAAAACAGTATGGTTCTGGTGATCCTGATGTGTTGGTTATTGGAAGCTCGATTGCCTTGATGTTTTCTGGTGTTGTTGATGATATTGCGAAAGAATTGGGAGTAAACGTTGCTTTTTTTGGTGCAAGGGGCACCCCTGTTTTTCCGGAGTCTAACCCCTCTATGGTAAAAGAAGAAAGATTTTTTACTCTAAGTGAAAAAGCCATTTTTGATGCAAACAGGATTGAAAAAATTGAGCAATGGATGCCAAGTGTAGTCATAATTGCCGGGAACTGGACTTCTATTAATTCTGAAAACGATAAGCATAATGCGGCCGCTTTTATTGATAGATTAGGGAAGGCAGGGATAAAAGTGATATTAGTAGAGCAACCGCCATTGCTTGATATCAAAAGCCAGACGCTGGTCCAGTATCTTGTCCACAACAATATTTTCCCTGAGGGAGAATCCGCCAAGTATCTGAAAGAGCTGAATAGTCAAAGCTATGTAGCAGGCAATCTGTTTATAAAAGAACTCGCATCCGGATGCCCGTATTGCTATTACATGCCAACACGGGATATTTACATGAAAGGCAGTGATGAAGTGCTGATTGTGGAGGGGAAGGATGTTGTATATAGGGACGAAGGGCATTTGAGTAATTATGGTGCTTTAAAATTGAAGCCCAGACTGAAAAATATGTTGGAGTCTCTGGTGGGGGCGCAATGATGCTGACCTTGTATGGTTGCCCGAAAACCCGTTCTGATCGTGCGCTCTGGGCACTGGAAGAAAAAGGCGTGCCGTATCACGTTGAGTGGGTAAATTTATCCAGGGGCGAGGGACGTACCCCGGCTTTCCTGGCATTGAACCCTGCAGGAAAAGTTCCGTTGTTAAAAGACGGGGACGTGATCCTCACAGAATCACTGGCCATTTGTAGTTACATTGCAGATCGTTGCCCGGGAAAGACATTGGCGCCTGTCTTTGGCAGTGATGATCGTGCGCGTTATGAACAATGGTGCAGTTTTGCTATCAGCGAACTGGAGCAGCCATTGTGGACGATCAGTAAACACAAGTTTGCCTTGCCGGCAGAGTGGCGAGTGCCTGCCGTGATTGATACGGCACGATGGGAATTTGCTAAAGCTGCACAATTATTGGCGCAAGGTCTGGGGCAGCACGAGTTCATTGTGGGCGACAGTTTTTCAGTGGCAGATATACTGATTGGCCATACGCTGGCCNNGGTGCCAACTGCCCAGCCGGTGGTAGAGGCGTATGCAGACAGACTGTTTGCGCGCCCTGCTTTTATGGCGCTACCTGACGCCATTGGTTAACAATGGTGCAGAACAGGTCAGCGGTTTTTTCCGCATCGTAATCTGCGTGGTGTGCTGCTTTATTGTCAAAGGGAATGTTGGCTGCCTGGCAAGCGCGCGCGAGAACAGTCTGGCCATAAACCAACCCTGCCAGTGAAACAGTATCGAAACAGGAAAACTGGTGGAATGGATTTTTTTTCACCAACTCGCAGCGTAGGGAGCCGGCGCTGAGAAAGCCCAGATCAAAATGGGCATTGTGCGCCACCATGATCGCCCGTGTGCATTCATTTTGTTTTACTGCTTTCTTGACTTGATCAAAAATATCGCTCAATGCTTCCAGTTCTGTAATGGCATTGCGTGATGGGTCATCGGGATTGATGCCGGTAAAATCCAGCGCGGCCTGTTCAATGTTTGCGCCGGGAAATGGTTGCACGGCGTGAAAAATGGTTCGCTCGCGCTGCAAGTTGCCGTTATCGTCATAGGCCAGCATGACTGCGGCAATTTCAAGGATACCGTCGGTATGTGAGTTAAAACCTGTGGTTTCCAGATCAACCACCACAGGGAGGAAGCCGCGAAAACGGCTGCCTAGCGTGGGCAGTGTTTCGATGTTGGCAAAGGCTTCTGCAAACGATGAAAATTCTTTGGGTTTATCACTCATGTCCGGGTCTTTTGGGGGATTCAGGTTTTATCTTGCAATGACCAGCGCAGTTGTGTGCCGGCCAGAAGGGGAATCAGTTGTTCGCCACCAAAATCCAGTGATGCAGGTACGGATTGTGGCTTTTCGAGCAGTGTAATTGTGTCGGTATTGCGCGGTAATCCATAAAAATCAGCACCGAAAAAACTGGCAAAGCCTTCCAGCATATCCAGATGACCAGTGTGATCAAACGCTTCGGCATACAACTCGATGGCGTTCAGTGCAGTGTAGCAGCCAGCGCACCCGCAACCAGTTTCTTTTTTGTGTTGGGCATGCGGGGCAGAATCCGTACCCAGAAAAAATTTGGGATTGCCGCTGGTGGCAGCATGCTGCAGCGCTTGCTGGTGAGTGTTGCGTTTCAGGATAGGCAAGCAGTAGAAGTGTGGACGAATGCCGCCCGCCAGCATGTCATTGCGGTTGAACAACAGGTGGTGAGCAGTAATGGTCGCTGCTACGTTGGCGTGGCTCTCGGCCACAAACTGTGCAGCATCCTGTGTAGTGATATGTTCCAGTACAATTTTCAGGGCTGGAAAATCACGTACCAATGGTTGCAGTGTGCGTTCAATGAAGGCTGCTTCGCGGTCAAAGATATCGATGTGCTGGTCGGTGACTTCGCCGTGCAATAACAATGGCAGGCCCGATTTTTCCATCGCTGCCAGCACCGGGTAAATCTTGCGGATATCTGTCACGCCGGCATCAGAGTGGGTAGTTGCGCCGGCAGGGTATAACTTGCAGGCGTGTACAAAGCCGCTGGCACGTGCAATCGCCATTTCTGCCGGATCTGTATTGTCCGTCAGGTACAACACCAACAGTGGCTGGAAATCAGATCCAGCGGGCCGGGCTGCAAGAATGCGCGTCCGGTAGCTTGCTGCCTCAGCAGTGTTAGTGACCGGCGGTACAAGGTTAGGCATGGCAATGGCGCGGTGAAACTGACGCGCGGCATCAGCCACGGTTCTGGGAAGAAAGGCGTCATCACGCAAGTGTATGTGCCAGTCGTCAGGGCGTGTGAGGGTAAGGGTGCGCATATCCGCTGTCAGTTACAGTGAGGGTGTCGGCATGCTAGCCGAAAGGGGCGGAGGAGGCTATGCCGCTCTGCTTTTGATCGTCCACTGGCTTATTGCCGGATAATCGCCAACTCGATACTACCGACCCGGAATCCCCATTTACTGAGCGTGGACTGGTTGATCACCACCTTGTCGCTAACGCGAAACATCCAGTCATCCACAGCGAGTGCAAGCGGCTTGCCCTGGTAGAGTATTTCCAGCGTGTACTCCAGGTGAAACACGTTTCCTGCAGTTTCTGCCTGTCCTTCACCCAGCACATCCCCTGCGGTGGCGATATAGCCTCCCCCATTCCTGGGTGTTAATCGCCAGTTGCGGAACTGGATTTCACCATCATTGAATTCAAAACGCTCTTCCAGTGTGCCGACCCCGTCTTTCCAGTGTGCATTGATGGTGGCATTAAAGTGGCGAGTGACTTGTCCGCTACGGTCTTTCAGTACCCCGTGCGCGGTCAATGGGCCGTTAAAAAATGTTTCGGCATCGAAGGTCGGCTGCATGTTGGTGTACTGCTGGATATCCGGCCCTGTACATCCGGATATAAAAAACAGCATGACCAGGATTGGAAAGATTTTCATGGGTATTTCCTCAGAATTCGCGTGCATCCTGCATGCGCTGCTGGTAGTCCCAGCCATTGATATAGAGTGGATCGAGCCGGATAGCGACCTCATCTTCTGCGCGGGACAGAAGCCAGGTGGCGAGGCGACTTTCTTCGCGGATGAAATAGCGGTTCAGTAACCTGGGTAATAATTCAGCGCCTTTCTCTGCAATAAGTTCTACTGTGCCATGACCGCGTGCGCCGGCGTAAGGCGGTTCATTATTGGCTATTTCGAAACCTACACGTTGATCCTTGTACAAATGTTTCAGCAATTTTGCATCCTTGTGTGTCACGCACCAGAAAGCTTCACCGTCAAAAAGAAACCAGAGAGGCACAATCAACGGGAAATGGCTGTCGGTGTTACAGGCAATGCGCAGGGGAGTGCGTGATGCCTCGATAAAATTGGCAAGGCGTGAGTCACTGTGGATCCGGTTGATGACATCGTTCATGGGGCTTGATCTCCGGCGTTAGCAGTAGCTGGGCGTTGGTATTCGTAACGGATTAACACGTTCTGGCTTTTGTCTTGTTGGTCAGTCAGGTTGGATGGCCCCTGGTACAGCTGCAGCAAGTGGCTGTTGCTGTCATAGGCAAGGTGAATGTCCGGTATAGCCCAGCCAATCAGCCGATTGCGGCTGTGGGCAAAAAAATAGCGATACTGGTTGCTATGCTGTTTGATGGCTGTGTGCTCTGCATCCACTTCCTCGATATTCATATTGAGTATTACCAGTGGATCAGCCACCACAAAAGAGAATGGCAATACTTCACCGTTTACGAGCGCATTCCAGTTTTCCCGTATGAAGTGATCAAAGCCTGCATCAATAACTGTATTCTTCTCAGGTGTAATTTTTTTCTGATGCGGTTTTTCTGATTTTTCTGTCCTGAAAACGATGAAGTGCCCGTCGCGCCATTGGCTGCCTGTGCGCCGTTCAAAGCGCTTGTCGTGCAATTCGTATTCCGGCGTATTGAAACCGTGAGAGTAAAAAATATCTTTTGACGCGATCAGTTTTTCATCCGGGCTCACATAGCGCACGGTGTGTTGTTGCTCTGTGATGTCGTGATATTCACGGTATACGATATTTCCTGTTTCAAGACTGGATGCTGTGCCTGTGACCAATAATCTGTCAGGTGCTGCTGATACCGATACGCTGGCAAACAGCAGGAAACAGGCCGCAACCCAATGCGCAGGATTATTCACGGGCAAGGCTTCTGGCGATACCGCCAAACAAGGGCATCATGATGGCCCATAGCAATCCATAACATAGCCAGAAGGATTGCAAGATCATACCCAGTTTTACGCCGTGCAGCTGTGCGCCTGCGTAATAGCTGGCAGGGCCGAGAAATGCGCCGGCTGCAGCAGCCAGCAATGGCCGGTGACGCAACCATTGCAGCCCATACAGGAATAATGTGGCAAAGGTGAACCAGAGTGCAGCCATCCAGCCGGGCAGTGGTAAGAATGGCAACAGATTATTTTCCGGGAAGATCATCAGTTCCAGCGAGCTGATGGTGCAGTCAACGCCAAAACCGGTTGTAGCAATCACCATAATGCATAGCCAGTCTTTTTGCAGGTTGCCCACCATGCGTTGGTACAGGCCAAAAAACACCAGTGCAGCGGCCCACCCCCACAGGGTTCCGCCCATCACACACGCAAACCACACAGCCTGTACCAGTAACAGGTTGAGGATGTTTTTCCCGGCTTGCGACAATCCCTGGTGTTGTTGGGTCATAGGCTCTGCATCCATTGATATATTGTTATTGCTCTACCTTGCAGAATAGCAACTGGTGGGTGCCGATTCCATCCTTGTTGCCGCCGCCTTCCAGAAAGCCACCTTCGCAGTAGCACAGGTAGAACTCCCACATGCGTACAAAGGACAAATCAAATCCCAGCGCCATGACCTGCTGTACGTTGAAGAGCAAACGCTGGCGCCAGTGCTGTAATGTCAGCGCATAATCTGCAGTGATGTCAGACACTGCCAACATGTCTAACCTGGTATGGCTGCGTGTCAGCTGTTTCATGCGCTGGATAGTGGGCAAGCAGCCGCCTGGGAAAATGTACTGGCGAATAAAATCGGTATCGTTGAGATACTGGTCGTAAATACTTTCACTGATGGTGATGGCCTGGATTAAAGCCTTGCCACCAGGTTTCAACAGGCGGTCGCACGTTTCAAAGTAGATTTGCTGGAACTCTGCGCCGACAGCTTCAATCATTTCTATGGACACCAGTTTGTCATACTGCCCATCCAGATCGCGGTAATCCTGTAACAGTAAAGTGATCCGATCAGACAATCCTTCGCTCTCGATGCGATTTTTTGCAAAATCGTACTGTTGTTGAGAGATTGTGGTAGTAGTAACGCGGCATCCATATTTTTTTGCTGCATGAATGGCCATTCCACCCCAGCCGGTACCGATTTCAATCAGGTGGTCATCTGCTTGTAACTGCAGTTGCTGGCAGATGACATCGAGCTTGTACACAGCGGCATCTGCCAGTGGCTGGGCGGGATGATTGAATACTGCTGAGGAATACATCATGGATGCGTCGAGGAACAATTGGAAAAAATCATTATCAAGGTCGTAGTGCGCACTGATATTCTTTTGCGACCCTTCCCTGGTGTTGCGGTTCATAGCGTGTATAGCTTTGAGTGCCATACGCGCAAACAGACTCTGTTGCCCGTCCATGCCGTTAACAATGTCGCGATTGCGTACCAGCAAACGGATGACTTGCGTCAGGTCGGGTGATGTCCAGTGTCCTGCCATATAGGCTTCACCGGCCCCGATGGAGCCGCGAGTTACCGCCATGCGCCACATTTCCGGATCATTAATGGTGATGCTTGCGTTGATATCATGTGGCGATGTGATTTCGCCAAATACCTTTACAGGTGCGCCATCCTCAAAAATAGCCAGTCGCCCGCCCTGCAATTTCTTCAGCATGGTGATCAGGATGTTGCGATACATATTGTCGGGGCTTTTCCCAGTGAAACCAAAGCTGGGAAAATTCAGTCTGGCAAAATTCAACATGGCATTCATGGGTGAATCTCCTCTGGGGTAGACGTTTTGTCTGCAGGTGAAGGGTGATGATGGAATCGGGCGCCACGTATCCACAGGCGTAGCGCTTGCCAGTAAATGCCCACGGCCACTTGCAGTGTCATGAACGGGAACTGCCATAACAGGCGCAATAAATGCTTTCTTGACCATGGTTGGCGAATCAGTGTCAGGGTGGCATCTGTTACTGTCTCTTCACTGTTGCCATCCGGTGAGCAGGCACGGTTTTCAAGATGCAAGTAGAGTTTTTCATCCGCAGTGTTGAAGCGTGCAACATAATCCATAGTCATCGGATTAAAGGGTGATACATGCATCGATTTGGCAAAACGCACATGCTGTTGTTTTTTTTCAGGATCACATGGCAATACATAGGCTACCCGCTCACGCCACGGCGTATTGGTGACTTCAGCGATCATGTATTGCAGGGTTACGCCATCTGCCTTGTAACAATAAAAGCAGCTGATCGGGTTCATGCCAATACCGAAATGTCGTGGATGGCTTAATAAACGGACCGGGCCGGAAGGGTATTTACCNNCAATGTTTTGCCGGGTGTATTCGCCAGATAATCCTGTTCACGAAACCAGCCGGGAGCCGGGCGGCGCGCAGACCACAAAGGGATGTTGTTGAACAAGACAGGCAGTTCATCAAGATCTACATAAAGCATGGCAATCGGGTAGGTAAAAGCGTGTTCACCTGCGCTGTGTCGCCGATGCCGGATTTGCCCCGTATAGATGGCGCTGTTCACAATGTTTCTGTTCACGATGTCTTTTTTCACGGTGTCTTTGTTAACGATGTCTTTGTTCACAATGTTTCACCGAAAGCTTCGCACACACGCAGTGCGCTGGCTACGCCGTCTTCATGAAAACCGTTGCGCCAGTAAGCGCCACAGAACCAGGTGTGATTTACCCCATTGATTTCATGCCAACGCTGTTGCGCTTCCATGCCTGCCAGCGTGAAGACAGGGTGGCTATAGGAAAACTGGCGCAATATTCTGGAAGGGTCGATAGCGGATGTGTGATTCAGTGTCACGCAAAATGTGTGTGCAGATTGCAGGCCCTGCAGAATATTCATGTCATAGGTCAACACGGCATGAGGTTGTTGGTCAGCGGTCAGGTGATAATTCCAGCTGGACCATGCGCGTTTGTGTCGGGGCAACAAGCGCGTGTCAGTATGCAATACCACTTCGTTGGCCTGATAAGGAATAGCGGACAGGATTTCACGCTCAGGCGTTGATGCATCCTGCAGCATGGCCAATGCCTGGTCGCTGTGGCTGGCAATGATCACCGCATCAAAATATTCTGTACCCCGCGTGCTGGTTAATGTCACGCCTTCACCAAGCCTTTGTATCCCGGTGACGGGTGTTGATGTATGGATGCGGTGTGAAAAATCCCTGGTCAATGGTGCGAGGTATTCGCGTGAGCCGCCAGGAATGACATACCACTGCGGACGGTCTGAAATACTCAGCAAACCATGATTTTTCAGGAAGCGCACAAAAAATAACAGGGGGAATGCCAGCATGACTGTTGTACTGGCAGACCAGATTGCAGCACCCATTGGCACAAGATAGTGCGCAATAAACTCTTTGCTGTAATTGTTCGCCTGCAGATAGTGGCCTAGAGTGGTATCCGCGGGCAGGTGGCCTGCTTCCAGATCGGCAATACTCGCTTTATTGAAACGCAGGATATCTCGCACCATGCGTAAAAAACCGGGTCGCAGCAGGTTGATGCGTTGGGTAAATAACGTGTTCAGGTTGTTGCCGCCATATTCCAGCCCGCTTCGATCATCATGCACACTGAAAGACATTTCGGTTTTCTGGCCGGTGATCCCGAGCTTGGCGAGCAGTCTGATAAAATTCGGGTAAGTCCATTCGTTGTAGACAATAAAGCCTGTATCAATGGCATGACGTTCGCCATCTGCCATTTCAATATCAACGGTGGCTGTATGCCCGCCAATACTGTCCCCCGCTTCAAACACGGTGATGTCATGCTGCCGGTTGAGCAGATAGGCGCAAGTGAGACCGGAAATGCCGGTGCCGATGATTGCAATTTTCATGGTGCGTCTTTCTCCGCAGGTTTTTGCATCCGCTGCGATAAAGATGCCCACCACGCATGTGGCAGGCTGGCCATCAGCGATAAAAGCCAGTGCAGTGCCCGCGGGAAAACGATCTCGGATTTACGTTGATCAATTCCAGCAAGAATGATTGTTGCTGCCTTGTCTGCAGGC
This sequence comes from Cellvibrionales bacterium UBA2034, assembly GCA_002333095.1. Classification (GTDB taxonomy): domain Bacteria; phylum Pseudomonadota; class Gammaproteobacteria; order Pseudomonadales; family UBA7239; genus UBA7239. The sequence goes on from DDBK01000169.1 coordinate 29,259, forward strand.
CATAACCAGGGCATCGAGAAATCATTGCGATCTGTCAGAGGCGTTTTGACAAAACCGGGCCGGATAATGCCTATAAAAATACCGGCCGCCATCACATCGATACGCAAACACCGGAAAAAATATTCCAGCGCAGCCTTGGAGGCGCCATAGGCGCCAGAACGTGTGAGTGGCAGGGGGG
>DDBK01000056.1 GCA_002333095.1 Cellvibrionales bacterium UBA2034
TAACTGATCCACGCTGGTCACGGATGGCAGGGTGGCCAGCCAGCCTGCAACAGCGCCTTGTGTGGGCCAGCTGGCATGGGGGCGCTCCACCACCAGAAGATGCGCCAGATCGGTCAGCTGTTGCCAGTCTTTCCATTGTGACAAACCCCGCAGCGTATCCGTGCCGATCACCCAGCCCAACGGCCAGNNGCCGATCTCTGCCCGTAATTCACGCAATGTATCCACCGAGTAAGAGGGTGGTGGGCGGCGCAATTCCCGGTCATCCACCAACAGGCCGGGGTAATCAACGATGGCGCGTTGCAACATCGACAGGCGATGGGAATCGGGTGTTCCTGCCGGTTTCAGCGGCGACCGGGCTGCCGGCAGCAGGGTGACAGATGACAGGCCCAGTGCGAGCCGAAGCGCTTCAGCTGTTTTCAGGTGGCCTTCATGCACAGGGTCAAAAGAGCCGCCGAACAGGATGGTGACAGGTGGGGGGGCGATCATCACACACAGCCCTTGGTTGGTTCAGGCGATTATAGTGGTACAGGCTGCTAGAATTGGCTTTTTAATAGTGGGTGACCAGTCAATGAAACAATACCGTTTTGATGATGTGCAAGGTTTGCAGGAGATTGTTTCTGAGCAGTGGGGTGAATGGAGTAACGAATTCACCGTGTCGCAGGATGTTATCCAGCGTTTTGCCGACCTGACCAATGACCACAACTGGATTCACCTGGATGTAGAGCGCTGCAAGAAGGAAAGTCCATTTGGTGCGCCGATTGCCCATGGGTTCCTTACGCTGGTGCTTATGGCGCAGATGCGCATCCCGCCAGCGTATGAAATTACCGGTTATCGCAATGCCGTGAACTACGGTGTCAACAAGGTACGTTTTACCGGTAATGTGCCGGCAGGTTCTACAATCCACCAGCATATGCGCGTTGCCAGCGTTGAGGGCGGCCCCAAGGGAACACAGGTGACATTGGCGGGTGCTATTCATATCGTGGGGCAAGAAAGGCCGGCTGTGATTTATGAAATGGTCATGCTCTACATGTAAAGCAAGATAGTTGTTGGCTGATACAAAACCCAAACGGAAAAATGGAAAAAACATGCAGATTGATAAGCAATCCATTGCCTTGCCCCATTTCAACAGCGCGCAGGTACTCGTGGTCGGTGATGTTATGCTGGATCGGTATTGGCACGGTGCCACTGCACGCATATCACCAGAAGCTCCTGTTCCTGTGGTGCAGGTACAACAGAAAGAAGATCGCGCCGGCGGTGCTGGAAACGTCGCGCTTAATGTGGCGGCATTGGGCGGTGGTGTGTCATTGCTGGGGCTGGTGGGCGATGACGAAGCGGCGAAGGTTTTGTTACAGCGCTTGCAGGCTGCACAGGTGCATTGCAATTTTGAAACGGTTGCTACGCATCCCACCATCACCAAGTTGCGCGTCATCAGCCGTCACCAGCAATTATTGCGCATGGATTTTGAGGAAGCATTTTCAGTGCAGGACAGTGCTGCATTGGCCGCGCGTGCGCAGTCATTGTTTGCACATGTTGGTGTGATTGTTTTATCGGATTACAACAAAGGTGCATTGCTGCATGCAGGCGACATGATTGCTGCAGCCAGGACGGCTGGAAAATGTGTACTGGTTGATCCCAAAGGNNCGCGACGAACGCGATCTCGTGCAAAAAGGCCTGCAACTGATGTTAGACCTTGATCTGCAGGCGTTGCTGATTACGCGTGGTGAACATGGCATGACACTGCTGCAACAAGGGGAACAACAAGAGCTGCATCTTCCCGCGCAAGCGCGTGAAGTATTTGATGTGACCGGTGCGGGCGATACGGTAATTGCAACGCTGGCCACCGCACTGGCCGCAGGTGTGTCCATGCAACATGCAGTAGTGCTGGCTAATATTGCAGCAGGCATCGTGGTGGGCAAATTGGGTACTGCAACAGTGAGTGGTCCTGAATTGCGGCGGGCTTTGCAACAGGCGCATGGTGTCGGGCGCGGTGTGATGACGGAAAACCAGTTGCAGATCGCACTGGATGATGCGCGTGCCAATGGCGAAAAAATTGTATTCACCAATGGTTGTTTTGATTTATTGCATCCCGGCCATGTTGCCTATCTCGAAGATGCAAAAAAACTCGGACAACGACTGGTAGTGGCTGTGAATGCAGATGCATCCGTCAAACGCCTGAAAGGAGAGGGTAGGCCTGTGCAGCCTGCAGAAAGCCGCATGGCTGTCCTGGCGGGTCTGGAAGCGGTGGACTGGGTAGTTGTCTTTGAAGACGATACACCAGAGCGTCTTTTGCAGTTGTTGAAACCGGATGTGCTGGTGAAAGGTGGAGACTACCGCCCTGAACAGGTGGTAGGTGCCCCTATCGTGCAGGCTTACGGGGGCGATGTGAAAGTGCTGTCGTTTGTTGATAATTGTTCAACAACGTCTATCGTCCAGACTATTTTGTCTCGCCAGTCTTCTTGATGGTGGTGCCTGCTTTTTTATCAGGCGGTGCAATCCATTCAAACTTGATATCTGGCTCGCTCATCGGGCCAGTAATCCTGTAGCTCAGGCTGGTCAGGCTCTTGATCTGTTTATCGAACACTTTGCTGATCAGATAAACACCAGCAGCAGCAGGCAAGCTGACAGCAGCCGCTGCAATCCAGGTGGCATTGTTGCCTACCGGCAAGGTGGCGACCAGTCGAAGATCCAGCAGCTCTTTGTCTAGCAGCGCCTTGCCGCTCAGTGCCAGCGCGCTGGACGGGCTGACAATTTCCAGCGGCTCAGTGAATGTCATCACACCTTTTGCAAATTCCAGTTTGCCCTTGTATTCATCGAAGCTGATGCCATCGCTGCGTAAATCTGAAAAGTCCAGTTGCAGGCGACGTGCCCAGGTAGCCACGTTAATGAAACTCAGTGCGCGCATCGCAGCATTCGGGCTGGCTTGTAAATACTTTCCATTTTTACCTTCGGTGTAAACGTTGCCAGCTATGTTCCTGATGCTGACGTCTTGTGGCGGGCCAGGCCAGACAAGATCGGCGAATAGGGAAACGCTCTTGCCGATAATAAACATATCGATGCCCAGCTGTTTTATAGCAGGCTGTTCTCCCTGCATCATCAACAGCCCATGAAATTCACTTTGTTCTGTGCCGTCGGTATTGTGGCGCCAGAGCAATGTACTGCCGCTGGTGCCAGTGCCATCCCGCAGTTGATATCCCGGCCCGGTGGCGAGCAAATTTTCAAAGCGCAGCACATTTTCCTTGCTGCGTAATTCGGTGCTGAAGTTGCCAACATCCATGTCGTCAACCAGCAAATGATCAATGCGGATGTTCAGTGAAGGGATATCGGCAAAATTTACGGGGCTGCCTTGTTTGTTGTCTTTTGTTTCAGCTGCCCCCGCTTTATTGCGATACAGTCTCAGTTCACTCAGCGCAATATCAGGAATGCGTTGGTCTTCATAGAAAAATGCGCTGCCGCGGGCATTGCCTGAATCAAAATAGATCTGCCATGCCTTGTCAGTGTGTTCAGCAGACAGTTGCAGTTTAGGGAAAGACATGTCTTTCCAGGTGGCGTTGTTAAACGTCAATGAAAGCGCGGGATAAACGGGATTACTGCTAGTCGGTTGCTGCGGTAACTGGTTATACACGGCAATCAGGCCCAGCCACTGCTGTAAATCAACCGATGGCAGAGAGCCCCGTATCAGGAAATTTCCGCCTTGGGCGGGTGCGCGTGCAGTTTCACCCAATAACACCATCTCACCACCCAGAAGGTTGCCATTCCGGACGCTGATAAAGCCTGAAAGCTGTTTGTTATATTCCACTTGATAGTTTTGCTGGTTGTCACGCAGCAGGTCCACCCTCAGGTTGAAAGGCGTTTGCTCGCCACGATTTTTGGTGAAAGGAGGTGGTAGTGGCGCGCTTACCTGTTTCAAGTCGCTGCTGATCTGCAATTGTCCGAGTTGTGCTGCGGGCGCTGCGCCAAATGGCCCCAGTGTCAGGAAAGCGTTGTAGTCCAGTTGCCCGGCCAACATGTGTAGTGGTGTAAGTTTTGTCCAATTGGCAATATCGGTTGTGTTGGCACTGCCTTTGGCAGTGATATTGATCGTCAGGTCTTTGGCAGTTTTTTTGCTGGCGATATCCAGCTTGAGCGGCTTACCAAATAACAAAGCATTTAATTCGGGTGAATGTAATCCTGTATCTGTCTGGTAACGGATGTTGCCATTGATGGATTTGAAATCCAGTCGCAGGTCATCCATCACCAGTTGTGTGTCGAACAGTGAAAGTCGCACGTCCTCCTTTTGTTCCACTGTTGCGCCTGCCAGTGGGATCTGCAATTGCAGTCCTGTAGACAGCAGTCCTTGTGGCATCCGCCAGCTGTTCATTTCGTTTCCAATGATGTCTTTCAATGGCGTTTCTTTCAGGATGCGTAAGCCATCTTGTGCATAGCCACGTGCATTGGCGTTGACATGAATAGACAAACCGGGGTTCTGCTGGAGCAATTCAACATAAGCTCCCTGAATGGCAGTGTTGTAAATCAATCCGCTGTTTGCGCGAACAATGGCGTTGCCATCATCTACTAGCAGGCGTGCATTCAGTTTCGTCAGCCTGGGCCAGTGCGGGTCGAATTGCAGATCGCCATTATTGATATCGGCATAAAACTGGATTGCATTGGTATGTTGGTTGCCATGGGACAACCCGCCGCGATAAATAAATCCGGCATTGGGAACCTCTGCATCACCTATGCTGTTCTTGAGCCATGACAGCAAGTCAGCAGGCAAAATATAGGGAAGGAACATATCTCGATAACGCGCCTGACTATTGCGCAGCCCTATCGCGAGATACATTTCACCAGCAGCGTTATGCAAGGGAAGATCAAGCCAGAAATTTCCACGCGCTTCACCGGCATCACCTGTCAAACTGGCATAGTCACTGCCTACCAGAACCGTGTCCCTCTCAGGTATCCAGTGCCATTGCACGCGGCCAGCAGCGCGCTGGAAATGCATGGGTTCGTGATAGATGCTCGGGTAAAACATGGAAAAACCATTGTTGCTGTCGAGATCAATAAACCCGTAGCCAATTCCGCTTTGCAGATAGCCGCTTACCTGCGTGAAAGCAGGAACGCCATTCCATGCGCCGCTATTTATGCTGTCGGCATTGGCTCGAAGCAACATGCGTTCAGTCAGGGGCTTGGTGTTATCCCACAGGAGATCAACATTGCGCAAAGCGCCTTGAGGGTTCAGTGACTGGAATAGGGTTTTCAGATCGCCGGCAGGAACGTATTGATTAACCGCCATGAGGTTTTGCAGTACCAGTTCTGGCGCTTGCATTCGCCATTCACCAGGTTTTGAAAAATCGACTGACACTTTTGTGTTGCCCAGTAAGGGCAGTGTTTGTTGCTGCTCTTGCAGTGTCAGGGAGTGTATGTCGATACTGCTCAGGCCGTCTTTTTTCCAGTGTGCAGAAAACACTGCATCAATGGATTCTGGCAATGGGGTATTGCTGGCTGTTTCGGGCTGTGGGCGAACATGCAATTGGGCAATCGCATTGGCAGTTTCCATGCCCTGCCAGTCGATCCATGCTTCCCCGTTTGTCAACGCCAGCGGTTGTTCAACAGGAATAGGTATCCAGTCATCCAATAGCCACTCCTGTGCGTTGATATACAACTTACCTTCACTGCTATCCAGGGAATTACCTTGTAACTCGCCAACAACGTAGAGGTTTTCTTTCCCATGTTGGTCAACAAGACGCAAGAAAAACTTTTTTCGATAAAAGTTCTGCTCGACACGAAAATCATTCAGGCGCAATAAATGAACCTGGTTCCCTTTATGCCATTCCAGTGTAACGTTTTGTACTTTTACATCATTATTGAATAGCAGATTGACAATGTTCCAGGTTTTTTCCGGGTCTGCTTCCGTGCTCGGCGCAGAGTTGTCTGGCTGCGTATAACGGATATTAGCCTCTGTCAGCTGCAATCGGTCAAATACGGGTGTTCTTTGTATAACGCTGCGCAGGAAGTCGATATCCAGCCGCACGTTTTCCAGATGTATAGAGAGCTCCGGCGTGTTGACCGACACCTGCTGTGCGCTGAATTCAGGATAAAGTTGCGTCCATTGGCAGCGAAGTCCGGTTGTCTTGATATCAGCGCCAACGTGTTTGCTCACATAGTCCAGCAAAGGCCTGTTATCAAAGTTAATGTTTGGCAGCAGCTCCCGGCCTGTAGCCACAACAATAGCGGCCAGCAAAATCAGCAATGCTGTGCTGTACCAGACGAGATTGATCAGGCGCAGGGCTAGACGTTTCGGCATAAACAACGGCGTACTAGCCTGGATGTGAAAAGTTTAAAGGGGGACGATGTCATATTGTTCTCGCGTGTAGACACTTTCCACCTGGAAACGGATAGTTTTTTTCGTCAGTTCTTCAAGATCGGCAACACTCGCTGAATCTTCATCCAGCAAACGGTCAATGACCTCCTGGCACGCGAGCACCAACAGCTGTTTGCTGTCATACGTTCTTGCGCCACGCAGGATTTCCCTCAGGATTTCGTAGCAGACTGATTCTGCTGATTTCTGTATCCCGCGACCCTGGCATGCCGGGCAGGTTTCACACAATACGCGGCTGAGGCTCTCGCGGGTGCGCTTGCGGGTCATTTGCACCAGCCCTAATTCCGATACACCCGTAATTGATAATTTGGCATGATCTTTCTCGGTGGCTTTTTCCAGCGCCCGTAGCACCTGGCGTCGATGTTCCTCATCCTGCATGTCGATGAAATCAATAATAATAATGCCGCCAAGATTCCGCAGGCGTAATTGGCGAGCCAATGCAGTCGCTGCTTCCAGATTGGTTTTGAAAAGTGTCTCTTCCTGATTGTGATGCCCCACAAACGCGCCGGTATTGACGTCAATGGTGGTCATGGCTTCAGTCTGGTCAATAATGAGGTAACCGCCAGACTTCAGGTTCACGCGGCGCTGCAGTGCTTTCTGGATTTCTTCTTCCACGCCGTAAAGATCAAAAATCGGGCGTTCGCCATCGTAGAATTCGATCATGCTGCGTGCGCCGGGTTGGTAGTCGGCGGCAACATTTAACAGGCGCAGATATTCTTCATGTGAATCGATACGTACTTTCTCGACCCCGGGTTTGACTGCGTCACGCATGGTGCGGATGAACAGTGGCAAGTCGTTATAGATGACATTGGGCACAGAAAAAGAACCCAGGCCCGGTTTGAGATCGCCCCATAGTTTCTGGAGAAATAGTGCGTCGGTCTGTATGTCTTCTGCTAATGCACCTTCTGCCACAGTGCGTACAATATAGCCGCCTGCCCGGTCACGATTTTCTTGTGGTAAACAGGCTTCGACAATGCAGCGAAGGCGTGTCCTTTCTTCTTCGTTTTCAATTTTTTGCGAGATGCCGATGTGGTTGGTGTAAGGCATGTATACCAGGAAACGTGAGGAAACAGACAGATGCGTGGTCAGTCGCGCGCCCTTGCTGCCGAGAGGATCCTTGATCACCTGCACAACAAGGCTTTTACCGTCATGGACAAGTGAGCGTATATCCGGCACATGTTCGCTGGGTCTTTCCATGCCGTTTTCATCGGTAGTCGCAATGTCTGCAGCATGGATAAATGCAGCCCTGTCCAGGCCTATGTCGACAAAAGCGGCTTGCATCCCCGGCAAAACACGCACCACTTTTCCCTTGTAGATGTTGCCCACAAGCCCGCGTTTTTCAGTTCGCTCGATATAGACTTCCTGCAGCACACCGTTGTCGAGCACCGCAACGCGTGTCTCCATGGGTGCAACATTGATCAGGATTTCTTCGCTCATGTGGTAAGTGGTTAACCTTATTCCGTTTGTGTGGTTTGCCAGCAGCGGATACCGAATTTTTCCAGCATGGCTGCAGTCTCGTAGAGTGGAAGGCCAACCACCGCACTATAACTGCCCTCGATACGTTCAACAAAAACGGCACCGAATCCCTGGATGGCATAACTGCCTGCTTTGTCCGCTGGTTCGCCGGTCGCCCAGTAGCGACGCGCTTCCTGTTCATGGATCTGCCGGAAAAACACCTCTGTGCTGACCACTCTGGTTTCCAGCTGTGTGCCGCAACAGATGCTGATAGCGGTGCTCACAGTGTGCGCCTTGCCGCTCATGGTCATCAACATTGCGATGCCATCTTCTTCATTCGCGGGTTTAACCAGCGGTTTGCCGTGACAGGCGCCGGCTGTATCGGCTGCCAGCACCACAGAGGTTGCCGGCAAAGCCTGTTGTGCAAAGCGCGCTTTGGCGCTGGAGAGGCGGGCAACGTAGTCTGTCAGGCTTTCGCCGGGCAGCCAGCGTTCGTCGATATCAACCGGGAAAACATGAAAGTGGATGCCGATCTGCCTGAGCAGTGCGGCGCGGCGCGGCGACACAGAGGCCAGAAAAAACGGGGGGTCGTGCCTGTCCATTTACGGACGTACCGAGCTGCGAAAGGAGCCCTGTTCAAGCTGCCGCAGTAGCAGGAAACACGCAGGCCAGCAAATGCCGGTGCTGATAGCAGTCAGGATCATGAAGGGTTTATTGCCGCTGTAAGGATCGAAAAACAACACCCAGTCACAAATAAGTAGGTAAGCCAAATACAGGAGGCCGACCACCAATGATTGCTGCCAGATAGCAAAAATCCTGATGCGTTCATGCAGTAACTGCACGGCATACACAACTACCACCAGAGCGAGTGCGTGCATCCCGAGAGGGCATCCTTCCACCCCGTCGAGAAGCAGGCCGACAAAGAGCGCCCAGCCGCTGCTGACGTATTCGGGTTTACTCAGTGCCCAATACAACATCACCATTACAACGGCATCGGGCGCTATTTGCCGTGCAGCTGCGCCCAGCGGCCAGAATTGCCAGAAGAAGGCAAACATCATGCTGGTGGGCATCAGCCACCAGTAACGGTCAGGGTTGAGTAGCATCTTTATCAGTGCTGGCTGGTGTTGTCGGCATTGTTGGTGTTGCAGAGGGTGCTGGTGCTGCCGAGGGTATTTGCGCTTCGGCACGGAATACCAGCAGCAGCTGCTGGCTGCGATCCAGATGGGCAGAGGGTCTCACCACTACTCTCAGGAATGAGTCTGCGCCGTCATATTCAATACGCACCACTTCGCCGACGGGATAGCCTGGCGGGTAGCGGCCGCCCAGTCCCGAGCTGACAATCGGGTCGCCCTCCTTGATATCGGTGGTGGGCACAAGATTCCGGATATACAGCTCGTCCAGATGCCCGCTGCCTTCAGCGATGCCGCGAACGCCGTTGCGGTTGACCTGCACCGGCACCGCGTTGCTGGTATCGGTAATCAGCAACACGCGCGCGGTGTGCTCGGATATCTCAATGACTGTGCCCACCAGACCAAAGGCATCCAGCACAGGCTGCCCCTCAAAAACGCCATCAGCCCGGCCGCGGTGAATCCGGATTTCCTGACGGCGGGGATCTTCAGATACCCCGAGCAGTTCTGCGACCAGTGCAGAGTCATCCAGCAGTTCAGTAGAGTTCAGCAGCTCCTTGAGGCGGGCATTTTCTGCCATGAGCGCAGCCATGCGCAGCACATTGCGTTGCAGGATAAGGTTCTCATGCTCCAACGCATGGTTGCGTTCTTCCAGTGCTTGCCGGCTGCTGAAAGTCTCATCCGTCCATTCCCAGACGCGGGACGGAAAAGCGATCAGCCAGTAAAGCGGGCGGGCAACATGGTCAGCCAGCAGGCTGCGCGTGCTGGCCAGCAGCTCTGGNNCGCCAGCGCCGCAGGCATTAACAGGCGGGAGAAAGCGGATGGGCGCTTGCCAAAAATCGGTTTGATGGCCGCGCCCCTTTATTCTTCATGCTCCGATCCAGGGCCTGGGCCTGGCATCGGGCGTGGGGCAAATGGAAAGTGCGTCACGTTCGAGCCGGCTTTCACCTCGGTCATGCGTACAGGGCCTTCTTTCTCCACTTCATCGATGCGGACAATGGCATGCAGCGGGATAAAGCTGCGTTTGACGTCAGCGAACTCGGTTTTCAGCTTTTCCTCACCCGGATCGACGATCATCGACGATTTCTCGCCAAAGACGTAATCCTCGATCTCGATAAACCCGTACAGGTCACTCTGGAAAATCTGGCGGGCGTACAGTTCGTATACCTGGCTCTGGTTTACGAAGACAACCTTGTAAAGGGCTTGCTTGGCCATGATGCTCATTCGGGGTGTTCTGGAAGGGTTGTTAGGATACCAGAGCCTGCCGGTCTGCACATAAGAAGGGGCTTGTGCCTGTATAATAAACGCCCGCTTTGTATTGCCCCTTGAGGGCCGGTCGCATGAGCAAGCTCTATATCGAAACCCACGGCTGCCAGATGAACGAGTACGACTCCAGCCGCATGGGGGATCTGCTCTCGGAGAGCCATGACCTGCAGATGACGGATGATCCGGCCCAGGCCGATGTGATCCTGCTCAACACCTGCTCGATCCGTGAACGTGCGCAGGAAAAAGTGTTCCACCAGTTGGGCCGATGGAAAAATCTCAAAAAAAATAATCCGGCGCTGATTATCGGCGTAGGCGGCTGTGTGGCGAGCCAGGAAGGCGAAGGCATTGCCAAACGCGCACCGTTTGTTGATCTGGTATTTGGCCCGCAGACGTTGCACCGTTTGCCGGAAATGATCAACCAGCGCCGCGCACAAGCTGAAACGAAAACGACAGTTGTTGATATCAGCTTTCCGGAAATTGAAAAGTTTGATCGCCTGCCATTGCCTGAAGCAGACGGCGTATCCGCGTTTGTATCGATCATGGAAGGTTGCAACAAATATTGCACTTTCTGCGTGGTGCCATACACGCGTGGCGAGGAAGTCAGCAGGCCATTGACTGATGTGCTGGTGGAAATTGCGCATCTCGCATCACAAGGTGTGCGCGAAGTGAACCTGCTCGGGCAGAACGTGAATGCATGGCGCGGCACACGGCCTGATGGCAGTGCAGCAGATTTTGCGGATATGTTGTTGTGCGTTGCGGCGATTGATGGCATTGACCGTATTCGTTATACCACGTCGCATCCGCTGGAGTTTACCGACAGTCTCATCGATATTTATGCAGAAATCCCGGAGTTGGTCAGTCATTTGCATTTGCCTGTGCAACACGGTTCTGACCGTATTCTGGCTGCGATGAAACGCGGCCATACCGCTATTGAATACAAATCAAAAATTCGCCGCCTGCGCCAGATTCGTCCGGATATCAGCATCTCTTCCGATTTTATTGTCGGTTTCCCCGGCGAAACGGATGCGGATTTTGCACAGACCATGAAACTGATCGATGACGTCGGTTTTGATACGTCGTACAGCTTTATTTACAGTGCGCGCCCCGGCACACCGGCCGCCAGTTTGCCGGATGACACGCCGGAGTCAGTCAAAAAAGAACGCCTGGCAATTTTGCAGCAGCGCATTTTTAATAATGCACAGCAGATTGGCCGGCAGATGGTTGGCACCACACAGCGTGTGCTGGTGAGTGGTTTTTCCAGAAAGAATCCCGGCCAGTTGCAGGGGCGCACCGAGAACAATCGCGTGGTGAATTTCAATTCTACAGACACCGCGCTGATCGGCCAGTTTGCGGATGTGGTTATCCGGGAATCGCTGGTGAATTCAATGCGCGGCGAANNTAAAGATGTAAACCGCACTCGGTTTTCGGTTTGCCAGCCCAGCGGCCTTTGCGGCCTTCGCCCGGCACGGTGCAATGTGAGCAGCCGATAGACGAGTAACCTTTTGCCACCAATGGATGGAATGGCAGCTGGTGTTCCTTGATATAGGCATCGCGCTCGTCACGGGTCACATCGATCATCGGGTTGAACTTGATGATGCCGTTGCGCTCTTCAAAAATATCCAGCTCGGCGCGCACGTCGGTCTGCCACCCCATGAGGCTGGATACCCAGATATCGTAGTTGCCCTTGATGTTATCCAGCGGCTGCACCTTGTTGATGGAGCAGCAGAAATCCGGGTCGGTTTCGTACAGCTTTTCCTGTTCGCTGTAATTGTGCTGGTACTCGTCCGGCTGTAGATCCACCACAGTCAGGTGGAACAGTTCGGTCAGGTAATCGCGGTAAGCCAGCGTTTCAGCGAAGTGATAGCCGGTGTTGATAAAGTGGATTACTTGCTCCGGGCGTATCGTGGAAATGATGTGCAGGAAGTAAGCCGATGTGGCCGCGAACGACGATGTCACCAACACTTTGTCAGGCGCAAAATCCTGATAGATACGCGCAATGCGCGCCGCAAAATCCAGCGGTGCATAAGCCTCGTTCAGGGCGGCAAGCTCGAGGCGAGTCAGCCCCGCGCTGTTGTCGCTGCTGCGNNGTTCATGGCGGATTCGGGTACCGTTTCAGGCCGTAATCAACTGGCGCTGGTATTGTTGATCATTCAGGGGTGCGCAGGATAGCGGTATCCCGCTGCATTTCAAAAGAATATCTGCTTCTATGACTATAACGAACATATGTACTTATACCAGACGGCTGCGTTGATCGGTTGGGGCCCGAGCTTTGATAGGCAGGCAGAAACAGTGATAATGCAGGACTTTGCCGATAACGTCCCTCTGCGGGAACAGGTGTTTTCTCGCCATGCCTTTCACACTGATACGGGGTTTGCATAATCTGCGTGCACAGCACCGCGGGTGTGTGGCCACTATTGGTTCATTTGACGGTGTGCACCGCGGCCACCGTGCGATCATTGACCAGCTGCTGGCGCAGGCGCAGGCGCTGGGTTTGCCATCCGTTGTCATGGTATTCGAACCGCAACCCTACGAGTTTTTTTCGGGTGAAAAGGCTCCAGCGCGCCTGATGCGCTTGCGCGACAAGGTTCGCGTCTTGTCGGCCTGCGGCGTGGATCGCGTGTTCTGCCTGCAATTTAACCAGCGATTACGGCAGTTGTCTGCCGATGACTTTATCAAGCAGGTGCTGGTTCAGGGACTCGGGATCAAAAGCCTGGTGGTGGGTGATGATTTCCGGTTTGGTTGTGACCGGGCAGGGGATTTCCAGCTGTTGCAACGCGCCGGGCTGGAGTACGGGTTCAGTGTTTTCGATACCTGCACCGTGCAGGACGGCGGCGAGCGCATCAGCAGCACCCGCATCCGCCACGCCCTGGAAGCCGAGCAGTTTGAAGAAGCCGAGCGATTGCTCGGACATCCGTATACGATACGGGGCCGTGTGGTGTACGGCCAGCAACTGGGCCGAACCATTGGCGTGCCAACAGCCAATGTGCGCTTGCGGCGCTATCGCTCGCCGCTGAACGGGGTGTTTGCTGTGCGGTTGCAGTTGGTAGGCGAGGAACACTGGTTGCCCGGTGTGGCTAACGTGGGTGTGCGCCCGACGGTGGGTGGCGAGACGCGCCCGATACTGGAAGTACACTTGCTGGATTTTCACGGCCACCTGTACGGGCGTGAAGTGGAAGTGCGGTTTGACAAGAAACTGCGCGATGAGCAGAAATTTCCGTCGCTGGATGCACTGAAAATACAGATTTACAACGATATAGAACAGGCAAAAAGTTTTTTTGCGTAATTCCCGGATGATTTTTTGAGACCATGTAATGACTGAACAGAAAAAAGATTACAAGCACACGCTGAATTTGCCGCAAACAGGATTTTCCATGAAGGCGAATCTGTCACAGCGTGAACCGGGCATGTTAAAAGTCTGGCAACAGAATAAATTGTACGAACAGATTCGCGCTGCACGAGCCGGGCGTGAGCAGTTTATCCTGCACGATGGCCCTCCGTATGCCAACGGCGATATCCATATCGGCCATTCTGTCAATAAAGTCCTGAAAGACATTATCGTCAAGGCAAAGACACTGGGCGGATTCGATGCGCCGTATGTGCCGGGTTGGGATTGCCATGGATTGCCTATCGAACACAATGTTGAGAAAAAATTCGGCAAGGCCGGCGACAAGCTGGACCATAAAAGTTTCCGTGCCAAGTGCCGTGAATATGCGCAAGCGCAGGTCAATGGGCAGAAACAGGATTTTGTGCGCCTGGGTGTTTTCGGTGATTGGGAAAATCCTTACCTGACAATGGCGCCCGCTTTTGAAGCAGACATCATCCGTGCGCTCGGCCGCATTGTTGCCAACGGCCATCTGGTGCGTGGTTTCAAACCGGTGTACTGGAGTGTGGTGGGCGCTTCTGCATTGGCAGAAGCAGAAGTGGAATACCAGGACAAGGTGTCCACTGCGCTGGATGTGCGTTTCACGGCAGCAGACCAGCAGGATTTTCTCTCGGCTTTTGACGGTGTGTCCGGCTCTGGAACGGTGTCGGTGGTGATCTGGACCACTACACCATGGACGCTGCCGGCGAACCAGGCCGTGAGTCTCGGGCCTGATATTGATTATGCATTGGTACAGGTTGATACCGGTGCAGGTAACGAGCGTCTCGTCATTGCAAAATCGCGTGTGGAAGATGCGTTGCAACGTTACGGAGTGAGTCAATTCAGCATCGTTGGGCAGTGCAAAGGCGCAGCGTTGGAAAATAAACTGCTACAGCATCCGTTCTATGCGAAGCATGTGCCTGTGCTGGTTGGCGAACATGTCAGTCTCGATGCNNGGCACACTGAATATTGTTGATGAACACGGTGTGTATCGTGCCAGCACAGATATATTTGCGGGCGACCATGTCTACAAGGTCGACCAGAAAGTGGTGGACCTGTTGCAGGAAAAAGGTGCACTCGTTCTTGCCATACAATTCACGCACAGCTTCCCGCATTGCTGGCGCACCAAAACGCCATTGATTTTCCGTGCGACGCCACAGTGGTTTATCAGCATGACCGAGCGCGGTTTGTTACAGCAAGCGCTGGATGCTGTGCAGAAAGTGCAATGGTTTCCGGCGTGGGGACAAGCGCGTATTGAAGCGATGCTTGGGCAGAGCCCGGACTGGTGTATCTCGCGCCAGCGCACCTGGGGCGTGCCGATTGCATTGTTTATCCACCGTGAAACGCAGATGCTGCATCCACGTACGCAGGAATTGATTGAACAAGTCGCGCAGCGTGTTGAAAAAGAAGGCATGGATGCGTGGTTTGACCTGGATGCCGCAGAATTGCTCGGTGACGAAGCGGAGCTTTACCAGAAAGTAACCGACACGCTGGACGTGTGGTTTGATTCTGGAGTGACGCATCTCGCGGTGCTGGAGAGGCGCGCAGATTTGCGTTATCCCGCTGATCTGTATCTGGAAGGTTCTGACCAGCATCGCGGCTGGTTCCAGTCATCGCTGAAAGCAGCGCTGGCGATGAATGGCACTGCGCCTTACAAGCAAGTGTTGACGCACGGATTCACGGTCGATGCGGATGGACGCAAGATGTCCAAATCCATTGGCAATGTGGTGTCGCCGCAAAAAGTGGTGAACGAACTGGGCGCGGATATCTTGCGTTTATGGGTAGCGGCCACAGATTTTTCCGGTGAAATGACGGTGTCGGATGAAATCCTCAAGCGTACAGCGGATTCCTATCGCCGCATCCGCAATACCGCGCGCTTTTTGCTCTCAAACCTGAGTGGTTTTGATCCTGCATTGCATGCAGTGCCCGTTGAATCCATGCTGGCACTGGATCGCTGGGCGATCAAACGCACAGCAGAGCTGCAGAAAGACATTATCGCCGCGTATGAAAACTACCAGTTCCACATTATTTACCAGAAATTGCACAACTTCTGTGCGGTGGATCTTGGCGGTATCTACCTCGATATCATCAAGGATCGCCAGTACACCATGCAGGCAGATTCATTGGGTCGCCGTTCGTGCCAGACGGCGCTGTATCACATCATCGAGGCGATGACGCGTTGGCTGGCGCCTATCCTCAGTTTTACGGCGGAAGAATTGTGGAATGAAATTCCCGGCCAGCATAGTGATACGGTATTCACTGCAGAGTGGTATGCATTGCCTGCGGCCGCTGTGAACGAGCAGATCAGTGAGGATGATTGGGCAGATATATTTTCTGTGAAAAAATCCGTTAATGAAGCTATTGAAGCCAAGCGTTCAGCGGGTGAGATCGGTTCGTCCTTACAGGCAGAAGTAACAATATTTGCTAACGAAAAGATCCAGAAAGTATTGGGTAAGCTAGGCGATGAATTGCGTTTTGTACTGATTACATCGGCCGCCAGAGTGCAGCCATTAGCCGGCCATGCAGATAGCGCTGCCTTCGGCGTAGAAGTATCAGCTTCTGCCCATGGAAAGTGTGTGCGCTGCTGGCATTACCGTGAAGATGTTGGCCAACATGCAGATGATCCGGAATTGTGTGGCCGCTGTGTAGATAACGTAAATGGCAGCGGCGAGCTACGTTATTTTGCATAGGCCGTTTTGCTTGAGGATAAATATAGTGAAAATACCGGATATAGAAATAAACAGCCGTAATGCTTATTGGTTGTTATTGTCGCTGGCAATTTTCGTGCTGGACCAATGGACAAAGCATGTGGTGGTGGCAGGTTTTGAATACCGCGAGGTGTTGCCGGTGTTCACATCGGGTGGTGAATGGGGATTCAACCTGACGCTCGCACATAATTACGGTGCGGCATTCAGTTTTCTGGCAGACCAGTCAGGCTGGCAGCGCTGGTTTTTTGCTTCGCTCGCGCTGGTGGTGGGAATTGCATTATCAGTCTGGTTGATGCGTTTATCGCCAGCGCAGAAGTGGTTGGCGGCGGCATTGTCTTTATTGGTGGGTGGCGCGTTCGGCAACTTGTATGACAGGGTGCTGAACGGTTATGTGGTCGATTTTCTGGATGCGTATTACGGCACCTATCACTGGCCTGCGTTCAATGTGGCTGATTCTGCTATTTGTGTCGGCGCATGTTTATTGTTGATTGAGTCATTCCTGGACAAAAAGCCGTGAACCCTGTCGCTGTTGCAGATACTGTTTCAGAAAAGACCCGCGTCACGCTGTACTTTTCACTGTCATTAACCGATGGCCAGCTGGTTGATTCCAATGTTGGCGGCCAGGCCGCGCAATGCGTGCCGGGCGATGGCAATTTGCTGCCTGCGTTTGATGCGTGTCTGCTCGGCTTGCGGGCAGGCGACAAGAAGCGCTATGTGATTCCTGCAGCGGACGCGTTCGGCTTGCGTCAGGATGCCAATCTCAAGCGCGTACCGCGTAACAAGTTTGCGGATGATATTGAACTCGTACCAGGTCTGGTGGTGTCATTTGCTGCCGCTGAAGGTGGGGAATTGCCGGGTGTGGTCCATCGTTTGATGGGGGATATGGTGGAAGTGGATTTCAACCATCCGCTTGCGGGCCGCGACATTGTTTTTGATGTTGAGATAGTGGACGTAGTTGTGGACGTAGTTGTGGACAAAGAACATGCAAATCAAACTCGCTAATCCACGCGGTTTTTGCGCTGGTGTTGATCGCGCCATCGAGATTGTCAGCCGCGCACTGGATGTTTTCGGCGCGCCGATCTACGTGCGGCATGAAGTGGTGCATAACCGCTTTGTGGTGGACGGGCTGCGGAAACGTGGCGCGGTGTTTGTGGACGAACTGGATGACGTACCAGACAACTGCATCGTGATTTTCAGTGCGCACGGTGTGTCGCGCGCCGTGCAGGATGAAGCGAAACGCCGTGGCCTGAAAGTATTCGATGCCACATGCCCGCTGGTGACCAAAGTACACATCGAAGTGTTGCGTTATGGACGGGATGCAATTGACTGCATCCTGATCGGCCATGCCGGGCATCCGGAAGTGGAAGGCACCATGGGGCAATACGACAGCAGCCACGGCGGCATCATCCATCTGGTGGAAAGCGAAGAGGATGTGGCTGCACTGGCAGTCCGTGATCCGCAAAAAGTTGCCTTTGTGACGCAAACCACCCTCTCGATGGATGACACCCGCAAGGTCATTGATGCCCTGAGGGCGCGCTTCCCCGAGATTCGCGGGCCGCGGACAGATGATATCTGTTATGCCACCCAGAACCGGCAGGATGCCGTCAAGCAGCTGGCGCTGGAATGCGATCTGGTGCTGGTTGTAGGATCGCCCAACAGCTCCAACTCCAACCGCCTGTGTGAGCTGGCCGAGCGCATTGGCACAGAAAGCTACCTGATCGACGCGGCGGATGACATCAATCCGGCCTGGCTGGCAGGCAAGGCGTCTATCGGGATTACAGCGGGTGCCTCCGCGCCGGAGAACCTTGTCATGGATGTTGTGAAACGTTTGCAGCAACTGGGTGCCGAGCCGCCACAGGAGTTGGAAGGCACCGTGGAAACCGTGCATTTTTCCATGCCAAAAGAGTTGCGCTAGCGCATCGCGGCGCAACGCCGGACAAGGAAAATGTGAACTGGATCAATACCCTGCGCCGCTGAGGGGGGTGCTATCGCCGTTTGTCTGGTACGGATTGCGATGGCACTTGGCCGCAGCTAACGTCAACACTAAGCAAAACCGGAGATTTTCAGTGGACACGCTCCCGAAACGGAATACAGCTCGCACCATGCAGGGTTTTACCAACATGCAGGGTTTGACCACCACGCAAGGTTTCACCATACCGGAGTTGATGGTGGTGGTAGCCATCATGGCCATTCTCCTGTCACTGGCGGTACCTGCGTTCAATAACACGATACGCGACAACCGGGTGTTGGCATCGTCCAACGAACTGGTCACTGCCGTGGCGATGGCGCGTTCCGAAGCGGTAAAACGCGCCAGGATGGCAGCGGTATGCCCCTCGGCGGACGGCGCTTCCTGCGGTGCAGACTGGTCTACCGGTTTTATCGTATATGTGGAGAAAGATACCGTGGTCGCTGGTGGCGCCCCCGATGTCGACATCGTGCTGAAAGTGAACGGGGAAATGAATGCCACAGTGGGCACCCAGACAGCCGGCGCGAACAACTGGATACGGTTTTCTTCGCGCGGTATAGCGGAAGAATTGGTGACGCTGGAAATCAAACCAGAAACGTGTGAGAGCGGCAATTCATTCCAGGAGCTGACCATCAGCCTCGTCGGACGTGCCTCTTTTACCAAAAAAACGTGTTGAGGAGTGGAGTCATGACACGAGTCGCGTCTTTCAAGCAGTCAGGTTTCATACGCCGCGCAGTAGCGCCGGGCAAAACGCAGCGCGGTGTGGCGTTGCTCGAAGTACTGATTGCCTTCTTTGTACTCTCTATCGGTTTGCTGGGTCTGGCGGGCATGCAGATCAAGGCATTGCAGTTTAACCAGGCCTCTTTCCAGCGGTCGCAAGCCATGATTTCGGCGTATGACATGCTGGACCGTATGCGCCTGAATCAGTCAGAAGCCACAGGCGGCAACTACGACATGGCATGGGGCAACTCATCATCAGGTTCAGGGGTGGTGGGCGATGATCTGTCGCAATGGCTGGACACAATAAGCAGTAACTTCCCGGACGGTCAGGGATCTATCGAGTGCGACGCGAACGACATCTGCACAGTGGGTGTTCGCTGGCGTGACCGTTTTGGAGCCAACCCAGGTACCGACTGGGAATCCCTGGCTATCTCCAGTCAGTTGTGAGGAAGAGAATATGAATGTTTCCCGACACATGAATTCCTCACGCAACAGCGCAGTGCGCATTCCTTCACCAGTAGTGCGCATTCCTTCACCGCGGGCGGCTCAGCAGGGTTTGTCGCTGGTCGAATTGATGGTGGCGATTGCGCTAGGGCTGTTCCTCAGCTGGGGTGCCATCCAGGCGTTCCTGTCGGGCAAGCAGACGTACTCAACCCAGCAAGCACTCTCGCGCATTCAGGAAAACGCCCGTCTGGTCCAGGAGTTCCTTGGTTTTGATATCCGCAGCGCTGGCACCTATGGCTGTGTGTCCAGCGAATATGTGTCCAGTGGCCCGGCCAGCAACCTGGTGCCGGACAGTGACAAGGAAGAGTTCAATTTTGGTAACAGTGTGTTCGCCACGAACAAAGTGTCTGGCGATCCATCCGGCGATATGGATCTGTTGACACCGCTCGATCCAGCACCCGTAGCTGGCACCGATATCCTGGTGGTCCACACAGGCACAAACCTCGGGCTTGAAGTGGCGGCGCTGCCTCTTCCTACTACTACCCAGGTGAGGACAAACAATCTGGGTCTGGTGGCTACCGATATCCTGTCCATCAGCGATTGCACCAAGAACATTATTTTTATTCCGACCAGTATTTCTGTGGCTGGCACAGTTGCCACGATTAACTACGCTTTCCCTTACGCACCTGTGGTGGGCTCCAGCATCATGCGGCTGAATACGTCCATCTATTACATTGGTGAAAATGCAGCCGGCCGGCCGGGTTTGTACCGCAGGACACTCGAGGGCACTTCAGAAGAATTGTTGCAAGGCGTGGAAGATATGCAGCTGGAGTTTGCACTGGATGACGTAGGCAATGACGGGCAGGTGGATGAATACAAGACTGCCGATCTGGTAACGGCGGCGCAATGGGAAGCCTGGGCCGCTGGCGGAAAATTTGATGCCACTGCGCAGAATGTCACCGCGGTGCGCTATTCATTGTTGCTGAGTAGTGATCAGGAAATACTGGAAGCGCCGCAAGATTACACCTACAACGGCAATGCAGAAACTGCGCCGGATCGCCGTATGTACCAGGTAGTCAATGGCACGACGGGCATCCGCAGCCGTATGAATTGATTCAAGAGGATTGTTGTCTATGAACACATCAAGATTTCCAGGAAGCAGTCGTCACCAGCGCGGTGCGNNTGCTCACGCTCATCGGTGTGGCAGGCATGCGGGATACGCTGTTGCAGGAAAAAATGGCCGGCAACATGCGTGACAGGGAAATTGCCTTGCAAGCAGCGGAATCGGCATTGCGCGCTGGCGAAGCGCAGTTGGCGCAATTGACCGAACCGGTGTTTACCAACACCAACGGCCTGTACGACCACAACACGCCTGCGGGTCTCGCGGCCATGCAGCGGAAAACATCC
>DDBK01000139.1 GCA_002333095.1 Cellvibrionales bacterium UBA2034
CCACCAGTGCCGCCTGCAAAAACAATTAAGGATGCTGGCGCGGTGAAAGTGCAATCTGGTGCAAGTTTGTAATCTGCTTGTCCTGCCATTTGCTGAGCGATAACAGGGCTGCTATCGCTCCCAGCAATGCCAGCGCCATATCTGATTGTGTATCCCAGATATACCCTTGTGTGCCGAGGAATGCCTCGGCGCCTTGTCCTGATGCCAGTGCGACCCACCATTCAATCAGTTCATAAAATGCGCTGAATGCCAGGCAAAAACAGACAATAAAGAAAAACTGCCAGCCGGCAGCCGGGATAATTTTTTTGCGGACAATGATTTCACGCGCAATCAGTGCTGGCACGAAGCCTTGCGCAAAATGCCCCAGTTTGTCGTAGTTGTTTCGAGTGCCGCCTGTCCAGTCCCGAATCCAGTCAAAGAGCGGCACCTCGGCGTATGTGTAATGGCCACCCACGATCAGGATAACGCAGTGAACGAGTGTCAGCGCGTAGACCAGCGTTGTCAGGCGGAAGCTGTTCCAGGTATAGGCCAGCACTGCAGCGCCGATAATGGCGGGCAGCACCTCCAGTAGCCACGTGAGCCGGTCGGCTGGCTGGATGCCAGACCAGATCAATACCGCAGAAAAAATAGCGATCCACAGGGCTCTGTACATGATGTTTCACTCGTCCGGCCAAAGGCAATTGCGCTTGAATAATGGTAACCTGATGCGACTGTAAGCGGATAAGTTCTTCTTATGCAAACAATTCAAGTGGTGGTGATTGGCGGCGGCAGTTTCGGCACAGCCATTGCCAATATGATGGCCGAGAATGGCCATGTTTCAACCCTGTGGCTACGTGACGCGACGCGCGCAGGAGAAATTCAGGCAAGCAGGGAAAACCCACTATACCTGCCTGGCATGAAGCTGCATGAAAACCTGCATGTATCTGCTGATCTCGCCGGCTCGCTGCGTGACGCGGCAGTGGTTTTTATCTCTGTGCCCAGTAAAGCCTTTCGCGCCATGGTGCAGCAGATTCGTCCGCTGCTGAGACCGGATGCCATCGTTGTCAGCACTGCAAAAGGCATTGAGACTGGTGATGATCATCGCGGTTTCTGGTTGATGAGCGATGTACTGAAACAGGAATTACCCGATCATCGTATTGCAGTATTGAGCGGCCCAAACNNCAATTGACAGGCACGGTAGTCGCCAGTGTTGATAGTGCGGCCTGTCAGTGTGTGCAGGATTTATTGCGTGGCCCGTATTTCCGTGTGTACAGCAACAGTGATGTGTATGGCGTAGAGCTGGGCGGCGTTCTGAAGAACAGTTATGCCATTGCCTGTGGTATGGCTGCAGCGCTCGGCCTGGGTTACAACACCATCAGCATGTTGATCACGCGCAGTCTCGCGGAAATGGGGCGTTTTGCGGCAAAACTGGGTGCAGATCCGCTGACATTTATCGGGGTGGCCGGTGTGGGTGACCTGATTGTGACCTGCACATCGCCCAAGTCGCGCAACTATCGCATCGGCTATGCATTGGGACAGGGCAAATCCTTGCAGCAGGCTATTGATGAAGTCGGGCAGGTGGCAGAAGGTATCAATACAGTGCATCTCGTCAAGTTGAAAGCTGATGAACTCGGTGTGTACATGCCTCTGGTGAGTGCGTTGAATGACATTATTTTTAACGGTTGCAGCATCGCGGATGCCAGTGCCGCATTGATGGGCAGTGATAACAACAGCGATGTGGAATACCGCGCCAATTTGTTGTCGGCAGGATCTGGCCAGACAACATGAAACTCTTTTTTTTGCGGCACGGTGAAGCGGCATACAACAAGCATGATGATATTCGTGAACTGACGGCACGTGGTTGTGACGATGTAAAACGCGTTGCACAACACCAACGCGCAGCGCTTGCGGATGTCCAGCGTGTCTTTGTCAGCCCGATTACGCGTGCACAACAGACAGCAGATATTGTTTGCCGTGAAGCACACATCCTGGCCACTCGCGAGACAGTAGACTGGTTGATCCATGAAATGCCATTGCGTGAAGCACTGGCCGCACTCGCCAGGCTCGATGGCAATGTCTTGCTGGTAGGCCATCAGCCATTGGCGGGTAAACTGGTGGAAAGCCTGTGTGGATTGCATGCCNNGGGACAACGTCAATCGGTACTGCGAACATGATCGAGATGGAGGGCGATGCCTTTATCAGCGGGGCTCTCCATATCGTGCACCACCAGTCTCCCTGAGCAGGCCGCTGATGCTTTCATCCAGTGCCAGGCAACTCCATTTTGATGTACTGGGTTTGAGGCTGGCAGCGCAACGTTGGCACGAAGGTGGTGTGCCCGTTATTGCCTTACACGGCTGGCTGGATAACAGCGAGAGTTTTGCCTTGTTGGCAGAACACATGCCAACGATTGATCTGGTGGCACTCGATATGGCCGGTCACGGCTGGAGCGATCACCGTGCAGCACATGCCAGTTACCTGATCTGGGATGACTTGAGGGAAATCCTCGCCGTGGCAGATCAATTGGGCTGGCAGCGTTTCGGGTTGCTGGGCCATTCACGTGGTGCGATTGTTGCTGCACTGCTGGCATCCGCAATGCCGGAACGTATCCGTGCATTGGGGCTGATCGAAGGCTTGTGGGCACAAACAACACCGGCTGCACAAACGCCCGTCCAGATAGCCAATAGCCTCTCGGCAGAGAGCAAGCAGCGATCCACCGGCATGTTTTCCTCGCTGGACGAGATGGTCTGTTTGCGCCAACGCAATGNNGCCTGCCACCGTGCCATCCAGGTGCCCACGGAACTCGCGCTGGCAGAGCAGGGGCTCATGCTGGCCTACCCGGATTATGCAGAACGGCTACTGGCATTGCCCCATATCAACTGGGCCTCGTATGAAGGTGGGCACCATTTGCACATGGAAGGGGCGCAAAGCATACTGGGATCCGCCTATAACAATTTTTTCCAGCGCCTGTAATGGTTGTTTTTGAGACAGTTTGAGAGGCTTTGGTGAATATCTTATGAAACCGATAATCACATGTCCTCCACCAGCGGATCTCTGGCTTGACCAGGCGGATGCAGACCAGCGGATCAGGCAGATGTTGCTGTCGGGTTTGATAACAGGGGATGAGTCAGAAAAGCTGCAGTTTTTTCGCCAACATGGTTATCTGGTATTGTCCAAGGCCGTAGACGAACAACAAATTGATACATTACTAGATGACCTGTCGCGTATCTGGCTCGAAGGTGAGAAATATGTGCTCAAGCTTGGCAAGGGCGCTGTTATCCACCCGGACAGTGCTGTGTTACCTCATAAAAGTCGCCTTTATGATTTTTATGTCCACAATGAAACGTGCAGGAATATGGTGTTCAGCGCGTTGTTACACCGTATGTTGCAATTGATTTTCCAGGAACCGCCGCTGGTATTCCAGAGTATGGTGTTTACGTGGGGATCAGAACAATCAATGCACAAGGACACAGCGTTTGTTGTTATCGACAGGCCAGCAACGCTGGCGGCAAGCTGGATTGCCCTTGAAGATATCGAGCCGGGCAGTGGCGAGCTGATGTATTACCCGGGCAGTCACAAAGATCCTGTATTTCTTTTTGATGGCGAGCATATGTATTGGGAACCGAAAAGGGATGGCAAAGGCATACACCGTCGTTACAGTGAATTTCTGGATGGCCAGGCGGTAGCAAAAAATATTCAGGTGCAAACATTTAGTGCGAAAAAAGGTGATGTATTGCTTTGGCACGCTAACCTCGCACACGGGGGCATGCCTGTTACGCGACAATCCAGCACCCGTATGAGTCTGGTGTCACATTATTGCCCAGT
>DDBK01000192.1:0-4233 GCA_002333095.1 Cellvibrionales bacterium UBA2034
TCTTTGCGTGCTTCTTCGGTTTCAGCTGCGGCAGCATTCGGATCATAGTTGCTGCTGCTGCCAGCGTATGTGTTCACTTTTTCTGCCTGAACGCCAGCCGGGGGCTGCTCGGCATAGCGGGTGACACCCTTGTCATCTACCCATTTGAAGTATTCCTTGGCCATTACATTGCCAGCCATCAGTGTGAGGGCAATGCTCGCGATTATCATGGGGCGTTTTATCATTGGGTTGCCTCTTCGAACAAAAAATGTATTACCTGCGTCTTGATGATACGCGCAGGCTCATGAAAGTTAAAGCCTGCCCGAGCCTATCGTGACAACATGCGTTTGAGTGCCAGGCGAATCAGCTCCTCACTACTCCCTGCCTCATGTTCTTTCAGAACGCCCTGTATGGCTTTTTCTGCTTCCTGGGGTTTATAGCCGAGTGCAATTAACGCACTTTCTGCATCTTGCCGTACTGAAGGGGTCTGGTAGAGGCTGTTTGCAGGCGTTGTCCTGGTTTCGGACAGCGTGTTTTTATTGCCACCGGACCAGTGGTCGACACGGTCCCGCAGTTCGACCAGCAGGCGTTCGGCGGTCTTGCGCCCGATTCCGGGTACGCGCACCAGCGTATTCAGGTTGCTCTGTTGCACACACTGAATCAGTTCGTCAGTGTCCAAGGCAGACAATATTGCCAGTGCCATTTTGGGCCCCAGACCATTGACCCGTATCAGCTCACGAAACAGCTCGCGTGTTTGTTTGTCGACAAACCCGAACAACAACTGGGCATCATCCCGTACAACAAAGTGAGTGTGGAGCAATACATCGCTGCCAACAGGCGGGAGTTGGTAGAAGCTGGTCATGGGTGCATGGACTTCATACCCCACACCCTGTACATCAATCAGCAGTAATGGGGGATGCTTTTCGAGTAGCGTGCCGCGCAGTGATCCGATCATTCTGGGAACTCCTTGCGCTGCTAGCGCATTCGGCCACGGCGAAATTTGCCGGCGCTTGCGATATTGATAAGGGACTTCTGGGTGTGGGCATGACAAAGCGCTATTGCCAGTGCATCGGCGGCATCTTCCTGAGGCTCGCCGGGCAAGTTGAGCAGGGTTTTTACCATGTGTTGCACCTGCACTTTTGTTGCAGCACCTGTGCCGACGACGGACTGTTTGACCTTGCGTGCTTCATATTCAAATACCGGCAAATGGCAATTCACGGCAGCAACAATAGCCGCGCCGCGTGCTTGCCCCAGCTTGAGTGCAGAACCTGCGCTCTTGGCCATGAATACATTCTCGATCGCCATTTCTTCCGGATGATACCGGGCAATGATTTCGCCAATGCCATCAAAAATCACTTTGAGCCGTTCCGGCAACGCAGTGTCCGGGATGCGTATCACGCCGCTGCTGATATACCCGGCTTTTGATCCATTTTGCTGGATCACGCCGAAACCTGTGCGACGTGATCCGGGATCAATGCCGAGAATAATGGTCATTCGGCCTTGGGTGTGCTTTCAGCTTTGGACGGCTCGCGCAACCGGATATGCAGATCGCGCAGCTGCTGGTTCTCGACGAAACCCGGTGCATCGGTCATGACGCAGGCGGCTGTCTGCGTTTTGGGGAAAGCAATTACTTCACGGATGGACTGCGCACCCAGCATCAACATGATCAGCCGATCAAGGCCGAATGCCAGACCGCCGTGTGGTGGGCATCCATACTTCAACGCGTCGAGCAGGAAGCCAAACTTTTCACGCTGTTCTTCTTCGCTGATACCGAGAATCTGGAACACGGCTTGTTGCATGTCCTGATCGTGGATACGGATAGATCCACCACCCAGCTCTGTGCCGTTTAATACCATGTCATAAGCGCGTGACAAGGCATTGGCAGGATCCGCCTGCAATTGCCCGGTGCTGCACGAAGGTTGTGTAAAAGGATGGTGTAGTGCCGCCAGCCTGTTGTCATCCTTCTCGAACATCGGGAAGTCCACCACCCATAGCGGCGCCCACTGGCAGGTATAAAGCTGGAGGTCGGCACCCAGTTTGCAACGCAGTGCACCCAATGCATCGCAGACGATTTTTGTTTTATCGGCACCGAAGAAAATCACGTCGCCGTTTTCTGCTTGCAGGCGATCCAGCAGCGCTTGCCGCACATCAACCGGCAGGAATTTCACGATAGGCGATTGCAGGCCATTTTCCAGATCGGCTTTGTCGTTGACCTTGATCCATGCCAACCCTTTAGCGCCGTAGATCGCAACAAAATTACCGTATTCGTCGATCTGCTTGCGTGTCAGTTTTTCACCGCCCCCCGGCACTTTGATGGCGGCAACACGGCTGCCTGGATCCGTGGCCGGGCCAGAAAAGACCTTGAACTCGACGCTGGTCATCAAGTCGGCGACTTCAACCAGCTCCAGCGGAATGCGCATGTCGGGTTTATCGCTGCCGTATNNGGGTAAATTCGGGTTGACGGTCAGCACGTAAATCTTCATCACGGAAACATTTTGCAATCTGGTAATAGCGATCCATGCCGGCCACCATCAGGAGCTGTTTGAACAGCTGGGGTGATTGTGGCAGTGCAAAGAACTTGCCTTCATGTGTGCGGCTGGGAACCAGATAATCGCGCGCCCCTTCCGGTGTAGCACGGGTCAGGATGGGTGTTTCGATATCGAGAAAGCCCTGTTGTTCAAGACTGCGGCGCACGATGGTGGAGACTTTCGAACGGAACTGCAGGTTGTGAGCCATGTCAGGGCGGCGCAAGTCCAGATAGCGGTAGCGCAGGCGGACTTCTTCGCCGACTTGCGAATAGTTGTCGAGCTGGAATGGCGGTGTTTCAGCGCTATTCAGGATATCCAGCGCAGTAGCATAGATTTCGATTTCTCCCGTGGCCATATTCGGGTTGATGGTGTTGGAGGAGCGCTCACGCACTTTGCCGGTGACTTTCAGTACATATTCACCGCGCACGCGATCTGCCATCTGGAAGTATTCGCCTGCGTCCGGGTCAAACACAATTTGCACGATGCCGGCACGGTCACGCAGATCCACAAAAATAACGCCGCCATGATCCCGCCGACGGTCAGCCCAACCGCACAGGGTAATGGTCTGGCCGACGTGGCTCTTGTTGATGTCGCCGCAGTAATGGCTACGCATGATGGAAACTCTCCGGTGAAATTCAGTGTGTCAGGCGGTGGGTGATGGATTGGCTGTGGGTGCGCTCGCTACAGTGGGTGCGGCGTCAGTTGTGCTGGTTGTGCTTTCCCCTGCCAGGTTTTTCTTTTTGCCAGTCTTGAAGTCGGTCTCATACCAGCCAGCGCCATTCAGGCGAAACGCGGGCGCGGACAGCAGTTTTTTCAGTTCGGCCTTATGGCAGGCAGGGCAGTCTGTCAGCGGCGCATCACTGAATTTCTGGATGGTTTCCAGGGCGTGACCACAGGCAGCGCACTGGTATTCATAAATAGGCATGCAATCATCCACAAGCTAATGCAGGGCGGGCAATTATACCCAAGAAAGTACGGTGCCATGACGGGTTTTCCCGCAGGATAAACAGATTTCTACTTTCGGTTTGAGTCAGTGCCAGACCAGAAAACACGCTAAAAATGCTGTTTCAGAGCAAGAAAGCAGGAGAAATGCCATTTTTTAAGGGTTTTTTAGCAAAAACACCATTTAAAACCTTGCGGCGCTATGGTTAATCTTATATATATACCAGCCATCGTTAATGCCTGTCGTGATTTCAAGGTGTTTGCGGTAAACGGATCACAGTATAAAAATCCGAATGAGTGAAACATCCATCAACATCACAGACATCAACCTAGGTTGAAAGGAACTGAAAATGGCCGCCAAAAAAGCCCCTGCAAAAAAAGCCGCTGCGAAACCTGCAGCAAAGAAAGCTGCTCCTAAAAAAGCCGCCAAGCCAGCAGCAAAGAAAGTTGCCGCCAAGCCAGCAGCAAAGAAAGCCGCTCCTAAAAAAGCTGCAAAACCTGCTGCCAAGAAAGTTGTAGCCCCTAAAGCAGTTGCCAAGCCATCAGGCCCGGTGAAATCCCGTTACAGCAAAAGCCAGATCGTGCAGGAAATTGCAGACATCACGTCCGTAGCCCGTAAAGAAGTCGGCAAGATGCTGGAGCACCTGGAAGACATTATTGCCCGTCACCTGTCACCTAAAGGTCCTGGTGAGTTCGTGTTGCCTGGCATCCTGAAAATCAATGCAATCAAGAAGCCAGCGAAGAAAGCCCGTAAAGGGATTAACCCGTTTACTGGCGAAGAAGT
>DDBK01000192.1:4349-4582 GCA_002333095.1 Cellvibrionales bacterium UBA2034
CGTGCAGGCATGATCCGCAAACTGGCATCAGGGCTGTACAGCTGGCTGCCATTGGGGCTGCGTGTATTGCGCAAGGTAGAGCGTATTGTGCGGGAGGAGATGGACCGCAGTGGTGCGCAGGAAGTCTTGATGCCAGTCGTGCAGCCCGCTGAGTTATGGCAGGAGTCGAAGCGTTGGGAGCAATATGGTCCGGAGTTGTTGCGAATCCGGGATCGCCATGACAATGCTTTTTG
>DDBK01000110.1 GCA_002333095.1 Cellvibrionales bacterium UBA2034
GATACAAGAACCAGCCCCACGCACTGACTGCCAACCCTGTTGCCAAGATATTGGCTGTCCAGGAGCGCGTATCTCCCAAGGCTGGAACTACAGTACCCAGTAAATCCTGTATCAGGAAACGGCAGACACGGGTGCCTGCGTCGAGTGTAGTCAGGATAAACAATGCTTCAAACAGAATGGCAAAGTGATACCAGAACGCCATCATGCTGCTGCCACCAATCATATCCGCAAGGATTTTTGCCATTCCAACAGCAAACGTCGGCGCACCACCGGTACGCGAAAGAATTGATGCTTCGCCAACATCCTTTGCAATCTGCGAGAGCATGTCCGGGGTAACCAGAAACCCCCAGGTACTGATCACTTGTGATGCTTCTTCTACAGTTTTTCCAATAACCGATGCAGGGCTGTTAAGCGCAAAATAAATACCGGGCTCCAGCACGCAGGCAGCAATCAATGCCATCACTGCTACAAATGACTCCATCAACATGGCACCATAACCAATCGTCCTGATATGCGACTCCATTTCCAGCATTTTTGGCGTGGTGCCTGATGCAACTAACGCATGAAAACCACTGACCGAACCGCATGCAATGGTGATAAAAAGAAACGGGAAGAGTGAGCCTGAGAATACCGGGCCAGTGCCATCAACAAAACGGGTAATAGCAAACATTTTCAAGGGCGGGGCTACCAGAACAATGCCGATTGCCAACGCCAGAATGGTGCCAATCTTCAAAAATGTGGACAAATAATCGCGCGGCGCTAACAGCAACCACACTGGCAACACTGCTGCAATAAAACCATAGACGATCAAGCCGATAGCTAACGTTTCTGCCTTCAGATTTAACCATTGACCCCAATCCGGGTGTTGGGCAATAGCGCTGCCGTAATACAACGACAACATCAGCAAAATAAAACCGAGCACAGACACTTCGCCCACTTTTCCCGGCCGCCACCAGCGCGTATACACACCCATCAATATTGCGATAGGCACGGTCGCCAGCAGTGTAAATACACCCCACGGGCTTCCAATCAACGCTTTCACCACCACCATGCCCAGTACAGCGAGGAGAATAATGACAATGGCCAGAATGCCGAGCATNNCCCGCCAGCACCACGCCCACCAGGATCCACAGTGTGCCTGGCAGATATCCCATCTGTGCGGCCAACACAGGTCCTACCAGAGGTCCTGCGCCTGCTATCGCTGCGAAGTGATGGCCAAACAACACCCATTTGTGCGTTGGTACATAATCAAGCCCGTCATTATGTCGCTCTGCCGGCGTGAGCCGACGATCATTCAACTCCATTACCCTTTCGGCAATAAATTTTGAATAGAAACGGTATGCGATCGCATACGTCGACACAGCAGCAACTATCAGCCATAACGCATTGACTGTTTCGCCTTGCGATAAAGCCAGTGTGGCAAATGCAAACGCACCAAGCAGGGCAACAAGAATCCAGAGAATAATCGATTTCATGCTGAATACTTGCTCCTGCAATACACGACTCAGACCAGGACCAGATTATCGCGATGGATCAATTCTTCAGCACTGAGATAGCCAAGGATTCCCGCAATTTCACTGGTGGGGCTTCCCATGATTTTTCTGGTTTCCTCTGCGCTGTAATTGATCAGCCCACGCGCAATCTCAACGCCCTTCTCATCCAGACAAACCACCATATCACCGCGCTGGAATTCGCCCTGCATGTCTTTCACACCAACAGGCAGAAGGCTCTTTCCTTTACTTCGCAATACGGATACTGCTCCGCTGTCCAGCACAAGTTTGCCACGCATCTGGAGTTGGCCTGCCAACCAGCGCTTGCGTGCAGCCATCGGTTTTTCATCTGCTACCAGTAAAGTGGCAGGTGTTGATTCTTCATGCAAGGTACGTAGCAGTGATTGCCGGCGACCACTGGCAATGACTGTGTGGCACCCTGAACGTGCTGCCAATTTCGCTGCACGCACTTTCGTNNCGTCACTGGCCTGCGTGCGGGAAATCAACGTTGCATCAGCGCTGGTTCGGGGATCTTTATCAAACAAACCGTCCTGGTCAGTCAGGATAATCAGCAAGTCTGCCTCAACAAGGTTCGCAACCAGCGCCGCCAGCGTGTCATTGTCACCAAAACGGATTTCATCTGTGACTACAGTGTCGTTTTCGTTAACCACTGAAATTGCACCCAGCTCAATCAGTGTCTGCATTGTGCTGCGAGCATTGAGGTAACGCTCACGATTGGACAAATCATCGTGATCCAATAAAATTTGCGCGGTGTGTATACCGTATTGCTGGAAACAGGATTCATACGCCTGCACAAGACCCATCTGGCCTATAGCTGCTGCAGCCTGCAATTCATGCAAAGCTTCAGGACGATTTTTCCAACCTAGCCGACTCATCCCTTCTGCAACAGCACCAGATGACACCAGCACAATTTCGATCCCGCGCTGGCGCAATTCAACAATCTGCTCAACCCAATGCTGGATACTGGCACGATCAAGGCCACGGCCATCATCCGTCAATACTGCACTGCCGATCTTGATAACCCAGCGCTTGGCTTCCTGTATTTCTGCTCTTGCCATATCAGACCTTTCCGGCTTTTTCACTGGACATAATGCACTTCCACCTCACCATCATCCCAGTCTTCATCCCAATCATCGTCATCATTTTCTTTCTTCGCGGCACGCGCACGCTGGCGCGCTTCTGCCAGTTCAGCAATCGCATCACGCGCTTCTGCCTGCATTGCTTTCTGGATATCCAGTTCGCGTTTTGCCAGCTCCGGATTTTCCAGTTGTGCCGCACGGTCTTCTTCAATATGCGTCATGATGGCTTCACACAACGGCTGTGTACCTTCACCGCTGGCCGCGATGATTGCAAAGTGCGGAATTTTCTTCGTGATTTTCAGGCGCTTGTATAATTTCTTGCAAAAATCAGCACGCTCATCTTCGGGGATCAGATCCAGTTTGTTCAGTATCAACCAGCGCGGACGTGCCGCCAGTGTCGGACTGAACGCCTTCAACTCTTCTTCGATGGCGCGCACGTTTTCAACCGGGTCAGAACCATCCGGCGGCATGACATCCACCAGATGCAACAGCAGCTTTGTACGCGTCAGATGCTTGAGAAAACGGATACCTAAACCTGCCCCTTGTGCCGCACCGGGAATCAGGCCAGGAATGTCCGCCACTACAAAACTGCGCATCTTGCTCACACTGACCACACCCAGATTGGGTACCAGTGTGGTAAATGGATAATCAGCCANNATGAAATAGCATGGATCAGGGTAGATTTGCCTGCATTGGGCAGACCTAGCAAACCAACATCCGCCAGCACTTTCAATTCAAGGCGCAGGTTGCGCGATTCGCCCGGCTGGCCAGGCTTGGTCTGGCGGGGCGCACGGTTCACGCTGGACTTGAAGCGAGCATTGCCAATGCCATGAAAACCACCCTGCGCAACCAGTAATT
>DDBK01000113.1 GCA_002333095.1 Cellvibrionales bacterium UBA2034
CGGCCAGTATCTGCAGGTGTTCACATTGCGTGTCAACATTGGCCACAAACTTGATGCGTTGCTGTTCAGGCATGGCGTTGTCCGCCAGCAATTCATTACTGGCACGGATCGCGGAAAGAGGGCTTTTTAATTCATGCGTCAGGTGGTGAATATAATTTTCCAGATAATGGTGGCCTTCCAACTCATTGCGCATGGTATCGATGGCTGATGTCAGCTTCTCCAGCTCCGTGCCTTTGGCAAATTTGGGTAGAGGGGCATTCCTGTCAGCGGCATGTTCGGCATAGTTGCCAATGCGTCGCAAACTGACAATCAGCCACCATGTAAATCCTGCACCGAGAAGCAGTGATGCCAGAATGATAAAAATGCCATAGAAATGCAGATGCTCTTTGGCCTGCTGAAGATAGGCTTGTGTACTGTGGCTAGGCATAGCGACTGTCAGCACACCGATGAGCTTGTCACCCCGCATGATGGGTGCGGCTACATGCATAACGGCTGTGACTTCTTTGTCAGGATCGGCGCGTGTGGAGCGAGCGCCGTATTGGCCTCGAAGCGTCAAGTAAACATCGTTCCACTTTGAAAAGTCTTTCCCGGTATCGCTGTCCTGACTATCAAATGTCACTACGCCATTTTTGTCGGTTATGTACAGGCGCATATTTAACTGTTGCTTGGGGATGCCCCATATGTTGGCTTGCAGGCGTGTATTGGCCAGCTCTTTCAGCGTCTGCATTTGTGCTGCATCAGGAATGCCGGCATCTGTCATGCTGGGTTGCACGGCGGCAGCCAACGCGTAAGCGGTTTCTATCAGTGCTTCTTCGCTGGCTTGTCGGACCAATGGCCGCAGCTCGCGCTCCATCCAGGTAAACGACAGCCATGCTGTCAAACCCAATGCGAAGAAATAGCCGAGAAAAACCCTGAGGCCCAGTTTCATGTCGCAGCGCCATTGTCAGCCAGGCTGTAGCCCAGGCCACGATGCGTGATGATAAATTCACGACTGCTATCGATAGCGCGAAGTTTGGTGCGCAGTTCCTTGATGTGCGTATCAATCGCACGGTCACTGCTATTGCCCGATGTGTCGCCAAGAATATCGAGCAAGTTATCGCGGGTGAACACGCGCCCGGGCTGCTTGAGTAGTGCGCCAAGCAGTAAGTATTCTGATTTGGTCAGCAGCAGGTTTTTATCGTGAAACAGGATCTGCATTTTTTCGGCATCGTGCCGCAACAGGGCATGGGATACTGGCGTTTGTTGGGGAGCATTCCTGCGTAGTATGGTTTTAATCCGCAGAACGAGCTCTCTCGGGCTGAATGGCTTGCACAAATAATCCTCNNGTGCAGTTAGAAACATAACCGGTCGATCAGGGTGTACCGCTTTCAGTTTTCGGCACAGCTCAAAGCCCGTCTGGTCTGGCAGACCAACATCCAGTATCGCCACGTCCACAGGGTTCTCGTTCCACGACTGTTCTGCTGCAATGCCTGTTGTGCAATGGTCAACGGAATAGTGCTCGCGCTCCAGCGCGTAAATAATAGTCGCTGCGATATCTTCATCGTCTTCAATGAGCAAGATGTTTGGAGCCGAACCTATTGCCATATTCTTGATATTTCCTTTGCCTCAGCAAGAAACGCTTTCAAACTGCCCTGATAGTACCAGACCAATCCACACATCCCATACAGCGACAGGGATGCCGGGAAGTTCACATCGCGCATCAGCTGCAAGGCAACGGGGTCTTTGAAATGCCAATAGATCCAGTAGCACCCATCAACCGTGAACCACGTCCAGAACAACATCAGTGGAAAGTATTTCCAGCGGCGCTCCAGGATTACGCGCATGCTCCAGGGGGCTGTCAGATAGGCAAACCCTGCCATGATGAAGCTGATGGGAATGTCCCAATCGGGCGCTTGATAATAGAACGACCCCACAATGAGTAGCGTCAAACCAATGCACAAAGCTAGCAGCTTCCATGGTCGTGTGTATTCGACCATCAGAGCACGGATTGTTTCACTAGGGCTCATGGTTTGCCATCCATACCGCTTTTATTATTTGCTATGTCTTTTTGTATGTGCGTTCGACAACATAGTAAACCAAGCCGCCAATCACTGCGCTGCTAACACACACTAAGTGCAGTGCCTCGATGCTGATAATGCCATGCAAAACGCTATCTTCGGTAAAGGGTGCTAGTGGCTGAATGTCAGCATGCATGATGCTGTCTATGGCCACATGAGNNGTAAGTGCCGATATAGGCGCTGGCGAAGGAAACTGGCCAGCTGATCGGCAAATGTCTTGGCTCGCCAAGAATTCGAAGCCCGAGCTCCCCAAGATATTTGCCTGACAGCGCGCAAAACAACCCGATGAGGGTTGCCCCCACATAGGTGTGTGAAAAGCCATGCAGCTCTCCCTTGCCTGTCACCATTACAAAGAGCGGCTGAAGATCGATAACAATTTGCGACCAGCCAAATACCATCAGGGAAAACCTGCGCTGCATAACAGCTTTGACGGTAATTCCAGGCCCCATATGTAATGGCGTGAATGGCACTGGTGTCTCCTTGGGGTATGCCGCGAATTCAGGTCAGATTATGGCGTATTGAGTACTTAAGTGAAGTAGGGCATTGCTACTCTGGCCTATATCAGCCGGGCAGTATTTCTGGCAGAACAAGTCGCTTAAGGCCCTGTCCATAAAATGTGGTCAAGAGCTTGATCAAAGGCTTGATGAGTCCAGCCGATGTGACGGAAGTTGAATATACGCAAGAAAGGGGGGCATGAACGCCATGAATGTCATGGCCGTCTATGTGAATCTCTCCTTGATCCTGTCCAAATACCTGTCAATGATTTCTTGTAATACGGCTCCGGCTTTTTCGTGAACGAATAGCAAATTTTCTTTCATGCTGCTCTTTGCCTGGTCTTCACGCAGCAATACTCGAAATGGTTCGGTGCTTTTAAAACCCCTGACGCATTTTTGAGAAACACGTCTTCCTTTCTGGATGGTAAATCCAGCGGATTCAATTTTATTCAGTGTCTGGGTGCTCAATACTTCATTCACAATGTCTTCTTTGATACCGTTGAGTGCCGGGTCAATCTGTTCTGTCGGGCTTTCAACATGGAACCTGATTTCATTGGGGCTTTTCTCCTGAATTTCCCAGTGCATCCATAGGAAGTCCTTGTGGGTGTAATAGGATCCACCGTTATGCGACCATTCCCATTCGGGAATAATTCCTGCGATTAGTGCTCCGCCGACTAACTCATCTTCAAGGAATCTCATGCCGCTGCCTCCAGACTGTAACGAATATAATAAGGTAGCCGGTAATGCGNNCCGGTGGTGTGGTATGCCGACACAATCACAAATTCATTTGGCCAATGCAGAACTGGCGTTTCCAAACGGAAGCGGGTATCGAAGTAATCAGCAGGCATGGTCATTCAGTAGTACCCATTACACAGTCGCTCAAAGTGCAATTGTCTAGCTGACTCAGTAAACAATCGATCGGGATCAGGCATGATGCCGATGCGCCACAAGTCCAGTCTGTCAGCATCCCAACATACTTTCTGGGTAATAGTACCGGTTGGTTGATGATCGCTGTGCAGCGCCATGGCATCACACAGCTCAGCGAACTCATCATCAGTCAGCTTAAGAAAATCCGCACCACCCAAACTTTTCAATAAGGTTGCTGAGCGCAAACCGTGCCCATCATCCGTGTATTCACTCGCGCGCGCCATGTCATGGAAGAGGCCGAAGTAATGAGCCACTTTGGTATTGGCGCCTTCCTTTTGGGCGAGAATTTTTGCGTTTATACAAACTCTGGCCCAATGCGGCGCGCCGTGATGGCCGCGCCACGATAAGCGGAAATACTTTCGCAATACTGCATTGATCGTGTGCTTATCCATGCGACAGCCTTAAGCCTGATTGTCGGTTTTCGGTTTTATCGGTTTTTTATGGCTGATCGAGCCGCTGTTTAAGCGTCACTACGTTCGCGCCGCTTTTAGTGGTCAGCAGCTCCAGCCGATTCCCCAATAAATCCCAAGCCTCGCGCATCTCTTCTGCATAACCATGATGCTGGTAAGTGCGCTTGATGCGGTTTTGCTCCGTATGGTTCAGGCAGCGTTCCGCCACTTCGGGTATGACACGCATGGCAACCATCATCGTGGCGCCCGTGCGTCGCAAGTCGTGCAGAGTCCACCGTCCGCCAGAGAGCTCCAATGCATGGCAGAGGCTTGTCCGGTTTGCCATAGGTGCGCGACCAGGNNACTTGCTTGGTGAGGGTTTTGGGATCCACAGCCCCGGTGTTCGTGTTGTTGGGGTAGCACCAGAGTGATTCTCCGTTGATAGCGTGGAGGCGCTTGAACTGACCAACCACAAATCCCGACAGATAAATGGTGTGGGCTTTGCCGTTCTTGCTGTGTTCTGCGGGGATGTACCAGGTCTTTCTCTTCAGATCGATGTGGTCCCAGCGGGCAGCCAGCAGTTCACCAATACGGCAGNNGCAGCAGGTGCCCAGGCAAATCCAGATTGCCGCCTGAGAGGCTGCTTGCAGGCCGGCAGCCGGCACCAAATGGTAGAGCTGGGAAATCTCAGTCTCACTCAGGACCCTGTCTCTCTCGGTATCTTTGCCGCCTACTTTGGATTTGCGCAGTCGAGCAGTGGGGTCTTGCTGGACCAATTCACGGTCGAGCGCAAAGCCGAACATCTGGCGCAGGTAGGTAAGGGCGAGCTTGGCCATACGGTTAGAGCCGCGCTGGGTGATGGGATCTAACACGAGATTGATATGCGCAACGCGTATATCTTCGACGTAGAAGTTGCCGATAATCGGCAGCACATCCTTGTTAAAGAATCGGCGGACTTCAGCGCCGCCATCCTTGTGACGCATTAAATCTATTCTCGCCCATGCATCAAAAAGATTGTAAACAGTAGTGCGAGAGGCGAGGCGAGAGGCTTCGGCTTGTGCGGCGGCGATTTCTGCACGGTGTTTTGCAGTTTCTGCGTCACGGGCTGCGATCTTCGCTGCATCTTCCGCTTTTATGTATTCCTGTAAATTGGTGTTGCCTGCGAGATAAAGTCTCGACAGATCACTAGCGCGTTGCCTGGCCTGTTTCAATGTTATGCCTGTGACGCCGCGCGGTTCATAAGCGCCGAGAGGAAGGAACTGTCGCTTGCCGTGCATATCTGTGTAGCGAAAGTAGAACAGGCATTCGCCGGTGGGTCTCAGGCGCGCCATGAAGCGACCATGGCCTTTGGGGGCATCCTCAACAAGCNNAAGCCATACCGGCTTGTCCACTTTAGGCGTGAGTTGGCGGTCTGTTATCATGCTCATCGTAAACTCCGCAAAAAAAGCTGGTCACCGTTTGGTCACCGTTTGCTGCAGGCTTACAGCGTATCTCATCGGATCTGGCTGGACAATGAAATTCTAAATAAATGATAAAAAACATATAGTTAATGATTTTTGTTGGACGGCGCTGGACGGCTTCAGACGCCTCTGGACGTCAAAAAAATTGACTGGGGGTCAAGTGGTCG
>DDBK01000133.1 GCA_002333095.1 Cellvibrionales bacterium UBA2034
GTGATGTAAACGGTGTGCGGGTTTATGATGATTTTGCCCACCACCCGACAGCGATTGAAACCACATTGCTTGGGTTGCGAAAAAAAGTAGGCAACGAAAAGATCATTGCTGTACTGGAGCCGCGCTCTAACACCATGCGCATGGGCGTGTTCCGCGAACAGATTGCACCGGCACTGGCGGCAGCTGACGAAGTAATTTTCTACCAGCCGCCTAACGTTGACTGGGCATTGGATGATGTTGCAGCGCAGTGTGTTGCGCCAGCAAGGGTGGTCAATGTTATTGATGATATAGCGAAAGAGTTGGCTGCCATTACGGGCCCTGTGCATATTCTGATTATGAGCAATGGAGGGTTTGGCGGATTGCATCATAAACTGGTTGACCGACTGCATGCAGCGTAAGGAAGGTTTTTTACCAGAATTTTATTGTTGGTTTCCCTGTGCAGCTGTGTGTGTGTGGTTAGCGCTGGAAGGTTTTTACCGTGCATGTTTTGCTTGGCTGACGCCCATGCTGGAAGAAGTCAGTCTGTTGCATTACGCCGCCTGGCTAATTGATACGCAGGGCTATATCCCATACAAGGATGTGTTTGAAACAGCATTTCCCGGCTCACTCCTGTTTCATATGGCAATCGGGCATTTTCTGGGTTACGGGGATAATGCATTTCATCTGTTTGATTTTTTCTGGTTGGCGATATTGATGCTGATCACCTGGCTGATATTGCGCGTATTCAGTCAATCGGTGGCATGGGTTGGCGCGATTGCTTTCGCGGCAGTGTATTTGTGTCTGGGTGGAGCAATGACCTTGCAGCGCGATTATGTTGGCATCTTACCGGTCGCTTTGGCGCTGCTTTTGGTGCGGTATGACAGCGTGCCTGTCCTCTGGAGGGGTGCAGGAGCTGGGTTCCTGTTTGGCATAGCCGCATCCATGAAGCCACATCTTGTCATAGGGTTGCCAGTTATAGCCTATTTACTGCTCTTTCCGGCGGAGGAAATGCCAACCGGGAAACAATATTGGCGACAAAAAAGTGTATGCACAGGGTTAGCCGGAATTTTTTTGGGTGCAGGGCTGCCGATATTGTGGGTTAGCACTGCCGGCGGATTCACAGCATACGCCGGGATGGTGACGGAATATTTGCCTGTCTACATGGGCGATGACGGTATTCGCACAACGCTCTGGCATATCTTGAAGGCCACGTGGCTTGAAGGATGGATTAATAGCAATATTCCGGTTGACCTTGGAGGGGAAAACCTGAAGGCTTCAGGATTTGTGTGGCAAACAGCCAATATATCAGGTCACCTCTTGTCAGCATTGTTGGCGTGGGTGTTGATTGCAGGGCTGGGTATTGCGAGAGGTTTTAGCCAGACAGAACCGGATAGTCGACAGCGTCAGTGGGTGGTGGCGATACTGATGCTATTTTTACTGTACTGGATTTATCCAGTACTCGCCAACAAATACTGGAACTATCACTGGATGCCCTTTCGCTATTTTGCTGTGTTGTGTGCGAGTTTGCTGCTGCTGCCTGCCAGAAAGCAGGACAAGCAGGCAAAATGGGGAGTGGTATTTTCGTTCACGGTATTCATTTATTTGATGAACCGCCAGCTGCCACCACCGAATGATCTGACCGTGCAGGAGACGCTGCATGAGTGGCAAGAGAGTGGGTTCGAAAGAGAGCGAAAACAGGCGGATGAGATAGCGGATTTCCTGCGAGCACATTTGCGCCCCGGCGATCTTGTGCAGCCGCTGGATGAAGGAGGGCCTGCAATGCGGGCCATGCTGACATCAAAAGCATTATTGGCTACGCCTTACATGACATATCGCCAGTTGCTGGTGAATGATATAAACCCGCAGGTAAAAGCCATGCGTGAGCGCTTTCTCGTGAAAATGCAGCAGACACCCCCCAGATATATTATTGATACGCATACAGCAGCAAAAAAATCGTTTGCAGGTGAGCCCTACGCGTTTGAAGCGCTTGACCAGATTCTGGATATTCACTATCGCAAAGTGGTCGACATTTGTAATGATGCGCGCTGTACGTTGACAATATGGGAGTTAAATCCAGGTTGAATTTGTGCATGATATTCGCCGGATATATTGGTTGGCGCAATGATGCATGCTGGTTATGATAGCTCTAAAGACGAAGGATTGAGCCTGGCATGAAACCAGTAACACTGACAGAACGGATACGCGACACCGGCAACCAGATGCGCAAATCTGAACGCAAGGTGGCAGATTATGTACTGGCCAATCTGGGCAATGTGATCAATATGCGCATTGTCGATCTGGCTGCGCAGGCCGAAGTCAGTGAGCCGACGGTTGTACGTTTTTGTCGTGCTGTGGGCTGCGAAGGTTTCCAGGATTTCAAACTCGCATTGGCGCAAGAGCTGGCATCTAACCCCGGTTTTGGAAAAGTGGCAGTCACAGACACGGATTCAGTTGCAGACTTCAGCCGCAAGGTTTTCGATTCGACAATCGACACCTTGCTGAAAGTACGGGATAGCCTGAATCCCGGCAATATCCATAAGGCCATCACAGCACTGACCAATGCCAACCGCGTAGAATTCTACGGGCATGGTGCATCTGCCGCTGTTGCCGCGGATGCGCAGCACCGGTTTTTCCGGTTGCAGCTGGCTTCTGCTGCATATTCTGATACGCATATCCAGAAGATGTCTGCGCTCTCTTTGCAGAAAGGTGATGTGGTTGTTGCTATATCGCAATCTGGACGCACGCGCTCGCTGCTGGACACCATTGAGTTGGTCAAGGATATGGACGCGATTGTGATTGGCATGGCGCCTTCAGGCACGCCGATTGCGGAAGCAGCCACTATTCCGATCTGCATTGATGTAGATGAAGAATTTGAAATTTATACACCGCTTTCATCCCGTATCGCCCATCTTGCTGTGATCGATGTATTGGCAGTGGGTGTTGCGCAACGTAAAGGCCCGCGCTTGCAGGGCCATTTGTACCGTTTGCGTGCCGGTATGCAGTCCTTGCGTATCTCTGATACTGATCAGGAAAGTTGAATCTGCCCATGACAGCGCTGGCCGACATTATCGTTCCCGTATTTAATGAGCGCGATAATTTGCCGCAGCTGTTATCGTGCCTGCAAGCGCTACCGGATTTTTCAGCGTTTCACCTTATATTTGTTGATAATGCATCAACAGATGGAAGTGTGGAATTTATCAAAAGTATTCCTGGTGCCATGCTTGTATGCCACGCCAGTAATCTGGGTTATGGTGCGTCATTGCGCAGTGGAATAGCTGCTGCGCAAACAGACACGATCGTGATTATCGATGCCGACTGTGAGTACCCGCCAGAATGCATCCCTGCTTTACTCGATGCGCTGCGGGCGCAGGATGTTGTGTACGCAAGCCGGTTATCCGGGAAACTTACGGCGCAGCAAGCAGGCATGTCCCGCCTGAAATGGTGGGG
The DNA here is from genome assembly GCA_002333095.1 of Cellvibrionales bacterium UBA2034. GTDB lineage: Bacteria > Pseudomonadota > Gammaproteobacteria > Pseudomonadales > UBA7239 > UBA7239. Next base: position 3,427 of record DDBK01000133.1, read on the forward strand.
AAACCGCATTATTTCTGCTGCGTATAACCTGCTATTCAAGCAGAAAATCACAGATCTCTATACGGGGTGCAAGGCGTTAAAGTTGGAGTGCCTGCAAGATATCAACCTGTCCCGTAATGGTTTCGAGCAGGTGTTGGAAATGGCAGCAAAACTTTCGGCGCACGGTTATCATATTCATGAAATACCTGTGGATTTTTTACCGCGCAACAAGGGGAAATCCAAAATGTCCCATATAAGTGAAACAGTAAAATATTTTTACTGGCTGTTATTTTACCGGATTCAATTGCTGCCAATGCTTGTGCCCCGCCCGCAGGAGGATGTCCGTGACAAACGGCACTGAAGATAAACTATGGGGTCTGATCCCTGCGGCAGGAAAAGGCACGAGAGCATTTCCGTACACCGAGAATCGCCACAAAGCACTGCTTGATGTGAATGGCGTTGCCAATATTGAGCGGATCATCTCGATTATGCGTGATGATCTTCAGATCACAGACATTGTCATTGTCATCGGCCATCTTGGCGACAGCATCCGGAACCATCTTGGCGATGGGGATCGATTGAATGTGCGGCTGCATTTTATTGAAAACAATAATCTGGAGAAGGGCCTCGCCTGGTCGATACTATTGGCGCGCCAGCTGATATCCGGTTTTTTCTGCATCATGTTGTGCGATGAGAGTTATATCAGTTCTAACCACCGGTTGTTGCTGGATTTTCACTGGCGAGATGCATTATTTACCTGTGCCGGTCTCCGCGTTGATGATGTAGGGTTGATACAGAAAAATTATGCAGTGCTCCAGCAAGAAGGTGTGCTAAAGCATCTGATTGAAAAACCTGTGAATGCTCCGAATGACATCATGGGAAGCGGCACATTCATTTGCTCGCCTGCTGTATTTGACTGGCTGGAAAAAGCATTTTCTGCCACTCCCGCTTATGTTGAATTTGTATCTTTTCTTGACTTACTGCTTGCGGCGGGAGAGCGAGGGTATTTTTTCCAGTTGACTGGGACCTACGTCAATATCAATGACAGGGATTCGCTGGCGCTGGCCAGATACCATGATCGGGATTTGCATTTCCAGCAGCGCCGTAAAGCGCTGTTGGTGTATGCGGAAGGCGATGAAGAAGGCATAGTATTCACGCTTGAGCGCTATCATGAAACAGGTGTATTTGACGACATTATTGTTGTGCTGCCGTCCGGGAGTCTTCTAGCCGACCGGATCAGTGCAACAGGTGCGACTGTTATGTCATGCCCACCAGGTTGCACCTTATATGGCGAAAAGCTCTTGTATGCGATGCGTCGTACCAATGCAGACATTATTGTGCTGACAGAGGCAGATTATTCATTTTCCAGTCGCGATGTGCAGAAACTGTTTTCCTACCTGCGTGACGCAGATATGGTTGTCGGTACACGTACTACCCGCCAGTTGATTGAACAGGGCTCCACCATGCGGGGTCTGGTGAGATTGGCACATGCGGGGCTTGGAAAATTAATGGAACTGTTATGGTGGGATCGGGAAGCGCGTTTTACCGATGCTGGCTGTACTTTCCGCGCGTTCTGGCGCAGTACGTTTGAAACGATCGAGCCTTCGCTGCTGTCACGGGGCCCCGAGTTTTCTGCTGAAATGATGATAGCCTGCCTTGACGCGCGCCTCCGTGTAATTGAAATCCCCGTCAATTATTTTAATCGAAGCGCCTCCCAGATCCGGGCTTATCAAAATGCGCAAACATTCTGGTCATTTTTTGGGTTGATCATAAGAAAGCGCTTGTTTAAATCTGGCCGGAAGCACTAGCAATGTACGGAAAGGCATTCTGGTTAGCGCCGCTCGTTTTGCTAATGCTGGGCGGGTGTTTTCTCGGCTTTTCCGGCAGCGTTGATGATGCCCATATTACTTTCTGGGCGGCCAGATCATTGGCGAATGATGGAGAGATCCTTAACTACAACTTTGACAGAATAGAACAAAGTTCAGCACTGCTGCAGGTGCTGCTGCTGGCATTCCTGCAGCTTGTCAGTGGCATTGCTGTGGTGACGCTGGGTCATGTGACAACAATACTGGCGGCGATTGCTGCGTTATTTGTCACGGGGAAGATGGCGCAGCGCATTCTCCCGCAATCGGCAGGGTTAGCAATTCTATTGCTGGCGACATCACCTTTTTTTGTCTACTGGTCTTTCAGCGGCATGGAAGGCCCTTTACTCGCGCTGTTGCTGGTAATGTTGTTAACCACGCTGGAATCCTGGTTGCAGGGGCAGCGCTTTTTCGCGGCAGTTTTCCTGCTGTCACTGGCTGTACAAATGGCAAGACCAGAAATGCCGCTGGTGTTGAGCGTGTTTGTGCTGGCGCTTTTTCCGGTGCGGGCGTTACTGAACATCCCGCTCTGGAAATGGAAAGCGTTGGTACAACTGTTATGCATACAAGTGATATGTGCAGGATTATTAGCCAGCTGGCGCTGGTGGTATTTCGGTGATCTGGTGCCGCAGCCGGTCAACGCAAAAGTCGGCGGAATGTCACTGGTTTCCCTGCAGCAGGGGCTGCAGTATCTGCAAGGGACTGTACTGGATGTGTATGTGCTGTTGCCAGGGGTTTTGGTTGCGACTGGTGTATGCCTGGTGTTGCTGCGGTGGCGCGAACCGTTAACGGTGTTGCTGGTTGTATTGTTGGCTACTTATAGCGTCTTTGTGATTGCCAGTGGAGGAGACTGGATGGCAGCGGGTCGCTTCTGGGTGCCTGTCACGCCGTTGGCTATGGTGTTGGCGGCACTGGTATTAATACGCTTATGCACGTCGGTCATGTTGAGGAATGGCCTGCTTCTGCTAGTGGTGGTTGGCAATGTTATGTACATGTGGCGTGGTACGTCCGTTGATTTCAACGGGATTCCCTTGTGGAAAAACACACAACTTACCCCGATGGATCGCGCAGGCGATTTTTCATTTTTCGAGCGCCATGCGCGTGAACACCTGCACGATATCCCGACCCTTGCCTATGCGAGACCATTGGTAAGCGCATTGTTGGCCGCGCGCGCAGGCGCGGGAAATGCGACACCTGTTTATTTTATGGCCGGTCAAATGGGCATGGTGCCTTTTTATCTGGCGGGAGATTTCGGGCAGCGCATCCATTTTTTTGACCGCAATGGCATCACGGAACGTATGCTCACGGATTGCAAGATTGCTGCCGCGTTGCCGCGAACCCGTAATGGCATTGGCACGGGCTACGAGTGGATTGTCGAGAATCAGTCACAGCTGGAAAGCCAATGTGGTTTTGTTATGCCGGATATTATTTTTGATATTGAAACGGGATGGAACCGGCGCAACATTCTTGCGCTGCAACAGGCGGGGTATGTTTTTGTTTATCGTCAGCGTGGCCATATTCTGGATGAGCCACCAGAGGCATGGTTGCCGTTACGCAAGATTGGTGCAGGACAGTTTATTGCCTTGAGTCACAATGCGTGGCAGCAGCTGGGAGAGCCGGAAATCACGGAACGGATTTTCTGATCTATTTATGGATTTCTTCCAGGATAATTTTTATCCACTCACCAATGATGGGCAAAAATGCCACTTGTGATAGCAGATAAATAATCAGCGATACAAAAACAGTCGCGCCGATGACGCTGCCAAGCCCGAATGCCGCGCCTTTCATGAACTGGATGGTCAACAGCTGGGAAGTCGAGTTATAAGCGGTAATCAGTTTGTGGCTGTTCAGCCGTTGTAGCTGGTGCTCGGTGGCCTGCGCACTCTGGAGAATGTCCCGCAGCAGGCGGTCGGACTGGGGCGGTTGATGCTCGGGCGATGTGGGTGGTGAGGATTCCTGTGGCATGAGCACGCTCCTTAAAGGGGTATCCATATAATGCGGCAACACCAGTGGTTACGAAAGTCTGGCCTTGCGGTAAACTGCATCGCTTTCCAGCCGCGGTAACAGGCGATGAATGCACCAGGCAATAAACCTCTGATTGGTATCATCATGGGTTCCAGCAGTGACTGGGACACTCTCCAGCACGCAGCGGAAACGCTGGAAGCTTTGGGTATTGCGCACGAAGTGGAAGTGGTCTCGGCGCATCGCACCCCCGACAAACTCTTTGCCTATGCAGCATCTGCCGCCGACCGTGGGCTGGCTGTGATTATTGCTGGTGCTGGCGGCGCCGCGCATTTACCGGGTATGGCTGCCTCGAAGACGGTGTTGCCTGTGCTCGGTGTGCCCGTGCAGTCAAAAACCTTGAATGGTGTCGATTCGCTGCTATCCATCGTGCAGATGCCTGCTGGTGTGCCAGTTGGCACCATGGCGATTGGCAAAGCCGGGGCCATCAACGCTGCCCTGCTCGCCTGTGCCATGCTGGGCGTACAGTATCCGCAGTACCGCGCTGCCTATGAGAACTACCGTCAGCGGCAGACCGACACCGTGCTGGCCAATCCCGATCCGCGAGCCGGCACATGAAAATTGGTGTGCTGGGCGGCGGCCAGCTCGGCCGCATGCTGGGTATGGCCGGGTTGCCATTGGCAATAGAGCCGGTGTTCTGGGAGCCGGAGGCCTCGGCTTGCGCCCAGTTGATAGGCCAACACCTTTGCGCACCCNNCGCACCCTATGAAGACGAACAGGCACTAACCCGCTTTGCGCGGGACGTCGACGTTTGCACCTATGAATTTGAAAATGTGCCCAGCCCGGTGCTTACTGCATTGGCGGCCAAGGTGCCGGTATACCCGCCGTTGGCTGCGCTGGAAGTGAGTCAGGATCGCCTGACAGAAAAACAGTTGTTTGCAACACTCGATATTCGTACAGCGCCTTACGCAGCGGTGGATTCAGAACAGGATTTGCGTTCAGCGGTGGCGCAACTCGGCTTGCCTGCTGTCCTGAAAACGCGCCGCTTTGGTTACGATGGCAAGGGCCAGTTTGTTATTCGCCATGAAAAGGATATTGCGACAGCATGGCAGGCGCTCGGTAGCATGCCGTTGATCCTGGAAGGTTTTGTCAATTTTTCCCGCGAAGTATCCATTATCGCGGTGCGTGGCAAAGATGGCACAACAGTTTTTTATCCGCTTTCAGAAAATGTACATCGCAATGGCATCTTGTTCACATCGCGTGCCCTGCCGGCGGATGCCAAGCAGGAGCAGGCTGAAACGTTTGCCAGAAAGCTGCTGGCGAAGCTGGATTATGTCGGTGTATTGTGTCTTGAGTTATTCGAAATTAATGGAGAGTTGGTGGCAAATGAATTTGCGCCGCGCGTTCATAATTCAGGGCACTGGACAATAGAGGGATCTGAAACCTCGCAATTTGAAAACCATTTGCGCGCTGTTTGTGGTCTGCCGTTGGGCAGCACAACCTGCGTTGGATTTCCAGCCATGGTCAATCTGGTAGGGAAATTGCCAGCCTTGCATGCACTGCTGGATATTCCGCAGGCGCATGTGCATTTTTATGGAAAATCCGAAAAACCTGCGCGTAAAGTCGGGCATGTTACAGTTCGAGCTGATAGTGAAATGCTATGCGAGCAGCGCATCGCTGCGGTTTTGCAGCTAGTTCAGGAGAAGCAAGCGTGAAATTATTGGCAAATCTCTTTGAAAATAACAGGAATTGGGCAGAGTCCATCAAAAAAATTCATCCGGATTTTTTCCAGAAACTGTCCGAACAACAGGCGCCGGAGTACCTGTGGATCGGCTGTTCCGATTCGCGTGTGCCGGCCAACGAAATTGTCGGATTGATGCCGGGTGAAATTTTTGTACACCGCAATGTCGCCAATATTGTTGTTCATACAGATGTCAATTGTTTGTCGGTGCTGCAATACGCGGTAGATGTGCTGAAAGTGAAACACATTATGGTAGTAGGCCATTACGGTTGTGGTGGTGTGCGTGCTGCGATGGGCAACCAGAAACTGGGTTTGATTGATAACTGGTTGCTGAATATCAAGGATATTTATCGACAACACCGTGAAAAACTCGAAGCCATTTCCGATGAAGCAAAGCGCCTGAGCCTGTTATGTGAATTGAATGTGGTAGAACAAGTGAATAACGTTTGCCATACGAGCATCGTGCAGGATGCCTGGGATCGCGACCAGCCGTTGGCGGTGCATGGCTGGATCTATTCCCTGCGCAATGGCGGATTGAAGGACCTGAATGTCTGCATGACGGGCAAGGGTCAGCTGGACGACATTTACCGGATTGAGTCAGAGCTGGAAGGTGACGAAGACGCGGTAGCGAATCAGCAGTAACCGCCAACGGATTAGCCGGGCACTAAAGTGTCCGCAGCCGGTTTTGCCAGCTGCGAACGGACGGCACGTTTATTGGCAGCGCGTTTGGCGCCGGTCGACTTTTCGTGGCAACCACCCTTGCCCATCAGTGGATTGATGGCATGGCGGTTGCGCGGTTTCAGGGATGGGGTCTTGCTTCCCATGGCACACCTCCAGCGGGTTGACCTGTTGTACTAGTTGACCTGTAGTACTAACAGGATCCGGCAGGGCTGCCGGACTCGCGCATTCTAGACATTCCGTGACAGCTCGCAAGCCTTCTGTCAAGCCCGTAATGAAAATTTCCCTTTACATCTGCCGGTAAGTGCATACACTGATCGCACTGAAAAGCTACAGTTACCACCAGAAATACCGAAGGCCCTTTAAGTAGTACCGCTTGGTTTCTTCCCGAGTAAGTGCTGGATTTTCAGATAAACCGTCCGTTTACGCGGATATTTACCATTTATCTGGGTTACACCCGGGAGTAATAACATGTCTAACCAAGCAACTGGCAAGGTCAAGTGGTTCAACGAAAGCAAAGGCTTCGGCTTCATCGAGCAAGACAATGGCAAGGATGTATTCGTACATTTCAGCGCCATCAGCGGCTCAGGCTTCAAAACATTGGCTGAAGGCCAGCGTGTAAGCTTTGAAGTGACCCAAGGCCAGAAAGGCCCACAAGCCAGCAACGTACAAGCTATCTGATAGCTGTACCTGTTGACGAAAAAGCCGCCTTNNTGATCCTCGCCCTGCAACAATACTGGGCGCGCCAGGGCTGCGTTGTTCTCCAGCCGCTGGATATGGAAGTGGGTGCCGGCACTTTTCATCCGGCAACTTTCTTGCGTGCCATTGGGCCTGAAAGCTGGAATGCGGCGTACGTGCAACCCTGTCGCCGTCCGGCTGACGGCCGTT
>DDBK01000079.1 GCA_002333095.1 Cellvibrionales bacterium UBA2034
CAGGAGTGTTCATCGGGATCAGCCTTGCAGTGTTGCGAAAACGCGCATGTTAGCAGCTCTTGCCGGTTGTTTTGGTATCATCACACGACCTTGTCCCCCTACCCCTGCTGCAGGAAAGCCGCGTGTATATCTCCCGCTCCATCATGTTGTTGATTCTCGCGGCCTATGTATTTTCGCCGACAGCGTTTGGCTGGATGATCGACCCTGGCGGCGCATGGTTCCGCCCCTACATCATCTGGGCCGGCATCGTTGCAGCCACTTTCCTGCTGCAGCCGCGCACACCCGATAACGAAGACGGGCTGTAGCGCGCCATGCACTGGCTCCTGAGCATCGACCAGACTGTCCTGATCGCCAGTGGCGCCTATTTCAGCCTGCTGTTTCTGGTCGCCTGGCTGGCTGAGCGGCAATACCTTCCCCGCTGGTTCAGTGACAACCCGCTCGTGCAGGTCTTGTCACTCGGCACGTTTGTCAGCGCCTGGAGCTTTTACGGTGTCATCGATCTCTTCAACCAGTACGGCTACGGCGCGCTGTCTTACTACATGGGTGCCGGTGGGCTGTTTGTGTTCGCCCCGCTGATGCTGATGCCGCTGTTCCGGCTCACCCGCACCTACCAGTTGCATTCACTGGCCGATCTGCTGGTATTCCGTTTCCGCAGCCCGTTCGCAGGTGTATTGGCTACCTTCTGCATGCTGCTCTGCGCCTTGCCGCTACTGGCATTGCAGATCCAGGTTGTCGCTGATACCGCCCTGATTGTCAGCTACCAGCCTAGCACCAGTCGCGCTGCGTTATTTGTACTGCACGACCAGCTGGCGGTGATTTTCTGTATCGCTGCCGTGCTGTTTGCGGCGGTATTCGGGGCAGGACGCGAACGGCACCGCGGGTTGATCGCCGCAATGGCGGTGGAATCCGTGATCAAGATGGTCGCGCTGCTGGCTGTAGGGGTTTTTGCCCTGTANNGGGTTTTTTGCCCTGTACCACGTGTTTGGCGGTTTTCGCGGGCTGGAGAAATGGCTGTCGTTGCATCCGGAGCAGCTGGAAACCCTGTATCACCCGGTCGAAAACACCTCTTCACACATGCTGGTGATGTTGTTCTTCAGCACGGCCATCGCGTTGCCACACATGTTCCATATGGGGTTTGCTGAAAATGCGCGGCTGCGTACCTTGCGGCAGGCCAGTTGGGGCATCCCCCTGTACTTGCTATTGCTCAGCCTGCCTGTGTTGCCCATTCTGTGGGCGGGCTTTGCCGGGGGCACGGCCGTGACACCGGAGTACTACACACTGGGCGTACCACTGGCAGCCGACAAAACCGGTCTCACCGCGCTGGCGTATATCGGCGGCCTGTCTGCTGCGATTGGAACGACGGTGGTCATGGCGGTAGCGCTCTCCACCATGTGCCTCAACCACTGGTTGCTGCCGCTGTATCGCCCGATTGCCGGCATGATCGACCTGTACGGGCTGATCACCTGGCTGCGGCGCGTGTTGATGGCGCTCATCGTCACCGGGGGCTATCTGTTCTATCGCCTCCTGCAAGACGGGCAGACACTGACTGATCTGGCTCTCCTGTCATTCATCGGCAGCCTGCAGTTCCTGCCTGGCGTATTCGCCGTGTTGTATGGCCCACGGGCAAACCGGCATGGACTGGTGGCAGGCCTGTGCGCAGGCATGGCTATCTGGATCGGCGGCTTGCTGCTTCCCATGCTGACCGGCTGGCGCTTGCTGGAAATACCGGCCATTGACCTGGCCCTGCGGCTGGGCATCGAGAACTGGAGCCAGCTGGCGACCGCGGCCATCAGCGCCAACATTGCCTTGTTTGTCATCGTGTCGCGGCTGACCCGCACCTCGCCAGAGGAGCAGCGCGCGGCGGAGCAGTGTTCCATGGACGACGTGGCTCGCCCCCTGCGGCTGGAACTGGATGTTCGCAGCGCCACTGAAATCGGCGAACGACTGCATGCCGCGCTCGGCCCTGATACTGCAAGGCAAGAGCTGCAGCGAGCACTCACTGACATTGAGCAGACGCTGGATGACGCCCGCCCTTACGCACTGCGCCGATTGCGCGACCGGCTGGAGGCCAACCTGTCTGGCCTGATGGGCGCAGCGGTTGCGCACGCCCTGATGGATCGCGCTGTGCCGTACCACACAGCCGCTGACGCGCCGCTGAAAGAAGACCTGCACTTTGTCGAGAATCGTATCAACCAGTATCGCCACCACCTGACCGGGATGGCTGGCGAGCTGGACAAGTTGCGCCGCCACCACCGCCAGACACTGGAAAGCTTGCCCATGGCCGTGTGCTCCCTCGGCGATGATGGCGAGGTGCTGTTGTGGAACAGGGCGATGATCGAGCTCACGGGCATGGCAACCGATTCTGTGCTGGGCTCCTCTGTAGCCAGCCTGCCTTTTCCCTGGGGACACCTGATCGGCGACTTCCTGCAGGATACCCACACCCATGTCCGTAAACAGACCATTGAAATCCGCGGCAACAAACGCTGGCTCAGCCTGCACAAGGCAACATTGGGCGGAGGGGATCTGGCAGATGCAGAAGGCCACATCATCATGATTGATGACCTGACCGACACCGAACAGCTGGAACAGGAGCTGCTGCACAGCGAACGGCNNCAGGCTGGCGGCTGGCGTGGCGCACGAAGTTGGCAACCCGCTGACAGGCATCGCCTGTCTGGCCCAGGATCTAAAATTCGAGAGCCAGCAACCGGCCGTGAAGGAAGTGGCCGCGCAGATCCTCGGCCAGACTGCCCGCATCAACCGCATTGTGGAATCACTGGTGCACTTCGCACATGCAGGCCAGGCCGGTGATGGAAAACAGTTGCCGGTAGATTTGTTTGAATGCATTGAAGAAGCCATCCATCTGTTGTCTTTACAAAAAGACCGCCCGCGCATCCACTACAACAACATGATGGCGCCCGACACGCTGGTGTCGGGAAATGAGCAGACGCTCACGCAACTGTTTATCAATCTCTTCAGCAATGCGCGTGATGCCAGCCCACCGGAAAGCCCGGTGGACATTCGCGCAGAACAACAAAACGGCCATATTGTTATTCACATTCGCGACTACGGTTATGGCATTGCGCCACAGTATATTGATCGCGTGTTTGAACCGTTCTTCACCACCAAACCTGCGGGGCAGGGCACGGGATTGGGGTTGGCACTCGTGTACAGCATTGTTGAAGATCACGGCGGCCATATCGACGTCATCAGCCCGGTAAAAGACGGCATGGGTACCGAATTCATTATCAGTTTTCCTGCGGGCAACGTACTAACATGAACGAATATTTGGCATGAACAGGTTTTTGGCATGAATTGGCTACAGTGTTTTATCGATATTCCGCGTCAGGAATCCGGACAGTATGAAGATTTGCTGCTTGCACTCGGCGCTTCATCTGTGACCTACCGCGATGCGGCAGACCAGCCGCTGTTCGAGCCAGGTCCCGGTGAAATAGCGTTGTGGGACAACGTACAGCTGGTTGGCTTGTTCACAGAAGAATTCACCGAAGACACGTTGCGCGCACAACTCGCTGCTGTTTTTGGTACCGGACTGCCGCCTGTGCGTTTCGAGCCGCTGGAAGACCAGGTGTGGGAACGCGCGTGGATTGAACATTTCCAGCCCATGGCATTTGGCAAGCGCTTGTGGATTTATCCCAGCTGGGCGGAGGTGCCGGACGATGGCAGTGTTGTGCTGCGTCTCGACCCCGGCCTGGCTTTCGGCACCGGCACACATCCCACCACGGCCCTGTGTCTTGAATGGCTGGATGCACAAAATATGCAGGGAAAAACCGTGATCGATTACGGTTGCGGCTCCGGCATCCTCGCCNNGCTGTTACTCGGCGCACAGTCCGCTATCGGTTATGACAATGATCCACAAGCATTGACCGCCACAAAAGATAACGCCGAGCAGAATCACTGCGCTGAAAAATTGCAGATGAAGCTGGTGGAAACAAAAGGCGAAACCATTCGTGAACAGGCTGATGTGGTGCTCGCCAATATTCTTGCTGGCCCGCTGCGTGAGCTCGCACCATTGATTGCGCCACTGGTAAAACCGGGCGGTGATCTGGTGTTATCCGGCATCCTGGCGGAGCAGGCAGAAGAGGTGATGGCCGCCTACCGTACACTCGGTTTTGGTTTTGAAACCCCGGCCATCCGCGAAGAGTGGGTGCGGCTGGTGGCAAAGCGTACAATGTGAAAACATACCGGATGATGAATACATACTGCATGCCGTCACCTGATCTGCAACATGGGTACAACCCGTGAGCCGTATCCTGATCGTCGAAGATGAAGAGATCATCCGCCATGCGCTGAAAAAAGTGCTCGCGCGCCAGCAATTCGAGGTGGTGGAAGCGGGCAGTGTGGCGGAAGCGCTGGTATTGCAACCTGACAGCTTTGATCTGGTGATCAGCGATTTGCGGTTGCCGGGCGCGCCAGGCACGGATCTGCTCAGCCGCTGCGGCAATACGCCGGTGGTGATCATGACCAGCTATGCGAGCATGCGCTCTGCAGTGGATGCCATGAAACTCGGCGCAGTGGATTACATCGCCAAACCATTCGACCACGATGAAATGCTCAATACGGTGCGTCGTGTGCTGGGGCAGGGCGCTGCTGTGTCGCGCAAACCGCAACAGGACAGCACTGCTATTGGAGAAGGTGAAAGCTTGCCCGGTGTGATCGGTGACAGCCCGGTGATGCAGGCGCTGTACAGCAAGATCAGCAAAGTGGCGCCGACTGACGCCACGGTGCTGATTTGTGGCGAAACCGGTACGGGCAAAGAGTTGATTGCGAACGCGATTCACCGCGCCAGTCCACGGGCAAATCACGCACTCATTTGTGTGAACTGCGCTGCCATTCCGGAAAACCTGATCGAGGCAGAATTATTCGGTCACGAGAAAGGCGCGTTCACCGGTGCAAACCAGGCGCGCGAAGGGTTGATCGCAGCAGCAGACGGCGGCACATTATTTCTCGATGAAATTGGCGAGCTGCCCCTCGAAGCGCAAGCGCGCTTATTGCGCGTGCTGCAGGAAGGCGACGTGCGCGCCATCGGTTCCGTCACATCACGCATAGTCAACGTGCGCCTGATTGCCGCCACACACCGCGATTTGCTGAAGATGTGTGGCGAGAACACGTTTCGTGAAGATCTGTATTTCCGTATCAATGTTGTGCAGTTGAATCTGCCGGCACTGCGCGAACGCGGCAGCGACATCCTGTTGATCGCACGATTATTGCTCGCCCGCTATTGTGACAAACTGGCTCGGCCACGCCTTGCTTTTTCCAGGGCTGCCGAACAAGCAATCCTCGGCTACCCGTGGCCTGGCAATGTGCGCGAGCTGGACAATATTATCCAGCGCGCCGTCATCCTGTGTGACCAGCCCGGCGAACTGGGTGCTGAACAACTGGAGCTACGCCAACCGGAATCCCAACAGATGGCACTGCCTCATGCGGATGTTGCAAAAAAGCAGCCTGCATCGCTGGACGATTATTTTGTGCGTTTTGTACTCGACCACCAGAATGAATTATCTGAAACTGAAATTGCAGCGCGCCTCGGGATCAGCCGCAAGAATTTATGGGAACGCCGCCAGAAAATGGGCATTCCCCGCCCACGCGGTGGGCGACAACCGGCATGATGCAAACCCTCACTTCCTTGCAAAACGGCGAGCGTAGTATTTCAACGCCATTTCATATTGCATTGCCAGACGGCAGTGCATTGTCTTGCACAGAAACACTGCGCCTGCTGCCGGGCAAGCGTCTGGTAATGCGCGCCGAACACCAGGGCGAACCCGTACTGGCCAAGATTTTTTTTGATGCCCGACACCTTGGAAAAGAACTGGATGGCTATGCCATATTACGAAACACTGGCGTTGCCACACCTGCGCTCCTGGCTGACTATCCAGTCGGGCAGGGTGGTATTTGCCTGTATCAATTTATCGACAATGCCGAGTCACTCGATGCGCTATGGCTAACAGCCAGCACTGCAAAAAAAGCACTGCTGCTGGACAAACTATTGCCCGCCTTGCAGCAATGTTACCAACAACAGGTTTTGCAGAAAGACCTTCACCTTGGCAATTTTTTATTGCAAGACGACACACTGTTTGTGCTTGATCCGGCCAGCTGCGCAACATTTGGTGCTGAAAACGAACAGCAAGCCAATCTCGCATTGCTCTTGGCACAGCTGCCGTTTGCAGACTGGCAACCGGGACTGGAAAAAATCCAGGCGGCATTCGCTGTTACAGCAGACAGCCATCTGACCTTGCTCGCCCAACAACAATGGCAGCAGCGCCAGCACCAATATCTGAAAAAAATATTTCGGGAATGCAGCGATGTGGCTGATATTGGCATGGAGTCCCTGCGCATTCTGTGTCGCCGCACACAATTAACCGATTCGCTGGCAGCGCGTCTGCGTGATCCTGCATCCCTCATTGACGGCGCAACGGTGCTGAAAAATGGCAACTCGGCAAAAGTATTCCTGACAGAGATAGACGGCAGGAAACTGGTGGTGAAGCAGTACATCAACAAGGATTGGCTGCGCAAGATTCGCCGTGCATTCCGGCCATCCCGGGCGGCGCGCAGCTGGTACTATTCCCACGCATTGGCTTTTTCGGGCATTGCTGTGCCTGCGCCGGTTGCGCTGGTCGAGCAAAAAACCGGACCCTTTGTCACGTCTGCCTGGTATATCTGTGAATACTGTGACGGGGAAGATTTGCTGCGCAGCTGGCAAGAACGCGAGCCCACCGTGGAAGAATTGTCTTGCCTTCACACGTTGTTTTTAACATTGCGCATTATCCGCACTAGCCATGGCGATATGAAGGCCAGTAACCTGCTCTCGACTGGCGGGACAATCTCACTGATTGATTATGATGGCGCGCGCGAACACAACAACCTGCCATCACTCCATCGCGCCATCGCAGCAGACAAACAGCGCTTCCTGCAAAACTGGGCAGCCAACCCTGCATTGCAACACAAACTGGCGGAGCTGTTGGACGTATGAGTACCGCTACCAGACATGCACTCCATATCGTGCACGGGTATAACGAGCCGTTCCTGTCGCTCAGCAACCAGTACAGTCGCGCACTGCAATCGGATGGATGGCAAGTCACAACGGTTTATCTGACCGGCGCTGCGGACGAAACCATTCGCCAGAAAACTATTGCCAACAACGTAGTATTTTTCGACACGCCTGACAGCAAGATGAAGGGGCTAAAGCTCGGGCTATTGCTCCGTATACGCAAACTGGTTTTACAGCACGACATAAAGTTGATTATCGCGCAGCGCTACAAATCACTGTATCTGGCGCTACTCGGCAGCACGGGCACAACCATTCCTGTGCTCGGCGTTGCGCATGCGTTTGGTGTGCTGAAATCAGCCAGCAGAAGACTATTATTGAAATGCTTTCGTTCGCGTTTAACTATGGCAGGTGTGTCTGAAGCAGTGACACGTGATATGCGAAGCCATGGGGAAAACTTGCGGTTTGTTGCGCTGCACAACTGTATTGATACAGAAGCGTTGGAGCCTAAATTACTCTCACGCACAGATTCCAGAAAAAAACTGCAACTGGCAGATACGGAATTCGTATTTGCCAATGTCGGCCGACTACACGATGACAAGGATCAGGCAACAATCATCCGTGGTTTTGCATTAATTTCTGATAAATACGCCAATGCAAAACTGCTCCTGGTTGGCAAAGGCAAGCGTGAAACACAATATCAGGCATTGATAGAACAATTGAATTTACAGGGCAGGGTAGTGCTGACAGGAGCCGTCCCCGATGCTGCCACATTGTTCCCGGCATTTGATGTGTATGTATCTGCATCCGATCGCGAACCATTCGGTATTGTGTTGACGGAAGCAATGCTCGCACGCATTCCTGTAATCAGCACCGACTGCGGTGGCGCGCCAGAAGTGCTGGGCACACACGCCCTGTATTTTTCGCGCGGAGATGCGCCCGCACTTGCACGGCAGATGACGCATATGCTCAACCAGACCGCTGGACAACGGGCCGCTGCGGGAGAGCAGCTGTTTGCAAGGCTGCAACAACACTTTTCATTCCCGCCTTTTTGCCAGCGTTTGCTGACGCTGGTCCGATCACTGGTGAACCCGTCATGAAACTGCTTTTTCTGGTGCAGAAAGAACAGCGCGTCATCCTCGACCGTTTTTATGACAGCATCGGTCGCCACGCGGGTGAATGCGATATCCGCTGGCTGGATTCAGCCGAACAGGCCGACCTGAAACGCTATTTCCGTGAACAGGTGAATCCCGGACACTACGACAGGATTCTGTTTTTCCTGCGCTTCAAGAAAGAAATGCGCCAGTGGCGCTTCATTCGCACACTGCCGAATCTTGCCATTCTTGAACACGATGCTTACCAGAACTACATTCCGAACAAATACGCTGGCAAGTATGCGCGCCACTACCATCGCATGCCGTGGGTAAGGGTGCTGTCATCGGGCGCCCATGTCACGCAACGCTTGCAACAGGAAAATATTGATGCCGTATTCATACCCAAGGGATACGACCAGGCACTGATCCAGAACCAGCACAAACCACGCACTATCGAACTCGGATTTGTCGGCAGCCTGAAGAGTGGCGTTTACCAGCAGCGCAAGGCGTTCCTTGAGTCACTGGCCGAGACTGAAAAGATGGAAATCGTGCGCACGAAATCCGGGCAGGATTATGTCGACAAGCTGAACAGCATCCGGTTCTTTATCAGTGCTGATATCGGCATGGGCGAATACATGATCAAGAATTTCGAAGCAATGGCTGCAGGCTGCGTGCTATTCGGCTGGCGGCAAGGCAACGGCGAGGAAGAAACACTCGGCTTTCATGACATGGAAAATATTGTGCTGTATTCCAGTATGGAAGAGTGTCGGGAGAAAATCCGGCAATTGCGCGCTGATCCCGCACTGGCCGACCGCATTGCCCTGGCCGGGCAAACCCTGGTCGAACAACAATACAGTTTTGACGTGCTGGGCAGAAAAACAGCAGAAGCACTACAAGCACCCCTGCGTCGGCCTGAAGATTTTCCGCTTACAGTCTGGCAGCGATTATTTGGCTGAGATACTGCCTGGCATTTTCCAGACACTCTGATCCAAGGAGTGTTTTTGCAAACCGATTGCTGAACAACTGATCGTCGAACAGCCTGCAGTCCGCTGCAGATCGCGGCTTCACTTTTTCCAGGTAGTTTTCTACTGCTTTCTGCTGCCATACATCACAGCAAGCCCGATCAAACGGATTGCGATACGGATAGCGCCCGTAAAGTAACTCCAGCAGCAATTGCCTGTCGCGCCTTGTCACCAGCAGGCATGCCAGTTTTGCCAGTGTGCGCACAAACGCAGGAGGTTTTGGCAATACCGGTGTTACGCGAAGAAAATCGTTACGTGCGGCCGCTGTGTCCCAGTGATTGCCGTGGCGTTTGATAAACGCAAACGCCTTTGCGCGGAACAATTGCTTACGGCTCCAGTAGTGTTTGATGACGCCTGAATCTTCTACCAGCATTGCTCTGGTCGACGCAGCCATGCCCAATACAAGCTGCTCCGTTGTCAGGCTGCGGCCGGATGCCGGGTACACCACATCATTCAATGCCAACGCAATATCCAGCACGTCACTGTTACTGCGAGAAATGCCGAAAAGCCCGGAATTGATGACCGGAATTTTTTTCGGGTCGATGCCGAATTGCGCAAGCAGCGCCGCAACAGCAGGATCGTTAGCTGTGACGGCTGGCAACTGGCTGTCATACAGCTCATCTGCCAGACAGGTCTTGTCATCCACTGCATCAAACAACAATGCGGGATCACGCAGGAAAAATGTATCTGTGTCGATAAAAACTGTTTTTTCCGCCAATGGCACAGCATGCTGCAACAGGCACAATTTGGCGCGATGGTGATAACGCAACGGGCCATACCATTGCTGCAGTGTTTCTTCTGGCAGGGCATGCACCTGTACCGGCAATCCTTCGTAGTAAAGCGGCGCATCGGTGTATACGCTGATCATGAAGCCGGGGTCTGTCGAGCCCCGATACAGTGCGGATAAAATGCTGAACCGCGCCTCGGCGTGATAGGCCTCGTCTGGCCCATACACCAGATACAACAACTGGTTCGTGCTGGCAGTTATGTTTGTCATGGCTTTAACAGGTGTAACAGTCCGCGCCAGACTTTCTTATTGAATGATGCGAGAGGGATATCCACCAGAATTTCCCTGGCCAGTTTTTTATCGTGCTTGGCAGCTGTGAGAAAATAGCCGCGCAACATATCGAGATGCACTTGCGGGTACAACGGATGTTCACGGTAATCTGCAATCGTCTTCATCATGGACTCATACATGTAACGCACATTCTTGTAGGAATTGCTCGCATGTTTGCGGTAATGCATCAGCACTTCACCCAGGCCAACCATACGGTAGCCCCGTGAGGTCAGTTTGAACCACATATACATATCTTCCAGTGGAATCGCAGGGTTCCAGCCGCCTTCGCGGTCGAGTACGTCCTTCCGGATCATGCAGGTGGATGCCACAATGCCAGGGCCGGTATTGGCAAACAAATGTTCAAAGGTGATTTCACGTTGTGGCGGTGATTTCTGGCGGCCAGTGATGACAGCGCCATTACTGTCAATATTGATGGCATTGCCACCGCATACCGCCACATCCGGGTTGGCCTCCATAAATGCCACTTGTTTTGCTGTTTTCTCTGGCAGCATGATGTCATCCGAACCAAACTGGCAGATGTATTTTCCCGTAGCCAGAGCGAGTGCCTGGTTCAATGTATCCGACAATCCTGAATTCTGCTTCGCAATAAATATGAATGGCTTGCCGCTTGCCGCTGCTTCGCTGTGCAGTTTTTCCAGCACACCGGCAGTGCCATCGGGCGAGCCATCATCCAGCACAATCAATTCAATATTCGGGTAGGTTTGCGCCAATACACTGCGCACACACGCTTCGATATAGCGCTCGTGTTTATACGCAGAAATCAATACAGAGACTAACGGTGTCATCGCCTTCTCCAGCGTGCGCCTTTTGCCAGCGTGAAACAGCGCGTGAGTCGGAGCTTGCGGCAATAGCGGTGTTTGCTACCCAGTTTACGCAGCAGATTGAATAGGCGCAGGTTAAAAAACACCTGGTCATAACGTGCCATTTCTGCAGGTATTTCTGCGATATCCTGTAATAAACCCTCATCACATACGCCGTGTGCTTTCAGTGCTTCACTCGCACGGGGTGCGCGATCCAGCACATACCGGATACGTTGCTGCTGCTGGAACCGGTGTGTTCGCCGCTCGGCATTGCGATCAACAATCGCTTGCTTGCGCGCGGATTCCCCAGCAAGCCCCGCATTGGTATGGTTGCCGCCGTGGATGCGGTGATATACCAATGGCTCATCACAAAACTGTAAGCCACCAAAACAGGATGCCGCCAGCGCCAACTGATGATCAAAAATAAAATCGTCGGTGAATGGCAAAACCATTGATAGCAGTGAACGGTGAAACAGCAATGCATGACCCGATACGGCGTTCTTGAAAAATAATGGTACGGTTTTAGTGATGTCGGGGCCTGGCTTGATATTGAGTGATTCGAATAGCGTAAAGCCGATACTGTTACCTGCTGCATCAATAAGTGCGCTATCCGAGTAGACGCCAACGGCACAGCCCAGCAGTGACAGCTGCTTTTCGATTTTATCACTGCGCCAGATATCATCCTGATCGGAAATAGCGATGTACATGCCGGTAGCGCGCTCAAGCGCACCGCCGAGGTTAGCGTGCAGCCCGACATTTTTTTCGTGCCGAATCAGTACAATGCGAGGATCCTTCGCTGCGTATCGTTGCGCAATTGCCCAAGTATCATCGGTGGATGCGTCATCACTCAAGATAATCTCAAGCCCGGTATACGTCTGCGCTAGGATTGAATCGAGCTGCGCGGCAAGGTATTTCGCGCCGTTGTAGGTGGTTACTATTATTGAAATCATTGCAACCTCCGCATTCGATCACGATTTATTGGCTGATCGAAATCCGGCGCCCAAAGAGGCATTAATTTTTTTCGCAAATCCAGAGAATTCGGCCAGCTGCTTCTCGCTCATCATGCGCTGAGAAGCTGAGTCGACCAATCTCTCTTATATCTTTGAAAAGACCAGAATCGAAGAATGCTGCGTAGTTTTCACGAAGACCGTGCGGATGCCCTTCAAAAATTACATATTTGGAAACATGGTCTCTGGCAATGTCTATCAATTTTTCGGGATGTTTCAAATGATCATGGATTGAGAACATAAAAGCAGTTGTCGCTTTAAAATTTTGTTCCAGTTGATCTTTATCAAGATCGAAAGCACGAAATTTCACATCCGGATAAACGCCATTGAACATTGCAAACCGGTTGGCGTAATCCACTATGTCAGGCGCTTGTTCAATACCCAGACAGGATTTGGCACCCATATGTTTTGCGATAATAGAGCTCATGCCAAAGTTGCTGGCAACATCAAGAATTGTTGCGCCCTGAAGCGCTTCAGCAGGAATCATTTGCAGGCGTTTAATTGCATCATCCCGTCGTCCCTGCAGGATGTTCTCAAATTGCAGGTAAATGCTCTGGTAGGGCATATTCCTATGGCCAGAGCCGTAAAAACGCGAACTGTAGGAGAAATACAGGAAGGCCAGATCCAGCGGCCATTTATCGCATTTCAGTGGCCGCTGAAGCGCCGCAGAAAAAGAAGTCCTGTGGTTTCCATCGACGACAAAAAGGTCGCCCGCCTTACCAAGCTGGGTTAGTACAGGTGTTGACGGCGGAATCTTTCCGTCTCTAAAAAGCTCAAAATGCTCGCGGAACTCATCGATTCGCTTGGAGATTTTGTCATTGTCGTCAGTTTGCCAGCTACAAGCAATATAGTCACGATAGTATTGCTCTGCTTCAGATGTTTTTCCCAGATCGTTTTCTGCCAGTGCGCGTGCGAACTGATAGTGCGGGGTATCCACGACACGAATATCTGTCTTTTTCAACCGGTTATAAAAAAATTGTGCCGTTGTGGTTTTAAACTGGTAAAACCTTAATTGTTCGATACTTTTTGGCTCAAGAACCAGATGGGTTGCCTCTGTTTTCCTGCGAAACCAGATATAAAGATCACGCTTTCTTTTTGCAAATGACATTATTACGATCCTGAATTTGAGAGCTTCGTATAAAATCCCTGGCGGCGGCAACCCGTCATTGATGCGCCCCTGGTAAGTAACCGCGCTTTGAGCACATATTGCGGGATATATAGTGTCCAAGTGTAATGCCTAATGTGGCTGATTGGAAAGCATTTTGGGCTGCGTCGCACAGGATGGAGCCTGACTCCTGAATGGGAATGCCTCGACAAGTACATCCTGGACTTGTTTTACCTGATCTGGCGTAATTCTGTATTGATCGGGTATAGACAGGATATTTTCCACAGTTATGGTTTTGTTTCGCACGTTCCATGCGATTGGAACAATATCAAACACAGAGTAATAGTCATTAAATTTAAATGTTCCGCCCGTCAATTTATCTGAAAACTGTATCCACTGGTTAGGGATATTAAGACTGTCTGCAGCAATCAGGCCGTGCATGGCCGAGGAAAGCACTATTTCGCATTGCGCAATTTTATTAAGTGTTTCAACAGGATCTCCCAAAACAGGAATTACGGTGCTAGAAGGGTGAAGTGATTTCAGGGTCTGGACAGCCGGGTCATACTGATCCACATAATGCGGAATAATGCCCACTTTAAAACGCTTTTCTGGCAGAGTTGTCAGCAGCCTTGATGCCAGCAGGCCGGGGTCCCCCAGAGGGATTCCGGATAAATCCTGCTTCGTGTGTCGCGCCAATTCTGCTCGCGTGTATTTTCCACGTAAAGCATGGATGCTCATTGCGCGGCGCAAGAATGCTCCGGTCTCCAGCGGGGAAATCAGGCCGGTTCCCCAAACGTGGATTTTTTTCTGGAAGTTTTTCTTGATCCTGTCTTTAAGGCGCGGATTTTCCTTGACAAGACACTGCAAAATGCTTCCTATAGCGAGAAGTTGCGCCTTCTTAATGCTTTCTTTAACAACCGGGCGAAAAGAAATTTTTGAAACAATCAGCGGATTAATAACGTCGCCAAAATTCTGTATATTGTCTGTATCAAAATAGTAAACAGAGATTGAATCTTTCATATCGGTAATTTTCCTTACACCTGGTCGGTTTTTTTTTGTAGCAGGTATACTCCGGCCACACGTATAATTTTTTCACTTTTTTTCAGGCGTATATGTATTATCCATTTTCTTATGTTTTTTATCCTTCTTTTCACTTTTTTTAGCGTATATCTCCTTAGATGGGCATTTGAAAGGTGCGCCTTGAATCCAAATATTTTAGGGTGATTTTTCCGGATTTGTTTTATTAATGCAGAATAATTTTTCTGCGCAGATTCTGACCGGGATTCTCCATGCTTTCTATAAAAAAACAATGTTTCATTTATTTGAAGGAAGCGCTTGCTGTCTTCCGTAAAATGCAGCCAGAAATCCCAGTCTTCCAGGCCCGTACGCATATTTTCGTTATATCCGTTGTATTGTACCCAGTCAGATTTTTTGAAAAATGCAGTCGCAAAAACCAGATTTCGCACAGCCATTTCCCCGGCGTCATATGGCGGGAAATCATACGGGGAGACATCGTTGCCAATGGTTGTCGCCTTACAATAGACAACATCGATAGCAGGGTCGGCAATAAAGCAGTTAATGGCCTTTTGCATATAACACTGATCGATTTTGTCATCCGCATCCAAGGGAAGTATGTAAATGCCTTTTGCCGCAGCAATGCCCTTGTTTCTGGCTACGGATGGGCCTGAGTTTTCACTTAATTGAATCAGGCTTAGTTGCTGTGCATTGGGGCTTGTCTCTATGTATTGTCGGATAATCTCGACAGAATCATCTGTCGAGCAATCGTCGACACACACAACATCAAAATTTTCATATGTTTGCGCAAATGCGGAATCGAGTGTTTCTGCTATATATCTTGCTGCGTTATAGACAGGAATGACGATTGTTACATGCGGGGGAGCTGTTAGGCCTTGCTCTGGGGTCATGTGATTGGCTCCACTGATCGCTCATGCAATACCCCCCGGGGGGGCGGTATTAGCGCAAATCCGGGATTGCTGTTAAATCATGGTTTCATGGCCCTTGGGTCGGGGGCCAATTTATTCCTGCAACGTTTCAATGGCATCCGTTACAGCAGCTTGTACGCTTTCGTCATTGTTTTTTTCAGCCAGCGTTTTTAGCGCGGGGATATCCTTTGCTGAACCAAGCTCTGCCAATACTTCAACGGCCTTGACAGCCACTTCGGGATCCGCTGCCCCCAATGCGGTTTTGATACCGGTAACGCTATTCTCGTACTCCCCGTTGGAAAGACTATCCAGCATTTCAATTTTTACTTCGCTTGACACTTCTTCTTTTTGCATCAATTGCGCCATCAATTCTGAATCCTGCGCGGTTGGCTCCATGTCAAATATGATTGAGACCTGATCTTCAGAGGATTGCCTCATGAAATAGGCTATCTGTTCATCAGGCTGCATGGTGGACAGATCAGGGGCTGCCGGCTCCTCTGCAGCGGGCTGCGCCACAATACCNNCCGGTTGGCGCATGGCGCCATGGGGCGGCTTCTGCGGTTGCCCTTGCTGCAGCGCACCGACACGGCCGGCCTGGTACTTGCCTACCGTGACGCTGGCTGGAAAACTGTCCTGCAGGTTGGTGTATGTCATGGTTGTGGAGTAGGGTGCATCCGCGATAGCCATACTCAACACCTTGCGCAAGCTGACATCCACAGCATGCACCGTCACCAATTGGTTATTGTCGCCTTCGGCGGTGATCTTTGTACCCGTCAACTCCGTCAGTTTGGCCATAAAAGCCTGTCTCGGCATGCCGTCCACGTTGACAGTCAACATTNNAGGAACGGGTTCTGGGCTGCTGGCGCAGCGGCTGTCGACTTCTCCGACAATGGCTCGGCTTCTTGCTTGCCACAGGCCGGCAACAGGGCAACGGCGGCGACCAGCAAAGATACTTGTGTAAAAGAACGCATGTTGGTTATCTCCTTGGATAATGGGCGGCACCCGCTAACAGCTGGCCATTCTAATGCATGTCAGCCGGGTGTGGACCAATCGCCCTTGAATGTCACCGAGCCGGAAAACTTGTCGGCGCTGCACTGTGTGCCTGTCTGCCTGACCTGGCAGACTTCGTCTTCGAAGCCGCTGAAATTGGCTTTGACTTGCACGCGATCCTTGCCCTTGAACGTATCCCATTTGATGGTAGTGCGGGAGTTGGTATTCGGCACGATGCTCCGGATGCTGCAGCCGGAAAGGTCTGTGATGAAGGTAGCCAGCTCTGGCCCGACCATATCGGTATAACTGATGTCTTTGCCCACACCAATGCCGGTGTTTTCCGAGTATTTGATGCGCGCGTACCCCTCTTCCAATACCAGCAGATCCCCGCTGGCGGTGATCACGCCCCAGCCCACCGGGGTATCGGTACTGTCCAGCACTGCGCCCAGCCAGGCATTCTTGTAGGTGACGGGCCGGAAGCCACAACTGCCACTGGCACTGATGGTCACGCTGCCAAAATACCCCTCGTCCACATGGTAGGGCGGTGTGGCCGCTTGCGCGGTGGTGGTGGCGACCGTGGCAGCGATGGCGAGTGTAAGCGCTGTAAATGAGGGCTGGATTTTTTTCATCGTAGGCTCCGGCAAGGTATTCAAAACGGCTTTGATGTTAGCACTTTCTTTCTGTGCTTCTCTGTTCCGCAGGCACAAAAAAACCTGCCGGAACAGGTTTTTTTGCAGTGCCGGAAAATCAGGGGCCTACCGGATAACTGCCTTTGAAAGTGATTTTTCCTGAAAAGGTCTGCGCCTTATAAGTGCTCTTTGTTCCAACTGTTGTATCCAGGGTCGGGCTGATACCGTTGAAGGGATATACTAGTGAAAAGCTGTCGGCTTTGGGAGGATTATATGTATACGTTCCCTTGGTCTTGGCGCTCGATATCAGTTCATAAACTGTACAGCCACCCAGAGACTGGATTTTTGCTATTGTTTCGCTGCTGTCCATATCTTCGAAATACACGTCATTGCCCTTGCTTGTAGCGCTATCGTAAGCGCCGGAAATGGTTTCATAATCCGACAACACCGCCAGCAGATCACCATCAGCAGAAATGATGCCGTAACCTACATCGGCATCGGTGGAATCTTTCACGATACCCCATTTCGCCCCTTCATAGGTTGCCTTGATCTTGCAGCTACCAGAAGACTGGATAGTGGCTTTGCCCGTGGCTGGGAAGTCTATGTGATAAGGAGGCGTAAATGCCTGTGCTGCAGAGGCAGAAAATGCAATCAGCGCGGCCAGAAGGCCTGTTTTTACCATGTTCATCGTGGTGCTCCTTGAATGAAGGGGGGGGTTACAGCCGGCTGATCATAGCACCAACAGGATGCCAAAAAAAACCTGCCGGAGCAGGTTTTTCTGGGGCAAGCCCACGCCAAAGCGATATTACACCAGTGGCCGTGTACCCTTG
Organism: Cellvibrionales bacterium UBA2034; assembly: GCA_002333095.1. GTDB lineage: Bacteria > Pseudomonadota > Gammaproteobacteria > Pseudomonadales > UBA7239 > UBA7239. Next base: position 17,499 of record DDBK01000079.1, read on the forward strand.
AATGTTATCTTTCCAGAGAAGGTCTTGGTTTTTTCATAGCTTTTTGTGCCTTTTACTACGGTCGGTTCAAACACCGTAAAACCGCTGAAGATGTACTGGAGGCTAATTTGACCCAGGCCTTTGGAGGTTGTCACTGTGTACGTTTCATTCGATTTAGCGCCAGGGACAATATTGTCGATCGTACAACCCGCTGGTTTCGCAAAGGATTGTATGGCCTGAACTGTATGCTCAGTTGTCATGTCTTCGTAGTAAACGGTAACAGAATTATTGGTTGCACTATCGTAAAAATAGTACGACTTGCTGTAATCGTTTTCCACCACCAGAATCTGGCCATTGGCAGATACCATGCCCCAGCCAACATAGGTATTGGTATCGTCAAGAATATCACCGTACTGGGCATCCACGAATGTCTCTTTGACGCTACAGCCGCCAGAAGACTGGATAGTGGCTTNNCCGGGGTGAATGCCAGGGCCTGGGCTGAAATCAGAACCAGCGAAGCCGCGGCAATGACAGTCTTTAACATTTTCATATATAGCTCCTTGAGAACCTAGAGTGGGGGGCATTACAGCGCTGTGATCATATCACCAATGCGCTACCACACGCCATTGAAACGGATCACCCCGCGGATTTTCTGTGCGAGGCAACGCTCCTGATTTAACCCCTCAAAACAGCGGGTTTTTTCATGGCCGCCAAACCCGGCTTTGAGGTTGAGCTTGCCGCCATTCTCGTTCCACTGGTAAACCGCTTTTGAATCCACATCCGGCTCCAGCGTTTCAATCACGCANNAATTTTCCAGAAGCGGTGACAATACCGCGCCCTATCAATACATGCTCATCTGTGTGGATATTGGCGTAATAAGCATTGGTTGAGACAGCAGGGATAGCGCACGCACCAGCCACTGAAAACGTGACCGTGCCCGGCAGGGCGTTTTCAAGATAGTAAGCATTGGCATGGCTGAAAAAAGCAAAAAGCAGAAACACAGAAAAAAACTTTACTGCAGCACTCATAACACTCTCCTTGTGAATAGATGCGCATCGATCCTGATGCGTTTGGCACG
>DDBK01000144.1 GCA_002333095.1 Cellvibrionales bacterium UBA2034
CCACGTACGGTGAGGGCGTTGCTCATCCTGAAGATGCATTTCCAGCACAGGTCGGAAAATTGTTGCGTGAGGATGCCCGCTTTGCCGGCAAGCGTATCGAGATCATCAATGCTGGTTTGCGGTTTGGCACAACCGCAGAAATCCTGACACATTATCTGTTGAAGTTTCGGTATTACCGCCCGGATATGGTGGTGATCAATCCAGGTGGCAATGATCCCGTTTCTTATCTTATCCATGAATACGAGCCGGATTACAGCAATTGGCGCAAAGTGGCTCCCGGACTGCCGCCATTGAAAAAACATGCACGATGGCTGCTGGAATCAAAAGCAATGAGCATTGCAGTTGTATTGCTGTTTTTCCCTGATTATGCGGTAGGGCAAGCTTTTGCGCATATAGGCGAAGCTACCCCTGCATACTGGTTCAAGCCCAGGGAGAAGGATCGTTTGCATATCGATGAGCTGGCGTTCCACAACAACCTCGCCAGTGTGATTCGGGAAATAAAAGCAGATGGTGCTGAAGTTTTTCTTGTCTCCTATCAGGGAAACCCGTTTGACAAGGATGACCAGAAAACCTTTCGCAGGCTGTATGACTACGAGGAGATGATTCTGGGCGTTCTCGGCAAGGAATTGTCCGTGCCTTACGCGCCTTTTCCTCTGGATCTGATGCCTGCAGAACTCTGGGTGGATGCCTCCCATATCAATGAGGAAGGGGAGCGTAGAAAGGCGCGATACGTTTTTGATCATATTGTTGGTGCGTTGGACGCGCGCAGCCAGAGCAAGATGGCGCCGGTTTCATCCGATGCTGCACCGGTGCTTGAGCTGCCACCCTGGGATGAGCGATTTCATCCGGGGCGCTAGTCCCTACTGTTTTGTCAGTCAATCTGGCGCTTTTGGTGATTGCTACTGCCCATCACTTGGTTATCCTAGATAGTCCAGAATCCAGACCATTCCCATTAACCCATTCCCACTCATCAGAAGGTAAACACTATGGCGCAAGCATTTATTTTTGACGCTATCCGCACGCCGCGCGGCCGAGGCAAGGCCGGTGGCGGACTGTACGAGGTAAAGCCCGTTGATATGGTCAAGAACCTGCTGGATGCAATGCAAACCCGCAACAAGCTCGATCCTGCCGCTGTAGAGGACATGATTCTCGCTACCGGCGAACCGGTGAATGAGCAAGGCCAGAATATCGCCAAGACGGCGCTGGTCTACGCCGGTTGGGCAGATGTCACCACCGGGGCGCAGCTGCACCGCTATTGCGCTGGTGCGCTGGATGCTGTCAACAACTGTGCAGCCAAAGTGCGCGCAGGCTTTGAAGATCTTGTGCTGGCCGGCGGTGTGGAATCCATGTCTCGGTTGGGTATCGGTGCATCCGGTGCTGCTGCCGGTGACCCGTGGGTGGCCATGCACAGTTTTGGTGTGTCGCAAGGCATTGGCGCGGATTTAATTGCTACGCAGGATGGCCTGAGCCGCCTGGATATTGATACGTATGCCTTGATGTCCCAACAACGCGCAGCAAAAGCATGGGAGAAGGGCTACTTCAAGAAATCTATCGTGCCAGTCAAGGATCTGAATGGTGTCACCATTCTTGCCCATGACGAACTGGTCCGCAAAGACACCACACTGGAAGGTCTGGGCAAACTGAAGCCGTCATTCCAGATGTTCGGTGATTTTGGCCACGCCGATTTTCTCAAATTCAAATACCCGGATATCGAAAAAATTGATTATGTGCACACGGCGGGTAATTCATCTGGCGTAGTGGACGGCGCTTCGCTGGTGTTGATTGGCAGCGAGAAGGCGGCAAAGAGGCACAACCTCAAACCGCGTGCGCGTATCGTTGCGTGCGCATTGACGGGCACTGAGCCGTCAATCATGTTGACTGGCCCTGCGCCAGCCACATTGAAAGCCCTGAAGCAGGCCAAGCTGAAAATCTCCGACATTGACCTGTTTGAACTCAACGAAGCGTTTGCGTCTGTGGTGTTGCGCTACCAGAAAGTGCTCGGCATCCCGAATGAAAAAATCAATGTCAATGGCGGTGCGATTGCCATGGGGCATCCGATTGGTGCAACGGGTGGCATGATCATCGGTGCATTGGTGGATGAACTGGAGCGTCGCAAGCTGAAGCGCGGCGTGGCAACTTTGTGTGCAGGCGGCGGTATCGGTATCGCTACTATCGTTGAACTGGTTTGAGGTTGAGAGACATGAGCTATATCAAACTGAAAAAAGACGCTGACGGCATTGTCGAATTTATTTTTGACCAGCCAAATGAAAAAGTGAACAAGATGGGGGATGCGTACATTGCTGCCATGGGCAAAGCAGTCGCTGACCTTGTCAAGATGAAAGACAGCATCAAGGGTGTCTATGTTCGTTCTGGCAAGGACACTTTCTTTGGCGGTGGCGACCTGAACATGCTGCTGGACATGCCGACAAAAATGGACGAGAAAGAAGCGACGTTCAAATTCAACGGCATCATGGATGCAAAAAAACCGCTGCGTATCCTGGAAACCCTGGGTGTGCCAGTGGTGGTGGGTATCAATGGTGCAGCGCTGGGCGGTGGTTATGAAATCGCACTGGCTTGCCATCACCGTATTGCGATTGACCGTGCCGATGTGAAAATGGGCTTGCCGGAAGCGCAGCTGGGTTTGATGCCGGGTGCAGGCGGTGTGGTGCGTATGGTGCGCAAGTTCGGTTGCCAGAACGCGATCACGTTTATCAGCCAGGGCATGCAGTACGCTGGTGCGAAAGCGCTGGAAAAAGGCTTCTGTGACGAGCTGGCGACTGATGAGAAAGACATGCATGCGAAAGCGAAAGCATGGATTCTCGCCAACGCAGGTGCTAAACAACCCTGGGATCAGCCAGGCTTCAAGATTCCCGGTGGATCACCAGCAGATAAAGTTCCGGATCAGGGGCTTGTTGGCCTGCTGTACTTTGGCCCTGTCAATGTAATGAATTCCACCAAGGGCAACTTCCCTGCGCCGAAAGCGATTTTTGCGTGTGTGCATGATGTGGCGCGTGTGGATTTTGATACCGCCGAAAAAATCGAGGCGCGCTACTTCCTGTCATTGATGACATCACAAGTCGCCAAGAACATGATCCGTACGTTCTTTTTCCAGCTGCAGGCGTTGGAAAAAGGTGCAAGTCGTCCGAAAGGTGTCAAGCCAACATCTGTCAAGAAGCTTGGCATTCTTGGCGCCGGCATGATGGGCGCAGGTCTCGCTTATCTGGCTGCGCAAAAAGGCGTTGAAGTGGTATTGAAAGACATAAACATGGAAAACGCTGAAAAAGGCAAAGCGTATAGTGAGAAAGTCGGGGGCAAGGACAAGAAAATGACGCCGGAAAAACTGGCGAAAATCCTGTCTTTGATCAAGCCGACTGACAAGGCAGAAGACTTGGCCGGCTGTGATTTTGTGATCGAAGCGGTATTCGAGAACCGTGCAATTAAAGCGGTAGTGACGAAAGAAGCAGAGGCAGTCATCAACAAGGATGCAGTTTTTGCGTCTAACACCTCTGCGCTGCCAATCACTGAGTTGGCAGAAGCGTCGAAGCGCCCGGCTAATTTCATCGGCATGCACTTTTTCTCACCTGCAGAAAAAATGCCGTTGGTGGAAATTATCTGCGGCAAGAAAACGTCGAAAGAAACATTGGCTAAAGCCTTCGATCTTGGCATCCTGTTGGGCAAGAAGCCGATTGTGGTTAACGACGCGCCTGGTTTCTTTACCACGCGTGTTATCGGCTCCACTATCACCGAAGGCGCGCAAATGGTGCTGGAAGGCATCAACCCTGTGTTGATCGACAGTGCCGCCGCGTTTAACGGCTCACCCGTTGGGCCGCTGAATGCGCTGGATGAAATCAGCCTGGAGACTGCTTACAAGAATGGTAAGCAGGGTCATGAAGATGCGAAAGCGCGTGGTGAGAAAATTACCGATAACGCTACATTCAAATTGGTTGAAGAGATGGTCACCAAGTTTGACCGTAAAGGCAAAGCCTACGGTGGCGGTTTCTACGACTATCCGGAAGGTGGCAAGAAAGTGATCTGGCCCGGCCTGAAAACGCATTATGCGAAAAAAGGCTACAAGGAAATTCCGTTTGAAGACATCAAGGATCGTCTGGTGTTTTGCCAGGTGATTGAAGCGGTAAAAGCGATGGAAGAAGGCGTGANNGACGGCAACATCGGCTCCATCATGGGTATCGGCTTCCCGCCGCACGTGGGGGGTGTGTACCAGTGCATCAACCACTGGGGTGTGAAGGAATTTACCAAGCGCGCACAAGATTTGGCCAAGAAATATGGCAAGCGTTTTGAGCCGCCGAAGCTTCTCAAGGACAAGGCAAAGAAAAACGAGCAGTTTGTCTGAGGGGGGTAATTTTCCCCGGTCATCAGGAAAGCCGCCTTCGGGCGGCTTTTTTGTGCCTTGACAGTTTCAGAGCTCTCTCGCTACCGTGTTCATCTATTGCCAATGACCGGCCTGCCTCATGATGAATGAATCTGCACTCGACTTTTCCCGGTTGCCCCGTGTCCAGCTCTCTACTGTAGAACTTGCCTATATCGAGCGTGGGCAAGGTTCGCTGGTGCTATGCCTGCATGGTTTTCCGGATAATGCCTGCTCCTGGTTGCCAATGCTGGAGTTGCTGGCGGCCCAGGGCTATCGCGCAGTCGCGCCATTCATGCGTGGGTACTACCCGAGCACAGTTGCTGCAGATGGTGATTATTCTGTGACGGCGCTGGCGCAGGATGTGCTGGACTTGATTGAGCATTTTGCTGCTCCTGACAGTAACGGGCTGAAGCAGGCTGTTGTGATTGGCCATGACTGGGGTGGTCTCGCCGCCATTACCGCTGCGAACCAGGCGCCAGACAAGATCAGTAAACTGGTGGTGAGTGGTGTTCCGCACTTGCACAAGGCGCCGCTCTCGCTCGCACAGGTATTCCGTTCCTGGTACGTGCTGATGTTCCAGTTGCCCGGTCTGCCGGAGAAGCTGGTGGCACGCAAGCAGTTGGCGTTCATAGATGGTCTCTACAGCGCGTGGTCCCCGTTGTGGACGGTCAGCACAACGCATCTNNGCCATGAATTGTTTCGTTACACAGCCTTGTGTTACGAAAATCTTCACGCGCTGGTGAAGATGACGAGTGTCGGCCATTTCCCGCATCTTGAGGATCATGATTTTTTTGCACACAAGGTGTTGATGTTTCTCAAGGCTAAAGCCTGATCCGGAGGTGCATCATTTTTTTCTGGCCAGGTATTTCTGGAAAATATTGTTGTCATCGCCAAGGTTTGGATAGGCATTGGGATAGGATATTACGGTAGCTATTGGTTGCGTGATGCCATATCGGGTGATTGCGTCTCTGTTTTGCATGATTGCTGATGACGTGCCTATGGCAAGCAGAGCAATAAGTGCAAAGCTCCTTACCTTATTATCTTCCCAGCATGCTTTTATATTTTTGAGAAGAAATACAAGCAAAAGAAACATTAATGGCGCAGATCCTCTGCACAGTAGATCGTTGTACTCGCCATATGTTTTTAATGGAAGAGCTATAAATGAAACGGCAAGCAGTGCTAGCCATATTTTCTGGCTGTGCTCTAGTGTCTTCAAGGATGGTGTGATACTTACGAGATATATTCCAAATGAAAAAATAAAGAGTAAAAATATTTCATCAGGTTTTTTTGCCTCAAAAATCCAGTATGAAGGATGTTTTGCAATGCTTCCAGCGGAATAGAAAATCATGAATAGTAGTAAAATAGATCCAGCGCCAATTGTATTTTCAAATGTAATTATTGATCGCCAATCTTTCTTCATAGATATAAAAATAACACCAATAACTATAGGGATTATGGCTATCATTGCCATTGGAGCCCAAAGAGCAAGCAGTATGAAAATAAAAATAAATTGCTCAAATTTTTCTTTGAGAAATATATGCATTAGCATTCCTGCGCAAATCCATCCTGCGATTGCTTGTTGAGGAGACCAGTAAAGCTGAAAGCTATTGGAAAGAAAATTTCCAATAAAAAACCCGGAATCAATTGAGGTCCAAAAGTCTATGTTATCAGTGGATTTATTGAAAAATTCAAGCAATGTATTTTGTGAATTTTCATAACTTCCTGCGTTTAATTTTTCAAAAACATAGTAGCTACCAAAGAAATCCATAGGGCCAAAAAATATAAATGCAATAACTAAAGGTGCGGAAAGTTTCCAGCCGCTTAAGGTGCTCATCCAACGTATAGCGATGCTAACGCCAATAACTGTCCATAAAAACATGCTTTGCATGCCTATGTTGTAGCCAAATATTTTTCCTATGACTGCCGACGGTAAGAAATAGCCAATATAGTAAATAAAATTCTGGTCTGGCCCATAGTGTACCGGCCATGAATGGTTGATAAGATCCAGTAGCCTGCCATTGCTTATCGTATAATCGCTTGTCTGATAGCCATAGCCGCCTGCGCCTGAAAGGTTGACCCAGATGAGAATTGTGGTGAAAGCTAAAAATTCACCATAATGTGTGTGCCTGATTTTTATAGGAGTGTCTAATTTGAAAGTTCGGTAAAGGCAGTAAGAAAAAATCAGCGTCATGGCTATTGCTGCTTCGGTATCAAGCCAGCCGGGAAAAAAAATCATATAAGGCAGTGACAAATAGCATATTGATGTTCTTGTTATGTCATACCTAAAAATTATTGCAAAAGTTATGCTGTACAGTAGGGCGAGAAAAGGGGCTAGCCAGATAATTTCTGCAATTCCTTTTTGCTGTATCAGAAATTCATAGGATATTTCTATGGCTAGTAGTGTAAAAAAAACTTTTGCTGCGTCTGGTATTTTTTTATTTATTAAATTTATCTTTTGTAGTTCTTTGTTTTGTTTCACGGCTACTTCCTGTTTTAGCGGCGTAATTATTGTGAAACTTTACCCCTGAAAAATCTGGCAAAGAAAGAGTTGTCGCTCCCGAGGTTTTCGGGTGCGTGTTTGTACTCGGTTACTTGGATGATCGGTCTGTTTTCGCCATATTTTTTGAAGCTGGTGTGTAGCTGCAGAAGTGCTGATGTAGATCCAGCCCCCAGCAACAAGAAAGCCAGTATTGGAATGATTGCTTTTTCAGGGCGTGATTTCCTTTTTTCTTTTATCAGATGCAATAGAAAAGTCATCAGAAGAAACATGATTGGTGCGGAGCCCCTGCATAGCAGGTCACTGTATTCTCCGTAAATATACAGCGGCAATAAGAGCATGGTGGTTATGAGGCCGGCCAGCCATATTTTTTGTTGATGATTGTAAATCGTATGGTTTTTTATGATTACGGAAACATACATTCCCCATGCGAACAGGTAGAAAAGCAGAAGTGTAACCAATTTTATTGGGTTGTCTATTTCACTTAACGTCCATGCGAAATGGTTTTTCATGGCGCTGCCGCCAAAATAAAAAGCAATAAATAAAAGTGTTATTGATGTTGCGCCAATGGTGTTGCTTATACTTAGCCATTCCTTGTTTTTTTCTTGTCTGGCGTTAAGAATTGCTATGAGAGGAAATATTGCCATAGATAGCATAACGAGAGGCGACCATAGGCATAGTAAACAAAAAATAAAAACTATGTTCCTTGTGTTATTTCCAAGAAAATAAAAAGTGATAATTGATATGACTAGCCAGCCTGGAATGATGTGCTGCGGAGCCCAGTACATTTGAAATGTGTTTGATAGAAAGTTCCCATTAAAGAAGCCGAGTGAGTTGGATGCCCAGAAATCCAGAGTGTCTGTATCGTTTAGTATGATATTGGTGGCTTCTTGTAATGTAAAAGAGTCTGGAAAAGGCAATGCATTGTATATTTCCCATGCTAGCCCTGCAGCGTCCATTGGCCCGAAAAAAACACATGCAATAACCAGCCCTGTTCCTAGCTTCCACCCGCTGAGTTGCCCTGCCCAACGTAGTGCAAGTGTTGCTCCCAGCAGCGTCCAGAAAAACATGCTCCTTGTTGCTGCGATATAGCCAAATAATTTTCCTATTGCAGCTGATGGAAGATAGTAACCTACGTAATAAATCAAATTCAGGTCTTTTCCGTAATGCACTGGCCAGGATTTTTGAATCAAATCATTCAGCCTGCTGTTGTGCATAACATAATCCCAGCTTTGGTATCCATACCCGCCAGATCCTGAAAGGTTTATCCATGCAATTATCAGGCAAAATGCAGATAGCTCACGTGTTGTCAGTGGGATCCTGGAAATAGTGTTATTGGTGTATTTTAGTGTCTGGAAAGTACAATATAAAAATATACACGTCATCAGAATTGCAGTTGGTGTATTAAGCCATCCAGGGAGAAACAATAAATATGGTAAGGCGAGATAAAAAATAGTAATTCTTTCAAGATTGCAGTTAAGGCATAGGGCAAGGATGGCAGTATATAGAGCCGCATTCAGAGCAGACATTCCGATTGCATTCGTTCCTGCCAGATGACGAATGTTAAGGTTATAAATAAGCTCGAGTAAAAATAAAAACAGGAATCCAAACCATAGGGGAATCGGTCTGTGTGAAAAATAATCGGGTTTATTACATGCTGGATGCATATTTTCTTCATATCAGAGGTGCTGATGTCCACTGCATCATGCACAGCGGACATGTTGGGGTCAATTTTACAGAGCTGTTTGGGGTTGCTTTTTCTTCCAGTTATGGATTGCCTTACCCGCCGCGCCGCGGATGGCAGTGGTGCGCGGGTAGCCGATATATTGTGTCAGTTGCAGAATCATTTCATTGACCTGTTCTTCAGTCAGGTGGCCTGATCCAAGCCCGGTTTCCACCTGGATGCCAAACACATCGGCTTCGCCCTGTGCCGCAATCGCTCCCATCAATACAAGGCGTCGGTCGCGTAGCGACAAACCTTCACGGGCCCAGATATCGGCGAACAGGTTGCCCAGCATCAATTCAAAAAACACATCACCCGTGGGCTCATCGGGGGCAGTCATCATGCTGCCGTATACCGCATTGAATGCTGCTACGCCCTTGGCGCGGCGCGCGTCTTGTGTGCTCATGGCTTGCTCCTGATGGTCGGGTATAGGGGTTATGGCTTTCGTTGACTGGTATCTTACGGGTGTCCGCAAAAAAGTAAAGCGCGCTTGACTAGTTTGCAGGCCAGTCGGTAGTATCCCGGCAATGGTTCTTTGAGGAATGATAAATGAGCAATACAGCATTACCGCCATTAAATCCCGAGACTCGCATGCTGATCGATGGCCAGCTGGTGCCGGCTGCATCAGGCAAAACCTATAACAACATCAATCCAGCGGATAACAGTGTGGCGGGTGTTTGTGCTGACGCCGGTCCTGAGGATATGGAGGTTGCAATTGCCGCTGCTCGCAGGGCTTTTGACGAATCTGATTGGTCAACCAACCATGCTTTTCGCGCTAAATGCCTCCGGCAATTGCGCGATGCTATCAAAGCACATGCAGATGAATTGCGTTACCTGATGGTAGCCGAAGTAGGAGCACCGCTTGGCCTGACATATGGCCCGCAAACAGACATTCCGATCAGTTTTATCGACTGGCCAATTGAATACCTTGAGCAGTTCGAATGGGAACGCGAACTGCCAACGGTGAATGTGGTGGGTGTGCCCAGCAAGCGCCTGGTGTGGAAAGAAGCGGCGGGTGTAGTGGCTGCCATTACGCCCTGGAATTTCCCCCTGCAAATCAATCTCGCAAAAATTATTCCTGCATTGGCTGCAGGTTGTACGGTGATTCTGAAGCCGGCGCCGGATACCCCATGGACAGCAACATTCATTGGCAAGATGGTGGCAGAACATACCGATATTCCGCCCGGTGTGTTTAACGTAGTGACTTCACAAGATCCTGCAGTGCTTGGCGACATGCTCACTGGTGATCCGCGTATCGACGTGATTTCCTTTACCGGTTCCACCGGCATTGGTAAACACATCATGAAGCGCGGTGCAGATACCGTGAAAAAAGTTTTTCTGGAACTGGGTGGCAAGTCAGCACATATTATTCTCGACGATGCTGATGTGGGCTTTGCTGCCTTTATGTGTATCAGTGTCTGTTTCAATGCCGGTCAGGGGTGTGCGCTGGCGACACGTATGTTGGTGCCGCGTTCGCTCTATGATCAGGCTGTCGCAACAGCCAAATCGGTTTTTGAAGGCATCAAGTTGGGTGATCCAATGTCGCGAGACCAGATCATGGGGCCGCTCGCTAACAAGCGCCAGCAGTTACGCGTGCTGGAATACATTGAAAAAGGCAAGGCAGAAGGTGCGCGACTGGTTTGTGGTGGTGCAGTGCCGGAAGGTCTGGAAAAAGGTTGTTATGTACTTCCGACTATTTTTGCGGATGTCAGCAATGATATGACGATTGCACAGGAAGAAATTTTTGGGCCGGTATTGTGCATCATTCCATACGATACCGAGGAAGATGCAATTCGCATTGCCAATGATTCCATCTATGGTTTGTCCGGTGCGATTTTCTCTAAAGATCAGGAGCGTGCATTGCGTGTGGCTCGCAGAATCCGCACTGGCACAATGAATATAAACGGCGCTGCATTCTTTTCTGCGGATGCTCCTTTCGGGGGTTACAAGCAGAGCGGTGTCGGCCGTGAGATGGGGCCTGAAGGCTTTGAGGAATACCTGCAAACCAAAACGGTGGCGATACCAGGATGAATCCCGAACTGATCAAAGACAAAGTTATTGCGATAACTGGCGGTGGTGCCGGGCTCGGTCTTGCCACGGCGCAAGCACTTGTCAAGCATGGTGCAAGAGTGGCGCTATTGGGCCGTCGGCAGGACGTGCTAGATAAAGCTGTGGCAGAATTAGGTGCAGCACATGCCTGCGGTGTTGTTTGCGATGTGACCAGAAAATCTGATGTTGAGAATGCGTTTGCTACGCTGCATGCCCATTTCGGCAAGCTGGACGGTCTTGTTAACAACGCGGGTATTGCGCGTCCTGACCCTGTCGAAAAAATGTCTGAAGCGGATATTGTTGCCCAGATCAACACTAATTTTCTCGGCACGATTTTCTGTTGTCAGGCAGCGATTCCACTGTTGCGGGCTAATGGGCACGGCCTGATCCTGAACCTGTCTTCCGCTACTGTGCGTCACGATAACGAGATTTCACATTTGTCTGTGTATGCAGCCACCAAAGCAGCGGTCGACCGTTTTTCTAAAGAGCTACGTGAGGAAGTAAAGGCAGATCGCATCTGCGTCACGGTATTCAGTCCTGGCGCTGTCTTTACCGAGTTTGGCCTCGGCTGGGATGAGAAAAAAATGTCGGCAGCCCTGCATGAGTGGCAGAAAAAAGGTAAAACCTTTGACGGTTATATGAAGCCGGATGTCATAGGTAGCTCGATTGCGATGTGCTTTGCNNTTCTGATTTTATTTATTACGCATTTATTTTTATAGCCAGAGGTTGTTATGCCACACATTACTTACGTTGAGAGCGACGGCACTGAACACACCGTTGATGTTGAAGAAAATATGAACCTGATGGAAGGCTCAACCATTAATTTACTGCCTGGCATTGAGGGTATGTGTGGAGGAATCTGCTCATGCTGTACTTGTCACGTTTATATCGATGAAAACTGGGCAGCGAAGTGCAATCCAATGACAGAAGGCGAAAAACATTTGCTGGAAGGTTCAAAGCACCGCAAGGCATCAAGCCGTCTGGGCTGTCAGGTAGTGATTACCTACGAAATGGATGGCATGCGCGTGCATTTGCCGCCTGACCAGACTTGACTGTAAGGGTTTATCGGAGCGGCCATACATCCCTTGTTTCTTTCCGGGGGGGGGCTTACTTTGGCAGGTATACCTGCCAGGGCCCTTCATCTTCACGGATATCTGTGTCACGTGGCACCCACAGTTCAGTGNNCTGTAGGTGCCATTTTTTTCAGCCTTGACCTGGGTATCTGTCAGGCTGATCCGCATTGATTGCTGTGGGCTGCACAACAAGAGCTGATCCACTTTGTTTGTCCAGCGTGCGCTAATGTGTACTGCCATGGCCAGTTTCTGGCTATGTATTTCAGCATCAGCGAATGGTTGTCCTCTGTCATTGCAGCTTTCCAGTTTTTCTGTGTGTGCGGGTTTTTGGTCCGCTGTAATTAGAGACCATGGATCGTAATACCCGCCTTTAGCGGCACGTAATAATTTCGAGTTAGGATTTTTGACAAACAAACGTGTCTCGGTGCGTTGCAGGTTATTGCTGTAAAGCCAGTTTCGCGTATCTGTTGCCAGCTCTTTGTGATATTGCGGGATATCGTGGTGAAAAAGAAACAGGGCAGCAACATACAGCAGGGCAGCGATACCAGCATAAATATTGGCCAGTTTTATGGCTTGTAGTGGCTTGTGTTGATAAAGCCAATCTATATGGGCAATGACCAGCAGCAGCGTCAAAGTGCTGGTATAGAGCTTGTAATGTCCTTGCAGTGACTGCCCGAGATTGATGACAGACGAGCGTGCAGTTGCAATAGCCAGCATGGTCAATAATACAAAGGCCAGAAGCATCAGCAGCGCCGGTTTTTCTCTCAGGGCGCCGCGCCACACGAGTATCGAAATTGCAAGGCACTCCATCAATCCGATGCACGCAGAGACATAAATTCGCCAGTCGGTCTGTCCGCTGTAATGCAGCAGCAAACTGCCGGCAAGGCTGAAAAAAC
>DDBK01000045.1 GCA_002333095.1 Cellvibrionales bacterium UBA2034
TGTCAACACTACTGGTTGTAATTGTTTCTGCACTGTTGGTTCGTAACAAAGCAGTACTACATGTAGTTTTTTTGCTGCTGGCAGTTTCTGGTCTTTTCTGGTTGCCGGGGTTTGTTGTCAGGGGATCCCATGGAATCCCGGTATGGGCGCAGTATCGATTAAATCCTGCAGATGATCGTTACAGTATTTTTGAAAAATACAATCAGGAACATTTGCGTNNTAGGCCGGCCGGTGCGATTGTTATCTGGTCAGGCGGGTATGGTGTTTTATACGCTTGGAAAAGAATTTTATGGGCAAGTACAATTCAGCGATTTCAGGGGCTTGGTAGAAGGTGGCTATACCACTTGCCCACTGCTGAGAAATACGCGCCGTAATGCAATGGGGCTGGATTGGAATTACATACAGCTGTTTGAAATGCAGCCAGCGTTGGAATCTGTATGTAATGTCCAGCAGCCGGATATTGTTTACGATGTTAACCATACTTTCTACGATGTGCCGACAGTGTTCGATCAGGCTGGTTACGCCTTGATCCACCAGGAAAGGGGGTTTGTTCTGGTAAACAAATCGGCGCTGGGTGCGAACCGTCTCCTAACGCCCAACCTGATTTTTGTGCGAAAAGATCTATTGCCATTGCTGGATGGCAGGGATGGCATAACACTCATTAATTATGAAGATGTGCCATTAAAGTATCGGGCAGAAAATATCTGGCACTGATGTTTTTTATACTGGCACTGATATTTTTTATAGCAGCACGAGCTTTGCGCCCACCAGGATCATGATGGATGCGAGAATCGGGCGCAGCACTTTTTCAGGCACTGCCGTTGGCAAGTGGCTGCCAACATAAATCCCCGGCAGTGAGCCGAGTAACAAGTTGATCAGCAAATCCCAGTTCACGTCNNGATACAGGCAGGATCGGATAGATTAAAAACAGCGCTACGGTACCCAGTGCGCCTGCGCCAATCGATGTGATGGTGACCATGATGCCAAGTACAACACCGGTAATCACGGCAGCGATTTCCCGTTCTTTGTGTGTCATGCGGGTAAAGATGGCATCGTTGCGATGGCTCCAGTCCAGCAGTTGCTGTTTCAGCACGATGGCCAGTGCAGTCAGCACCAGCGTAATGCCGAGCGCCATCTTGATGGCGCTATTGACGCTCTTGCTGTCAAAGCCAACCAGATGCATGACAACCAGCGTTGCAGCTGCGGCAGGCAGGCTTCCCGCTGCTAACAGGCAGGTGATACGCCAATCGATATTGCCTTTTTTCTGGTGGACAAAAATCCCGCCGGATTTCGTGATGGCGGCATACAACAGGTCAGTACCGACAGCGGTTGATGGGGAGATGCCAAAAAACAGCAATATGGGGGTCATCAAACTACCGCCGCCCACGCCTGTCATGCCGACGATAAAGCCCACGGCAAGGCCTGAAAGAACATAAACCAGTTCAAGGTGAAGACCAAAAAGTTCAAACTGCATGCTGGCGGCGCCTTAGGTGGTGGTAGCCGGAAAAGAGATGTATTAACAGGCGTGCATCCTAGCAATCACTTATTTATAACCAAAGAATTATTTATTTGTAAGCTTATTCGATCTAGTTATAAAAATATTCAGAGGGGCTGTCAGCTGACGGCACCGTCATGCCTGCCTCAGAAGGCCATTCACTGGCTTTCCCCTGGCATTTCATCGGCGCGGATAAAATACACGAAGCGAGCTGCCTCATGCACAGTGATGAGGCTGTTGGTGGGCATGCCTGCAAAGTCACCATCAAACCTGGTGATCTCTACAAAGCCGTTATCGCGAAGTTTCTTGAGATAGTCCCGCGAGTTCCAGTCATTCATGTCTTCTGCAATATAAATGCGTGGATTTTTTTCCGGTTTTTCTGGAAGGGTTTGTGAAAAAAGCTCCTTGGTGTCAATGTTTTTAAACCAGTAGTCCATGCCGGTTTTATTTGACCAGTCTTGCTTGAGTTGTTTCTGGAAGGCGAGCTTGTCACGGTTGTGGTATTCACGAAGATGGTCGGTTTGTAAATGGTATTGAATAACGACAGGCTTCCAGCAAGCCAGCAGGGTGGTGATAACAATAAAAAAATATCTGGCAGGTAAATTGGGTATCAGGTTGATTGTGCTGGTGATGCCCATCGCAGCGAGCAACACAATGCCTGCTGCCAACGGGCAATAACTGCGATCAAAAAATGCTGGCAGGCTCGAAAAGTACAGGAGAAAAAACAGTGGTGGAGCAGCCAGTAATATTAGCGGAGTGAATTTTCTATCACGCAACAGCAATGCAATGCCGGCGCAGAAAGCTGACAACAGCGGCCAGCCGAGAGTGGCGTAAAAATAGTGCAGGGTTTTGAGTAGCTGGGCGCTGTAGCTGTAATGTTCCAGCGTGTCAGGCGGTTTAGGGTTCTGGTAATAAAGCTGCACGCTTTGCACACTGAGAAAGAAATCCCGTGCTGTCATATCGCCAATAAAAAACATCAGCGCTAGTACTGTCGTAATCCATGCGAGCACTACCAGGCCATCAAGCGTAATGGTTGCCAGTGTTTTTGCGTTCCGCTGAGTAGGATTCAGCAAAACTGCAACACTGGCTAACGCTGGAAAGATGCCCAGCATCAGCTGGCTGGCTTTGCCGCCAATAGCCAGCCCCAATACCAGACCGTTGCCCAGTAGCCAGCGCCAGCGAATCCAGGTGTTTTTTTGCAGCGAGAGCCACAGCATGGCAGAACCCATGGCCGTCAGGAACGCGTCCGGGCGCGCGTAATGACTGCCTTGTACAGCCAGCGGAAATACGGTGTAGATGATGGCGCTGCACAGTGCCAGTGAGTGTCCTCCCAATTGTCGCGCAGCGAGAATCAGGAATAGCAGGCTCAGGGTATCCCAAACTAGAGCAATGTGATGTAGCAATACAATGGTCGGTGTTGCAATGCCAATTACGCGCAGCGGTTTGATAATCGCAGCAGACAGCAGTATATGTGCGCTGAAATTGTAGTGATGATCATGAGGCAGATCAGCGTCAACATTTTTGACTGCGAGATATTTTTCGTAGTCGGATTGCCTGACAGGGCGATACCAGTCTGGCTGCCAGTTATTATTCATAACAGCATCATCGACCAGCCAGACAACGACCTGATCATCTATCTGGAAGTAGGTGCGTTCACTGGTATCAAGGCGCAACGAAAAAAATACAATGAGTAGCAAAATCCAGAACGCAGACAGCAGCCCTTGCGTGAAGGGAGGCGCTGTGCGACTGGATGTATTCATCAGTGCAGTGCTGCCTGATAACCAGCCGGGTCAAAGCCCTGGAAGGTGTCTCCATTGATCACTGCAAACGGCGCACTGCCGCCACCGCCGAGTTTGCGCATGCGCAAAGCGGCATTGGCATCTTTTTCGATGTCGTAATCCTTGTAAGCCACGCCGTGTTCCCCTAGCCATCGCTTGGCTTTTTTGCAGGCGCTGCACCATGAGGCAGTATAGATTTCAACCACGTTAGTCTGTTGGGAGACAACGGGTGTTTTACCGCGCCATGTTTCGATCCTGCGCAGGATTTCTACTTTCAGGTCTTCGGCTTTGTCCAGCCATTTCGCCAGCAGTCCCGCATTTTCCTTGCCTGTATTTCTCACGCTGCCATCATCAAGAATCTGTATGGGGGACAATTCCAGCTTCTCCACTTTTGCAGCGGATACCTTGTCTTTTTTTTCAGGCGGCTTGTCTTCGTAATGCACCACGCCGTGTTTGTCTGTCCATTTAAAGACTTCTGCCGCTGCTGTGCAGCTGACCAGTGTGAATAGGATGGCGAGCATGATTTTCATACCAGAAACTCCCTGCTGTTTTGATGGGTCATCAAACCGGTTGTGCATCGAAACTGTAACCGCTTACGCCTTGGCTGTCAGGGCCCATCAGGTAAAGGTAGAGCGGCATAAGGCTGTCGGCGGTTGGACGGGTGACAGGATTTTCGCCTGGATAGGCTGCGGCGCGCATACGGGTGCGGGTTGCGCCAGGGTTGATGGCGTTGACGCGAATGGCTGTCACTTCTTCCAGCTCGTCAGCCAGTGTTTCCATCAGGCCTTCTACGGCAAATTTGCTCACTGCATATGCGCCCCAGAAGGCGCGTCCCTGCCGTCCGACGGATGACGTAGTAAACACGATGCTCGCATCCGGNNGATGAAGTAGTAAATACAATGCTCGCATCCGGCGCCTGTGCCAGCAGTGGCATCAGGGTCTGGGTGAGCAGGAAGGCGGCATGCACATTGACCTGCATAACCTGCTGCCAGCGCTCCGGGCTGTAGTTGGCCACAGGAGTGACTGAGCCGAGCAATGCAGCATTGTGCAGTATGCCGTCCAGCCGCCCGAGCTCCTGTTCAATGGTGTCAGTGAGTGCCTTGGCGCTGTCGGGGGTCAGATATTGCAGGTCCAGCATCAGGATTAGCGGCTCAGGGTGACCTTCTGCAATGATTTCATCGTATACCTGTTCCAGTTTTTCCTGGGTCTTGCCGAGCAGGATGACCGTTGCGCCATGCGCTGCAAAGCTGCGTGCGGCTGCACGGCCAATGCCGTCACCAGCGCCGGTTACCAGAATCACCCTGGCTTCCAGTAATGTCCCTGATGGCTGGTATCCGGCGGGTAACGTCTTGATATTTTTCATCAGAAAATCAGTCCAATTATTTGATTTATAATATTTTTTTAACCAGCTCTATGATGCCATCAGCTGTGGCGAGACGGTAATCTGCTCTCCAGCTGGCAATATCTTCTTCCGGGCTGATATAGCCCCATTCACAGCTGGCGGTCAGCATGCCGGCTGCGCGCCCGGCTTCAATATCACGCACATGGTCGCCCAGATAGATGGCTTCTGCCGGTTCGCAGCCGCACTGGCGGCATGCCAACAGCATCGGTTCCGGGTCGGGTTTGCTGCGGCTGACATGATCCGGGCATATCACCGTGGCAGGTGTAAAGGGCAATGCCAGATTGGCGAGCAGCGGGAAGGTAAAACCGCTGGGTTTGTTGGTGACGATTCCCCAGCTCAGGCCTTGTGCTTCAATCCAGCGCAGACTGTCGGCCATACCCGGAAACAGTGTGCTGTGGTTGCCGAGTATTTCCCGGTAGTGGGCCAGCAACTCACACAGCAAAGGTTCCAGCGCCGGATTGCCGTCATCCAGCCCGGAGGCCAGCCGGGTCAGGGCGCGTGCGCCGTTAGACACATTGCTTCTGATGCTCTCATCCGGGAGAGGGGGATTCCCGTGGTCCAGGCGCAACCGGTTGACGCACACGATGAAATCCGGCGCTGTATCGAGCAGAGTGCCGTCAAGGTCAAATAAAACCGCTTTCAGTCCCATATTCGTTTATTGCCAGAAGGTTAGCAGGGTTTCTTCACGTGAATAATGTAGTTCACATCAACATCAGCGGGAGACATGGAATACTTTTTAATCAACGGGTTATAAGTCATTCCTGAAATATTTTCGAGTGTCAGTCCTGCAGCGCGCACCCAGCCTGCTAACTCGGCAGGGCGTATGAATTTGCTGTACTCATGGGTTCCCTTGGGCAGCAGCTTCAACAGGTACTCAGCGCCGACAATCGCAAATAGATAAGACTTGGGGTTACGGTTGATGGTGGAAAAAAACAGGTGGGCA
>DDBK01000042.1 GCA_002333095.1 Cellvibrionales bacterium UBA2034
GGCAGCAGCAGCAACTATGAGCCGAATGCTGCCGCAGCTGAAACAGAAGAAGCACGCAAAGAAAAAGCCCACAAGGATGAATTGGCCGCCCATACACAAAAAATGGAGCAAGCCGAAAAGGAAAAATGCGCAAAAGTGAGTGAGCAACGCAAGGTTCTGACTGAGCGGGGTCGGGTCAGGATGAAAGACAAGGAAGGCAACGAGCGCGTGCTGACACCTGAAGAGCAAGCTGCAAAAATTGTGGAACTTGAAAACTATGAAAAAGAAATGTGTGGCAAGAAATAGTCACTGATACAAAAAAACACCCCGACTCGCTCGGGGTGTTTTTTTATGGGGCATCAGTTATCGTTATGCTTGCTACTGAAAAGAAAGAAACGCACTGAATCCTGCAGTTCCTGCACAAGCCGCGTCATGTCCTGTGACATTGCTGTAAGATTGGACGACTCCTGTGCGTTCCGCTGGGCAGCATAATCCAGCAAACTCATGGCACGAGCAATCTCATTCAAGCCAGATGCCTGCTCTTCCGATGCAGCAGTGATGTCCTGAACCAACGCAGCTGTTTGCGCGATATTAGGCAGTATCTTTTTGAGTTGTAAGCCAGCTCTTTCAGCAACAGAAACACTGTGACCAACCAGTTCACTGACCTCACTGGCAGATTGCTTGCTCATCTCCGCCAATTTGCGCACTTCCGTAGCCACGACAGCAAAACCTCGCCCATGTTCGCCTGCACGGGAAGCTTCAATTTCAGCATTCAGTGCCAGCAGGTTAGTTTGATAGGCAATGTCATTGATGACTTGCAGTTTATCGGCAATCTTGCGCATGGCCTGCACAGTTTCCTGGACAGCAGCATCACCATCTTGCGCTGATCCAGCAGTACTGGATGCCATACTTTTGGTTTGCTGGGCATTCTGGCTATTCTGGCCAACGCTGACACCTATCTGCTCTACCGACGCACTGGTTTC
This sequence comes from Cellvibrionales bacterium UBA2034, assembly GCA_002333095.1. Taxonomy (GTDB): domain Bacteria; phylum Pseudomonadota; class Gammaproteobacteria; order Pseudomonadales; family UBA7239; genus UBA7239. Next base: position 963 of record DDBK01000042.1, read on the forward strand.
TTCCACGCTGCTGGCCTGGTCGTGCGCATTACGCACAATATTCTCGGCAGCACTATTCAGATTCTCACTCAGCTCCGATGCAAGGGTAGCGTTACGGTCAATACTGCCAATAACATCTGAAAAACTGTTGATCAGTTGGCGTATAGCATCATTCATGTGGACAAGGTCTTCTTCCCCACCGCGCACGGCTGACACCTGCACGGATAAGTCACCAGAAGCCAGCTGCGCAAGCGTGCGATCATTGTTCGCAATCCACTCCACAATAACGCGGACAACCGAGAGAATTACAACGGCCGCAACGGCCACGCCCAATAGAAGACTGATACCAATTAGCGACAACGACAGCTGGCTGGTGGCTTCAATGACTTCGTCTTGCGACTCAACCTTGCTATCACCCACCTGCTCCATCACTTCAATTACATCCAGCAGTTTGTTAGCTGATTCCGAATAAATTTCAGTGGCACTCCGCAAAGTGTCCCAACGGGTAGTCGCATCAGAAAAACTGGCGATAAGTTCGTTTCGTGCAGAAAAAGCTGTACTGAATGTTACGCCTGTAAAATGGCCATCCAGCAACTTAGTGTTGCGGAAAACCGGGAGCACCTCAATGCGCTTCATCGTGACATCAAGATCAGCAAGCGTTACAGCCAACTCTGCTTTTGCATTTCCCGGCGTTGGCGACCGTAATTTCTCATACAGATATTTGGCCTGCAGGAAAAAAATCTGGGACTCCATGGCGCCATCGCCAGCGTCCCATTTCTGGGAAAGCCCACCATTCCAGCTGATGGCCTGATCAGGGCTTTTTTCCAGGGATTCCACCATCGAATCACCCAGGTCTTCTGCCTGCGTCAACATTATCTGGAAGTCATCGAACTGTTTCCCCAACAGTGCATTCGCCTCATTGAATGCAGCAAGCTTCTGCAGCAGATCATCGCTCGCACGCCGGAAACTTTCCCGCTGTTGTTTGACATTATGGATTTCATCAGCGCCCAAAAGGCCGCCTTCTGTCATGCGCCCGAGCGCCTCATCTTCCATCGCCCGGCCTTCACGCAACAGTTCATCCGTCTTGCGTGTATCCCCTGCCAGCAAGCGCTCAATCGCGATCATCTGGTATTCAATACCCATACTGCCTTCCATAGCACCATCAGCAGTATTCCATGCAGGGCCTGTAACAAACTCCAGAATCGATGTCAGTCTCTGGAATCCAAAATATCCAGCCAGGCTACACACCACCACCATCGATGTAATAGCCAGATAGCCAGCTTTTAATTTTGTGGATATCCGCATCACTTCTCTCCCTTGATAGCCATGTATCCTGTTCCGTCGGATCATAGGGCCAATNNGGCCAGCCCTATAATGTGTCAAAAGGCAGGGTTAGCCCAGAAACACCGGATCAGGCAACGCGCAAGTGCAGGTGCTGCATCCGGCGCACGAAGACGCTGGGCGCAAAAGCATAGGGATAACCAGGGTCGGGGGCGATGCGCTGCGTGCCAGCTAACAACTCCTCCAGCGCAACACGCACTTCGAGCCGTGCCAGGGGCGCGCCAATGCAGAAATGGATGCCATAACCAAAGCCAAAATGACGTTCCGGCAATTTGCGGTCAAGCTTGAGCATATCGGCATCTTCCCAGACGGCAGGATCGCGATTGGCGGATGCCCAACCCAGTAACAGCACATCGCCAGCCTTGAGTGGCGTACCGCACAACTGCGTATCATGATTGACAAAACGGTAATGGAATTTGAATGGCGTTTCGAGACGAACCACTTCTTCTATGAAGTTAGGTATCAATTCAGGATTGGCACGCAGTTTATCCTGCAACCCATCATCTTCAACCAGCAGGCGAACCGCAGAACCCAGCAAGCTCGCAGTGGATTCACCGGCAGCGCCAAACAAAATAATCAAAATGCCAATTGCTTGTTCACGTGTGATCAAACCCTCTTCAACGCCATCAACCAATCTCGCCGTCAACGAATCGCCACGTTCTGTCGATTTTCGTGCTTGCAAGGTATCAAACCAGTTTGCAAGGTATTCCATTAATGCAGCCGACTCGACAAACACGGCATTCATCTGCACATTATCAAGCCTGCCAGCCAGAAAATCGCCACCCATCATGGCCCAGCGCCGTATAGCTTCCAACGCAGTATCACCTTCAAGACCCAGCAGTTTCATCACCACATAGGACGGTAACGACTCCGACAACGCAGGACAAATATCACCGCCACCGTTTTTCACAAATACTGCGACTCGCTCGCGCGCAAACGCACGCAACTCCGGTTCAAGTTCAGCAATGCGTGATTGCTTGAGTGGCGGTAACATCAATTTACGCTGCACTGCGTGATCAGGCTCATCGGCTGTGGCGATAACGTTGTTTGTCGCACCCAAAGCTTTAAGATCCAACACGTAGGGTTTTTCGTCGTCACCGCACACCAGCATCGCGTTCAGGTTCGCCGAGAAGTCTTCGTGACGCTTCACTGCCTCTTCCACCGCCGCATGGGTGCCAACAAAAAAAGCGCGCATCTCACCAATCTGGCATACCGGCGCTATCGAACGAATTTTTGCGTATAAAACTTGTGGATTTTCTATTCCATGTGTTGAAAAAAAATCTTTGTCGTCAATGGCTTTCATGTGGTGTGCGCTCACGAATTAAATAAATACCCACCATCCACAATCAGCGTTTCGCCCGTGATGAACGATGCACGACTGGATGACAGGAACATCACCGCATCGGCAATTTCTTCCGGCTTGCCCCAGCGTTTCATCGGCGTGCGATCCAGAATGCCTTTGCTGAATGCTTCAGTTTCCNNAGACCACAACGCCGCCTGCGTTTTTGCCAACTGCACCAATCCCGCTTTGCCGGCGCCATAACCCGGCACGAATGGATTGGCGATAAAAGACGTGAGTGATGCGATGCCTACTACACTCGCGCCACCAGGCAGCGTGCTGGCACTGAGCATATCAAGGCAAGCTTGCGCCATGTTGTGCGCAGACAGCAAATGCACACGCACCATTTCCTCGAACACATCAACAGGATCGTCTTTCCTGCCTGCAATTTTCACGTTGCCGGCGTTATTCACTAATATATCCAGCCCATCAAGACTCGCAGCAACAGATTTAATTTCGGCGTTGTCGGTTACGCGCAACTGGCGATAACTGAAACGGCTCAAGTCATCTTCATAATCCGTTGGCGCACTGCGAGTCCCGGTGATGGTGACACTTGCACCTGCATCAGCAAATGCTAACGCCGTGGCGAGACCGATACCGCTAGTACCGCCAGTCACCAGCACTTTTGCTCCCGTGAAATTGAATGTCGCTGTGCTCACAATAAAACCCTCTAAATAGTTAACTGTTATTTTGCTTCAGCCTTGACCGGGAACGCGTCAAAATAGAACCGGAACCGTTCACGCAAGACAGCAGGATCAATCCCGAAATCTTCCTTAAGGTTGTATTGCACCTGGCCGTGCTTGCCACGCGGATGTTCGTCAATAAATTGCTGCATCTCAGCGCGTGCTTGTTTCGTCAGTTCCAGTCCAGCTTTTGCGTAGATTTTTTCCACCATCGCCATGTCATCGGCCATGAATTCATGGAACGTCGAATCCATACTGCTGGATTCCGGCAATAGCTTGCGCGTTTCGACACAACGGCGCAGCAAATGCTCGATACGATCCGGCCAATATTCTGCCAGCGATTTGATATCCACACGATGGCGATTCAGGCGCTGGCCATACGCCAACATCGTCATGGCCGACTGGATCACGGCCACTGGATCGCGATGGGTGACTACCACCGTCGCATCCGGAAACACAGCCTGCAGCACGGGCAACTGTTCCATATGTTGCGGGCATTTCAGCACCCAGCGCTGCTTCAGTTTTCCTACTTGCCTGTCTTGCCACTGTAAC
>DDBK01000088.1 GCA_002333095.1 Cellvibrionales bacterium UBA2034
GCCAGACGGGTCTAGACACCGGTGTGTTACACAAGCTGACTCGCATATGTGCACCTGTCTTGCTGCCATCTGGCACTGCAAAAATTACCTTTACCTCAGGGTCGACAGGCAATCCCAAAGGTGTCTGCCTGACGCAGTTGGCACAAGAGGCCGTTGCCAGATCCATTGCGGACTTGATGGTTAGCCTGGGTGTTAAACGTCACCTCTGTGCGTTGCCCTTATCCGTTTTGCTGGAAAATGTTGCGGGAGCGTATGCTGCATTGCTGGCCGGTTCCGGGTGCGTTACACCGTCCCTGTCCACAATAGGGTGGGATGGCTCAAGCCAGTGGGATCCTGTTGCATTCTTGCGCTGTGTGCAGAACGAAAAGATACACAGCGCCATTATCCTGCCACAGATGCTAAAGGCACTGCTGCCAATGCTGGATCAGTTTGATGTGTCTTCAATAAAAATGCTGGCAGTCGGTGGTGCGCGCGTTTCGCCCGACTTGCTGGCCGAAGCGAAAAGGCAGGGCTTACCGGTTTATGAAGGGTACGGTTTGTCGGAGTGCAGTTCCGTTGTCTGTTTCAACCAACCTGGTGCAGAAAAGCCGGGCACAGTCGGCAAGCCCCTGGCGCATGCATCGGTTCGTATTAGTAAAGAAGGGGAGTTAGAGGTTTCCGGTGTTGCTTATGCCGGTTACCTTGGGCAGCCGGCACATGATGCGCCAACCTGGCTGCCAACTGGCGATCTGGCGAGTATCGACAGCGATGGCTTTGTGAGCATCAGCGGCCGCAAGAAAAACCTGATCATTAGCAGTTTTGGCCGCAATATCAGTCCTGAATGGGTTGAGAGCGAATTGCTATGCCAACCCGGAATATTGCAGTGTGCTGTATTTGGTGAAGCAAGACCTGCATTGGTGGCTATAGTGGTCGCACCGGGCTTATCAGCTATGGAATTGCAGTGTGCCATTGATGAAGCAAACAAAAAATTGCCGGATTACGCGCACGTGAAACATGTGAGCCGCGCAGTGGAGCCATTCAGTCCGAATAACGGTCTTGCAACCAGCAATGGACGCAATAAACGAAACGCCATTGCAGAAACCTACCAGAAAATAATCAATGCTATGTATGGAGAGGAACAATAAAATGACAGCTGCAAATTTTTACCAGCGTATTCAGCAGGAAACGGCAGCAGAGCGTGAATATCTCCTGAGCTCGCCGCTGATTACTTCGGCACTGACAGGCAATCTCACGCTGGATGAATACATTTCATTTCTTGCGCAAGCCTACCATCATGTCAAGCATACCACTCCGCTTCTGATGGCAGTCGGATCACGCATTCCAGAAAGCCAGGAATGGTTACGTGACAAGATTGCCCATTATATTGAGGAAGAAGTCGGCCATCAGGAATGGATACTGAATGACATCAGGCATTGTGGCGGCGATGCAGAAGCGGTCAGGGCTGATATACCTTTATTGCCTGTGGAATTGATGATCAGCTATATCTGGGATTTTGTTTCCCGTCGAAACCCTGTCGGATTTTTTGGTATGGTGTACGTTCTGGAAGGCACCAGTGTCAATGTGGCTACGCATGCTGCAGATAAAGTCCGTGAATGTCTTGGCTTACCCAAAAATGCATTCAGCTACCTGTATTCACATGGCTCGCTGGATATAGAACATATTGATTTTTTCGAAGGTATTGTGAACCGCATTGACGATCCCAAGGATCAGGCTGATATTATCCACGTTGCCAAAATAATTTTCAGGTTATATGCCGATATGTTTCGCGCATTGAAGTGAGGTCACCGCAGTGAATTTACAGGGCAAAACAATATTGATCACCGGCGCAAGCGGTGGGATAGGGCGCGAGATAGCAGTTCGTCTTGCCCGACAACATGCCAGATTGATACTGGTTGGGCGCGACCCCGTTGCTTTGCAAGAAACACAGACTGACGCGTCAGCTGCTGGCGGCAGTGCAGATATGCTGGTGGCTGATTTGTTGAGCCAGGAAGACAGGGCACGAATTGTCGATTTTTGTACGGGTCTTGAATCGGGGCTGTGGGGGTTGATCAATAATGCAGGATGCAATCATTTCGCGCTTCTACAAGATCAGTCGGATGCCATGTTGCAAAACCAGATCAACCTGAATTTGTTGGCTCCCATGTTGTTGATTCGCGCATTGCTTCCATTGCTGCAAAAAGAGCAGGGCGCACGTATTCTGAACATGGGCTCTACCTTTGGCAGTATCGGTTACCCGGGATACAGTGCTTATTGCGCCAGCAAATTTGGTTTGAGAGGTTTTACAGAAGCACTGCGCAGGGAGTTGTCGGATTCAGACATTCGTGTACTGTATTTTGCGCCGCGAGCAACAGCGACAAAACTGAATAGTGAGAATGTGATTGCCCTCAACAAGGAGTTGGGCAATGCGATGGACTTGCCTGATATTGTCGCAGCACAAGTTGAGAAGATGTTTGTAAGTGGTGGTCCCCATCAGGTATTTTGGGGTTGGCCAGAAAAGCTTTTTGCCCGAATTAACCAGTGTATTCCAATGCTTGTGGATAATGCTTTACAGAAACAGCTTCCTGCCATAAAAAAATATGCAACTTTATCCAAGGGTGCTTGATTGCGCGTTCTATTGGTTGAAGACAATGAGCTGCTTGGCGACGGGTTAGTGACTGCCTTAAAGCAAGAAGGGTATGCAGTGGACTGGCTGCGTTCAGGTACAACTGCCCTGAATATGCCTTTCACTGAAGCATTTGATCTGATCATTCTGGATCTGGGATTGCCGGGTATTGATGGCATGGGGCTGCTGAAAGACTGGCGGTCGAGAAAGTTGCTGACACCTGTCCTCATTCTCACTGCGCGTGATTCCCTTGATGCCCGGGTAGAGGGGCTTGATGGTGGTGCTGATGATTTTTTGACCAAGCCATTCGAGAGAGCGGAACTGATGGCGCGTTTGCGTTCCATTTTGCGTCGCTCCCATCAGGTTGATCATATCGACAGCAAGATAGTATTTGGAGACATTACGCTCGATACAGCGTCGCATGATGTGACTTACAAGAAACAGATTATCAATCTTTCCAGAATGGAGTTTTCACTGTTATACAGCTTGATTGAAAAGCCGGGTAAAGTTTTTACACGTGATCAATTGCAGCAGGCCCTTTACAGTTGGGAAGATGATGTATCCAGCAACACACTGGAAGTTTATATCCACAATTTAAGAAAGAAATTTTATCCTGAACTAATAAAAACCATGCGTGGAATTGGCTACGTCGCAGAAAAGATAGTCATCGAAGATCAGGACTTGTAACGTTGAATTCGATAAAGAAATTTCTTATTGTTTCATTGTTTATGTCTATGGCCTGCATAATGTCTATTGCGGGAATATATGGATATATTTCCAGCGCTCACGAAATTGACGAGGTGTTTGATGCGCAGTTAGCTCAATACACGCGTCTCTTGTCTCAATATACTTCCGGCAATATTTCGTCGATTAATGCTGATAGTATTTTGGCGAAAGCAGGGCACAAGTATGAAAGCAAAATTTCTTTTCAGATATGGAGTGACGACAAGGCGACGCTTCTGGCTTCTTCAGGGGAAAATGAAGGGGCATTAGGCCCGTTTGTTGAAGGTTACCATGATGTTTCTGACAGTAAACATCAGCAATGGAAAGTGTTCGTGTTATATAATGATAGGTCGCAGCGCTGGTACATGGCGGGCGAGTTGATTGAAATTCGAGCCGAGCTGGTAAGAAAAATTTCCTATGTAGCATTGTTCCCTCTGATTTTTGGAACATTGTGTTCAATGTTATTGATTCATTTTATTCTCAGAAAGGCGTTGCAGCCATTGAGTGGTATTGCAGCAGCCATTACCCAGCGAGATACCAGCGATTTGACCCCTTTACACCTCGAAAAAGTGCCGGACGAGGTTTCTGCGCTGGTAGCCAATTTGAATGCATTGCTGGCCAGGGTCAGGACATCGCTTGATCGTGAGCGACGCTTCAGTGCGAATGCCGCCCATGAAATCAAGACACCCTTGGCATCACTGAAGTTGCATCTCGCCAATCTGTCTGCCAGTTCAGGCCAGATGGATGCATCCATATTGAATAAGGCCCAGCTCAGCTGCAATGTGATACAGAAGCTGCTGGAGCAATTGCTGGTGCTGAATAGCCTTGAGCCACAGTATTTCCTTGGTTCCTTGCAACCTGTCAGTCTCAGGCCTGTTTGCCTTGATGTTCTTTCAACTGAAGCCGAGTTTGCTAACCAGAAATCCCAGGATCTGCAGTTTGACAGCATGGATGACTCCCTGCAGTTACGCAGCAGCGTTTTTTTGCTCCAGATACTGCTAAGAAATCTTGTCCATAACGCCATTTTGTATACGCAGCCCGGCGGCACTATCTGCTTGAGTACCAGCCGGGAGCACAGTAATGCTGTTATAGAAGTCGTGGATAACGGCCCCGGTATCCCAGTACAAGATCGAGCCTGTGTACTTGAGAGGTTTTATCGAATTGGTGGCGATACACATTCTTCAGGTGCTGATGGCTCAGGGCTCGGGCTCGCCATAGTTACCGATATTGTGAACTTGCATGGCGGAACCATCAGTTTGCTTGATGGACATTCGGGTTCCGGTTTGCGGGTGCGTGTTACGTTGCCACTGTAAATGGAGCGGCACTGTAATAACATGCGCACTTATTCAGTGCTTTTATCTGCCTTGACCACACACCACATCACTTCGCATAATCTATATTATGTTAAATTGAAACGGCTTCCATCATGCGACCGCAATCTATATCTGGAATGTTGATGAATAAGAAATACCCTAACTCGGTTCACGCGTTGATACGTGTGGTGTGTTTACTGCTACCAACAGCACTGGCTCTTTGGGCAAACTCCGCAAGCGCTGCAAAACCGGCATGGCCAGAAGACAGCGCGCAGATGCAGCTTACACGCGAAATTGTCGACATCATGCAGCAGAAGCATTTCAGGAAACAAAAGCTGGATGATTCACTGTCGTCAATGCTGTTAGACAACTACCTCAAGTCGCTTGATCCGAACAGAATGATATTGCTTCAGGCGGATATTGATGAATTCAACCATAACCGCAATAGCCTTGACGATGATCTGAGCGCCGGCAAGCTGGTGACCGCCCAAATGGTTTACCAGCGGTTTTACGAACGGTATTCCGCTCGCCTTGACTGGGTCATCCATCAGATTGAACCGTTGGTTAAAAATGAAGCATTTACGGGCGAAGATGAAATCGAAATTGACAGAAAAGACAGCCCGTGGCCCGTAGATATGCATGCGGCAGACCAACTATGGATGCGCTATCTGAAAAACGACATCCTGGCATTGCGATTAGCAGACAAGCCCACAGAGAATATTGGCGCTACCCTCGCCCGTCGATTCCAGACCCAAAGGGATCGCCTGGACAAGCAATCACCTATGGATAACTTTGAAATTTTCATGAATGCGTATACAGAATTGTATGATCCGCATACCAATTTTATGTCACCGAAATCCGCTGAAAATTTTGACATCAGCATGGCTTTATCGCTTGAGGGTATCGGGGCTGTGCTGGAAAAAGATGGCGAATACACAAAAATTACCCGCCTGGTTCCTGCTGGCCCTGCGGACAAGCAAGGAGAGTTAAAAGCTGGTGATCATATTATTTCGATTGCCCAAGGTGAGAATGGTGATGAGTGGACGGATGTTATTGGATGGAGACTGGATGAAGTAGTTGAGCTGATAAGAGGTAAAGCAAATACCTGGGTAAGGCTACAAGTCAAGCGTGGCGAAGATTCGATTAAAGCGGTTGCTATTAAACGGGAAAAGGTAAAACTGGAGGATCAAGCCGCCAGCAAGAAAATTATTAAACTGCCCGGAAGTGTCAATGGGCGAGAAATAAACATTGCTGTGATAACAGTACCAAATTTTTATCTGGATTTTGAAGCAATGAGGCGCGGTGATGCAGATGCAAAAAGCACAACGCGTGATGTTGCGAGAATTCTAAATGAACTCAGCAATATGCAGGTTGACGGCATTGTTATCGACTTGCGGGACAATGGTGGCGGTTCATTAATGGAGGCAACGCAGCTGACAGACTTGTTCATTGATCAAGGCCCTGTGGTGCAAATAATGAATTCAGAGAATCAGGTAGATCGAAGAAGCCGGGCTGTCGGCACAGTAAACTATAACGGCCCTCTTCTTGTATTGGTAAATCACTTGAGCGCGTCGGCATCTGAAATATTTGCAGGCGCCATACAGGATTACCAGAGAGGATTGATTGTCGGTGATCAGACTTTCGGCAAAGGAACTGTGCAAACCTTGATCCCGCTTAATCAAGGCAAGTTAAAGATTACCGAAGCAAAATTTTATCGAGTATCGGGCGAAAGCACCCAGCACAGAGGAGTTATTCCCGATATTAATTTCCCTGCCCTTTTGCCATATGACGAAATAGGCGAATCTGCCCTTCAGCATGCTCTGCCGTGGGACAAGATTCAACCTGCCCCCCATTACCGGTTTGCAGATCTTGATAGCTACACACCTTTGCTAAAAGATAACCATGAAAAAAGGATGAAAAATAATGTTGAGTATGATTTCTTGCTGAAGCGTACCCAGTGGATGGATAAGCAAAGAAAAAGAAAAACTATTCCGCTAAATCTTTCAAAGCGAGACGAGTTAAAAAAAGAAGAGAACTTCAATATTATCCAAATGACGAATGCTGTGCGTGTCGCTAAGGGGTTGCCAGAGTTCAAAAGCATTAGCGAAATTGAAGAAGATGCACAGAAAAAACGTGATGCAAAAAATCCACAAGATGATTTTCTTCTAATGGAAAGCGCAAGAATACTTGGGGATTTTATTGAAAAACAGCCAGAAAATATAAGGAAAGTAGCGGCTACCCGATANNCGATCTGATTTTCCTGCAACAAACTGCGTCGGCGACTCTGCCCTGCGCAGTTTCTTGCCGCACTCCTCTCCTTTCGCGGCAGAAAATTCACAACAGACGGGATTGTTATAATGCGCAATCCAGGATTTGTAATCGCTTTCTGAGACTTTGCAAATATTCGCCGCATAGGAAATTGGATTTTCTAGATAAGTACCGATGCTATCCAGATCGATAGTTATATTTCCTGCTCCTAGATGATATGCCATGAATGTAACTTTGTTGTCGCGGAGTCGGGATATAAACTGCTCCCCCGCTTCTTTTATAAGCTTGGCATGCTCATCATGAAGTTGCGAAATCTCTTCGCGTAGCAATAGAAGCTGCTCATTTCTATAAGCAATTTCTATGTCTTTGCTATCAAGTTGTTTTTCAAATTCTTTTTCAATAGCTTGAACTCTTAGCTCAAGCTCTGATTCAAAATTTGATTTCAGCAGTTCAATTTGATGGCCTTCTACTTGCTTTGTTTCAGCAAGCTGCTCATGAAAAGACTCTCGAATTTTTTCAGCCATTTGCTGCTGTTCTTGCAGCTGCCGACGAAGGCTTTCGGAATTTTGCTTTTCAATTTCGCCAGACTCTTGCATTTTAACTAACTGACTTTGCATTTGACGCAATTCATCGCTATGCAATTGCTCCAGTTCGCGCAGTTGGTCAGCTAGTTTGTTTTTTTCTGCAGTCAACTGTAATTGGTGTTGGCGCTCAATATTTTCTAGCTGTTCTTCATTATCGGAAGCAACTTTTTTTCTGATATATTGGATTAACGAATGGGCGAGCGACTTGTCTGCATCACTCAGTTCTGTATCTGCAGAAGGCATCGTGCCAGCAATAGATCCTCCACCCAGGACAGGAATCTCAAAGTGTCGATGCTGTGCGTCATGGATCTCATCAATATCCAGTGGTAGTTCCTTGAATCCGAGGCGATTTCTACGCACCAGATCCCGCAATAGCACAAAATTGTTGGGTTGCTGATTCATATCAGGATCCCAGAGATCCTGAACATGCCAGTCGACAGGACATTGGCTTCTGCAACACAACTTGATTGAGCCCGCCCCGAGATCCGGCCCCAGTTCAGACTGGTCAGTTAATTCCTGCAGCGGAATATTCCACTTGTGATCTGCATTACCAGCGCTATCAAAATGGAGTAGAAAAAAAACAGCAGAGATTATTTTCAGTTGGCCATTAATACCAAGGCATACAGCCTGGATATCCTTGTCAGCATAGCCTGGTACCGGGACAAAGTTATCGAGTATTGCTTCAAATTCGGAAAACATCATTTCGCGGTCAATGTGGCCGTCAACAAAAAACACAACCGACTGGTACTCGCCACTCGTATAACCTGAAAACATAAGCATTCCTCTGCTTTTGTTGCGTCTGCCCTTGTTATATGCTGCTCAACCTTCTAAAACACAAGTCAGGCAGCATGAAACAGGTCGAATTATTATCACCCGCTGGCTCCATCAAAAATATGCAATATGCATTTGCATACGGAGCAGATGCCGTTTACGCCGGCCAGCCAAGGTATAGCCTACGGGTTAGGAACAATGAATTCAACCAGTTAGAAAAGATGGCTGAGGCCATTTCTATGGCGCATGCGCAAGGCAAGCACTTCTTTGTTGCCAGTAACCTTGCTCCACACAATGACAAGATCCGTTCCTATCTGCGTGATATGGAGCCTGTTATTGCTATGGGCCCCGATGCCCTGATCATGTCTGACCCCGGATTAATTATGATGGTGCGGGATAAATGGCCAGATATGCCAATCCATCTGTCTGTGCAGGCGAATGCCGTCAATTGGGCTGCAGTCAAATTCTGGGAGCGACAGGGAATCCAGCGCGTCATTCTGTCCAGGGAGCTATCCATTGAGGAAATAGAGGAGATACGCCAACGCTGCCCGGNNCATAGAGTTGGAAGTTTTCGTGCATGGAGCCTTATGTATCGCGTACTCAGGCCGCTGCTTGCTGTCAGGCTACATGACACACCGTGACGGGAACCAGGGAGCCTGCACCAATTCTTGCCGTTGGAAATACGATACCCATGAAGCGACAGAAACACCTGAGGGTGACATTGTCGCGATTGATCCTGCTGTGCATCAGCAAGCCATTGCAGCACAACAGCTACTTGCCTCTTCTCAGCAGGCTCACCGAGTGGGAGAAGTGGGTAGCTGGGATCCCACACAAAGCCCGACTGATTCAATCAGCAGCGGAAAACTGCTGAACATCGAAGACCGGGTATTTCTTCTGCAGGAAGAGAACCGGCCTGGTGAATACATGCCTGCTTATGAGGATGAGCATGGCACCTATATCATGAATTCAAAAGACCTGCGTGCCATCCAGCATGTAAAGCGTTTAATTGATATAGGCATCAATTCACTCAAAATTGAGGGACGCACCAAATCGCATTTTTATGCTGCGAGGACAGCACAGATTTCCCGGGAAGCCATTGATGATGCACTAGCTGGTAATGAATTCAACATGGGGTTAATGGATAAACTGGAAAGCCTCGCCAGCCGTGGATATACCGAGGGATTCTATAGGCGCCACCTCCCTAAGGAATACCAGAACTACGAAAATGGCTTTTCAAAATCAACCCAACAGCAATTTGTTGGTGAAGTGGTAGGAATAGATGAATCCACCCATGAGTGGATTATTGATGTAAAAAATAAATTTGGCGTGGGAGATGAAATTGAACTGATGAGCCCTTCTGGAAACAAGACCTTCATATTAAAGGGTATGCACAATACCCGGGGAGAAGAAATGGAGGTTGCGCCAGGATCCGGTCATATGGTTCGTATTCAGGCAGACGACGGAATGACTCCTGACTTTGGCCTGTTGATGAAATCAATTTGAGAGTCGGCTGATGCAATTTGAACATGCGCAATATATAAATCTTGGTACATTCAGGAAGACAGGTGTTCGTGTTGACACCCCTGTCTGGTTTGCTGAATGCCATGAATTTTTTTATGTGTTATCAAATAATCAGGCAGGAAAAGTGAAGCGCATCAGAAATAGTGGCCGTTGCCAGATTGCACCCTGCACTATGTTTGGAAAACCAACAGGAGAATGGCAAGATAGCAATGCTGAATTGATTGATCGCTCAGATGAGCAAAGGAAGGCTCATAATGCATTAAAGAAAAAATATGGTTGGCAAATGCTAATGCTGGATGGTGGCGCATGGATTGGTGGGCGCATTAATCAGCGAACCTTTATAAAAATTAAAAAACCTTGAATAAATCTGGAAAAAATATGAATATTGCAAAATGGATTTTTGCGATAGTGCTGGCAGCATTTTCATTGCCTGCTCTCTCCTGCCCCCAACCGGACTGCGTTAGAATTGGCAGCTGGAATATTGCCTGGCTAGGCAGTGAAAAACGCAAGCAATCGAGTGATGCCGCTACAATTGAGGCCATGGCAGAACGTATTGCAAATGAATGGTCAATTGATCTGATTAGCTTGCAAGAAATCAACACTTCTATAGATGGCAGCCTGCGCGGAGAGCATTACAGCACACAACAGTGGAATCGTTTACGTAATGCCCTACAAAAGAGAGGATACAACACCGTAGTCGGAAGCAGTGGCAATGCGCAGCACGTTGTCCTGGCTTGGCGCAAGCCAGTTGTAGTCTTGCAAGTTGCAAGTGATATGCAAGTTCCTGATAGCTACCGCATAGATGACTATTGTTATTCTTCTAATTTACGGAAGCCATTGGCCGGTCTATTTCGTGCTGGGCAATTTGATTTCTGGGCTATTGGTCTGCACCTGAAATCAGGTTATGGAGGGCAATCCGCCTGCACAAATGCCGTACGAAAAATGCAGGTTTACTATATCGCCAAGCAATTAGATACTATGAAAAAATCAGATAAAGATATTGTGATTATAGGCGATTTCAATGCTTCAGGAAATCATGAAAGCTTGCGTAACCTCCATGATAAAGGCTTTAAAGTTCTGACTTATAAAAATGACAGGCATGAAGCCAGTAACAGCAGAACGCAGGGATCAGGCAAGCGAGGAGGTATTATTGATCATGTTATGATTGACCATGGAAACACTGGGGAATGGAAAATAAAATCAACAGTTTTATACAATCCAGAAGATGCAGCAGCTTTTAATGAATTGTACTCTGACCATTTTCCCGTATGGAGTGATTTTAGCATCACAAATGATGATGACTAGTTGTATACTCTGAAGCTTCAAGCAGGATTTTTTCAAGCACTACGCCCGCATCAAATTTAGCATCAAGCGCAGCTATAAATGCATAAACGCCCGCAAGCTTTCTGGAAAGCAACAAGAAATCTGCATTGGGAAATGAAAAGTACTGGCTGATGGCAGACTTGACTGCTTTTTTTCCCATTCTTTTTGGAAGGTTTGCGGCCGCCCAGCAATAATTCAGCTGACTATCAATTGCATTAGCTGGCACACTTCCAGGTGATTCTGCAATTTTTGTCTTGTAATTTAGCGGCTCGACAAGCCCTAGCAACACATCAGTAAAAGCGTACTGGACAGGGATTGGTGCTGATCGATCAAGCAATCCAACTATAAAAACAGCCTCCAGCAGACTTGCCCTGTCACTGTGATAAGCGCTCAAAATCATATCCCGCAGTGGCTGTAACAGGTCTGCATTAATTTTTCTGACAGAGCCAAAGTCAAGAAGAACTATCTTGTCCTCCTCTTTAATATCTATTCTTATTCTATAATTTCCGGGGTGAGGGTCTGTTTGCATTTCTCCCCATATAAAAATCTCACGAAAGAAAAGCTCCAGCATGTTTATAGCGATAGCGTTTCTTCTTTCCTGTGGCAACTTCTTTACTGTGCAATCGTGTGGTGCTACCCCTCTCTCAAAGCTCATGGCGAGAATATCTTTTGAGCAAAATTCATCTTCAACAGCCGGGACTACATAGCGAAAATCACCTGCAAGACGCTTGCCCCACTTATTTAGCGTATCTGCTTCTTGCTGCAAATTAAATTCTTGGGCCATTACTTCTCGAATGGTTACAATCCATTGAGAAAAACGCTCCTGTTCTTTTTTAGTCAGTGACCAGCCAATACCAATTGCAAGCATTGAGAGATCGCTATCGAGTGTTTCTCTAATACCGGGATAGAGTATTTTCAGGCATACAACACGGCTATCGGCCCTTACTGTGGCTGTGTGAACCTGAGAAATAGATGCCGCGGCAAGCGGTGCATGATCAATAATTAGCTCTTGCCGGTGTTCATGCATAGAGTGCATGATATGCGGAGCAATCGCCGACCATGCTAATGGTTCAGTATCCGCCTCTAATTGATGCAGCGCTGATGCCAAAGGTGCCGGCAGGCAATAATCCGCATAAGTCGCAAGAATCTGGCCTATTTTTACGATGCTGCCTTTTAATTGGCCAATCTCATTGATCCAGCTATCCATTTGTAATTGCATCAGGCGCTCACGCTCGAGCTTCCTGTTTTCCTTTGACAACCCCAAAGTGCGGATCTGGTCTCCTGCCCATCCAGCCCCGGCTCGCATACCGGCACTGGCCAGATGCATCTGACGACTAAACCTCCCTTGTTTAACTTTATTGATGGCCATATCAGTTGTTATGGCTTGAGAGAGTCACTGGCCAAAGCCTTCACGTAAAACTGTTTGCATAATTCGCGATACTCCAACTTGCCCTGACTAAGGAATGGCGCTATGAGTGACAACACTTGGAAAACACCTTTGTGAAGCAAGATTTGCTCAGGTTGCTTGCCGTCTTTCAGGTTAGAATAAGCAATCCAGTATGTAATTGTCATAATGATGTTATTGACCAGAACATCAACAGCGTCATCGTCTATCGCAAGAATATTTGCTTCTCGTAGTGTTGTAATGATGCTGGATGCTGTCTGAAATTTCAGATTTAACAATTTCCTGAAACGCTTGTTTATAATTTCATATCGCTGCAGCAGATCACTAAGATTTTGATAGATAAACCTGTAGTGGTACATTTCTTCAAAAACCACATATAGATAATACCAGCTGTCTTCTATTTTCAGTTCTTTATTAATAGGCGCATGTAGAATATCGCTAAACTCATCTTCAAATTTTTCAAATAGTATTTCAATAATTATTTCTTTTCCCTTGAAGTGGTAATAGAGATTGCCTGGACTGATGTCCATTTCATTGGCAATATCTACGGTTGTAACATGCGACTCCCCTTCTTCATTAAACAGCTGAAGGCTTGTATGCAGGATTTTTTCACGCGTTTTCACGGCTCACTCCGATATATACGCCAGTAGTCGGCAGATACCTCACTATCGGAAATAAACAAAAAAAAAGCAAGGTTTCAGGGCAGAAACCTTGCTTAAAAGTGGATCAGACAAACAGGAAGGGTTGTCTGTCCAGGGCTAAAACAATATCAGCTGGCAGAACGAGTCTTTGCAGCTTTAGGTTTTACAGCCATGCTATCCAGCAGGGCGTCCAGCTTTTCAGACAATACGTCAATTTTACTGTTAAGCTCTTCAATTTTCGCCGCATCGCTGCCGCCCATATTCAATGCGCTCAAGTTAACGCTTCCACGAACCTTGTTTATACGATCTTCAATTGTGGCGGTTGTCTTGGTTTTGGCTTTAGACAATTTGGCATGGCTTTCGCTGTCTAACTTGCGACCAACTTCAACCAGATCATCAAACATTTTGCTTGTTTCTTTGCTTACTTTGCCATACTGGTTAACAGCTTCATCAAAAGCTTTACCGTACGCGCCGAGACCAGCCAGCCATATGCTCTTGGCAACATCGCCAGCTTTGTCGGTCAGGTTGATATCTTTGGCAGCTGCTTTTTTTGACATGGTATTCTCCTCTGTATACGGTATCGGCTTCAGAGCATTTTTCGCAACTCAAGCCATCAATTTACGCGGGCCATGGTAGTAACAAAAAATAGAATAAACATACTAGAAATCAATTGTTTTCCATGATTTCTTACGGTGGTTTTCTCCATTAAATATCTTGCATCCGTTATACTGATCCAGCGTTAGCAAGAGAGTCAACTGTATGTCCTCTAAAGAAATATCAGCCCACCCCCCTGCAGGAAAGACCGTAAAGCCTGCCAAACCCAGAGGCCCACGGGGACATCTTCCCTCTTCACCGCAGCGCCCGGTAAAAATGCTTTCAGCGCGCGAGATAATGCTGCATTTGCATAATGAACATAAATACATGTCAAAACTGCTCAATATTCTGCGGGAGCAGATGGAGCTTATAGACAAGGGAGAGACGCCGGATCTTGCAATAATGCTCGATGTAGCAAGCTATATGGGCGAGTATTCCGATACGTCTCACCACCCCAAGGAAGATGTGATTTACAGAAAACTCTCTGAATGCGGAGACGCCCATAAAGCCGAGGTAGTCAGTCTTCTTATCGACCATGAGGCTTCCAATAAAAAAACTGAAACCCTACTCGCCAGCATACGCGATGCACAGCGTGATGCCACGAGGGATAGCCTGAAAATCCTGAGACTGCGATGTGAGGACTATATTGCCAGCCTGAACAGGCACATGGATCTGGAAGAAAGCAGGGTTTTCCCCCGGATTCTGGAGGCGCTTTCTGATGATGACTGGACGGATATCATCAGTGAAATCCAGCCAGGCATCGACCCCCTGTTTGGCCGCATTGTAGAGCAACGTTACCAGGACCTCTCCAGAGCTATCAGTAGTGAAATGGAGCGTGCCGCGGAGGACTTTGCTATGGCTGAGCTGGTGGGCCTTGGGGCGGCCATGGAAAACATAGGCGCCATCGCCACCTACAGCAACAATATTGGAAAAGTGCTGGGCAAGCATTTCCGGCAGGCTTATAAAAGTAATGTTGTTGCATTCAGAAAGCTGAGGGGCGCGAAATCACGTAATGCGACAGACTATGTCAGCGTCACTGTGGACTGCATGTTGAATAACTACGACACCTGCACGGATGCCATGCGGGATATTGGCAAGATTCTGAGAAAAGCTCGAACCCAGATTGCCGAGCCGTACACGTCGCGCCTCAGGATCTACCACGATATGGCCCGATCACCTGCGGATAGCACCAAGGTGGATGGCGATGAGTGACCGGTCTGCTGGTACTCCTATGGCCTGCAAATACTTGGCTATATCAGCATTTACTGTCAGAATGATCGGGCATATACAAGATGTAGTGCTGGAGAGTGGCCGTAAGCACTCCCTGTTGTGCAATGGATGGAGCCTTTACCCATATTCTCGTTGTACTGACTCACTATAAGAAGCAGCATCCTATGGCCGAGCACCTGCACAAGATGACACTGATGAGCGCCCTGATGGAATTGCGCGCGCCACTGGAAGCCCTTTCGTTGCTACCAACTTTTCCACTGTNNCTGTTGCGCCTGGCTCCAAAAGGGCAAGGTCAACCGGTAATGATTATCCCCGGATTTCTGGCTACTGATAACAGTACCTACGTTTTGCGTCGTTACCTGAAGCGACAGGGCTTTAATGTCTACGGATGGGATTTGGGCCGGAATCCCGGTTTGCGGGATGAGATTTATCGCAAACTCGAAGAGAAAGTTATTGAGTTGTATGGCCAGCATCAGGAAAAGATCAGTCTGGTCGGTTGGAGTCTTGGTGGCCTGTATGCACGCATATTGGCTCACCGCCTGCCTGAGTATGTGAGACAAGTCGTTACGCTAGGATCCCCCTTTAATCTGGCACACCCCAAAAGCGCTAGCGAAGTTGAAGTATCGGGTCCGATACTCAGGATTTATGAAAGATTAAATCCTAATGCCTCTACGGATGAGCTGATGAATGGTGAGCCGATATGGGAAATACCTCCCCCTGTTCCCTCCACTTCCATCTACAGCGAAAGTGATGGTATAGCTGCGTGGCGTTATTGCGTTGACCCTATCAATCCACAAACTGAAAATCTTCGTATCAGCGGCAGCCATACTGGCATGACACACAATCCAATGATCTATTATGCGGTAGCAGAAAGATTGTCACAGCCAGCCAGACACTGGAAGCCATTTGATTCAAATCGTTTTCACAGGTTCATGTTCTTGCGTGCGGCTAATGGCGAAGCGACATTCACAAACTCGAATCCTGCAACCGTCTCACAATCTGAATAAGTACTTGGGTACTAAATTTTCATGAGCAGTTATCAGGCCACGGCTTTCAAACTTGCACTTCGCATGCTTAAAAAACGCATGTTCAATAATACTGATCATGTAGCTCTGAGGCGCATGGTAAACAGTTCAGCGCGCCATATGCCAAAGCCTCCTGCCGATATTGATTTTCGCTCAGAGCGCGTTGAAGGGGTCCCGTGCCTGTGGGTAAAAGCAATGGGGGCGGAGCCGAATAAAATTGTGCTCTACCTGCACGGTNNATACAACGCACAAGGATATCCTGTGGCGCCTGTCAGTTGCCTCCAAGTGCAGGGTAATTGCGCCAGACTACCGGCTTGCACCTGAACATCCATACCCGGCAGCACTGGAAGACTCCATCAAGGTGTACCAGTGGCTTTTACAGCAAGGTTACAAGCCAGAGCACATTGTTATTGTCGGTGATTCTGCCGGCGGCGGGCTTACTTATGGCACAGTGCTGAAAATCCGGGATATGGGACTACCGCTTCCTGCAGCCACTGTTGGCATGTCGCCGTGGACTGATCTTGCAGTTACGGGCGAATCGGTTATCACCAACCTCAAACGTGATGTGTTAATTCCGGGCGATGGGTTGCCTGAGGGGGCACAGTACTATCTGGCTGGAGCAGATCCCAGGGATCCATACGCCTCACCACTTTATGGTGATCCGAAGGGACTGCCACCCACGTTGATACAGGTAAGCAAAGACGAAGTGCTGTTGGATGACTCGCGTCGTCTGGCTGCAAAATACAAGGCAGCGGGTGTTCCTTGTGAACTGGAATTATGGGACGGCATGCCACATGTCTGGCAAACGCTTGCCATGTTTATTCCAGAGGGAAAAACAGCAATCAAGCGCATTGGGGACTTTATCTCCAAACATGTGCATGGTCGCAATATTATCTAATGCACAGCCTTGCGCTTTGTAGGCTGGTTTTCCGTTTCAAGTTTTAGCGCATCTACCAATTCATCAAACGATTCCTGCAAACAGCAAACATAAAAGTCAGGATCGTCCATCTTCTGTCTGTCTGCAGTAAATGAAATGGTGACATGGCCATAACTGCTGGAGATTGCATGAAAAAGCCCGGTATTTGGCACCAGCGGACCCATGCCAAATGAGTCTATCAATGGGGCACCACAAAGGAATAGTTGATCTGGTGAACCGGGTATATTTGTCACGATAGTGTTATTCGCAGGTGGGAACTTGTCTAGCACACCAGATTGGACAGCTGCTTTTACTCCCCATGCAACCATCCCAACAAAAAGATTGTCCATTGTTTCGTTAACTATATTATTGCCAAGCGTCCTTGCATAAGCTTTTCCTGCAAGCGCTTCTTTATGTACTCGTCGCAAACGATCAAGCGGCTTGGCAACATCTGTTCGCAAAGAAATATTAGTGATATTAAGACTATTTCCGGTGTAAATTTCATGATCGGCATTACGGACATTAATTGGGACAGCAGCAACCAGTGAGTCTTCTGGCAACTCATTTTTTGAAATTAGATAGCGCCGTAAAGCCCCGCTAATAATGGCTAAAGCTATGTCATTAACTGTATGGTCTGGGAAACTTGACTTGATTAAATTGATTTTTTCCAGGGATAAACAAATACGGTCAACAACGCGTCTGGGTGAAATCTGGCCATTAAATCGTGTTTTAGGCTTCTGCAATTGTTTCAGCTCATGGGCTTTCATGGCTTGTCTTACCTCTCCATACAAGCCGACTGCATGCCCCATCATGCGTATAAGTCTTCCAGCACGATAAATATTATTGACTGCAGCTTTTACGAGCAAGCTAGGCATTCTGATATCTGATTCGTGTGAAAAGAAGCGTCCATCGTCGTTAGTAATGTTTGTTTTCTTTACCTGATAAACGTCGCCAGAAGCCAATGTATGGAGATTATTAAAAACCGCCATGCCGGTTCGTCCATCCATCATTGAATGGTGAACCTTGAGCAGAATGGCAAAACAGCCAGCTGGAATATTTTCAATATGGTCAAGGCCATCAATTACATAGGCTTCCCATAATGGCCGTCCGCGATTAAGTGGCTGGGCATGAAGGTTTGCTGCCAGCGAGCATAACTTTTGCCAGTTGCCNNCGTACGTGATACACCAGATCAAAATTGGGATCTTCAATCCA
Organism: Cellvibrionales bacterium UBA2034; assembly: GCA_002333095.1. Lineage (GTDB taxonomy): Bacteria > Pseudomonadota > Gammaproteobacteria > Pseudomonadales > UBA7239 > UBA7239. Next base: position 18,129 of record DDBK01000088.1, read on the forward strand.
GTAAGGTTGATCGAGGTTAAACGGCACTTCAACGAGCTTGTGGCGCAGCAGTGGCACACTCAATTGAATATTTTTTTCAAACAAGTCAAGAATTTGACGGAATTCTACTTTCTTATCGGGCGCAAGCAGAGGATTGTAAATAGATAACAACGATAGATGCATAGGCATGCCATGCATTTCGGCATGTAAAAAAAGAGCATCAAGGCCGCTTAATTGCTCCATAACCCTACCCCTTTTTATACGTTTTTAATGGGGGAAAATATTTCTATTTTCGATTTCAGTGAAAAATTTAACGAGTATTCTGCCCATCGCTGACTCCGCAGCCAGCCCCAAACGTTCTGAAAGGCTATGTTTTTCTACCCAGTCTACTTTGTAGATATCAGCTTCTGTGTGGCGCTGGAACAGATAATCATCGCTGGTTTTAACTATATCTACCAAGCCATTTTCAAGAGCTTTTGTCCCGAACCAGACTTCGCCAGTCGCGACAACGTCCATGTCCAACCCTGCCCTGTTCTGGGAAACAAACTCCTTGAACAGTTCGTGTGTTTCCTGAATTTCCTGTTGGAATTTTTGCCGACCCTTCTCTGTATTTTCACCCAGCACAGTCAATGTTCGCTTGTACTCGCCAGCAGTCAACATCTCAACATCAATATCATGTTTTTTAAGCAGTCGATTAATATTAGGAACTTGTGCAACAACACCGATAGAACCGATAACAGCAAATGGAGCCGCTAATATCTGGTTGGCGATACAGGCCATCATATATCCACCACTCGCTGCAACCTTGTCAACGCATACAGTTAGCGGTATTGCCTTATCCCTTATTCTCTGCAATTGAGAGGATGCCAGACCATAGGAATGCACCATCCCACCAGAGCTTTCAAGCCGCACCACAACTTCATCTTTCTGTGTGGCCTGCGTGAGTATAGCCGTTACTTGTTCAGCCAAGGCGTCACTGGCTGATGCGCGAATATCTCCGACAAAGTCGACGACAAAAACCCTTGGCTTTTCAGGTTTATGGTCGCCATTACTGCGCTTTCCCGNNCGATTTCTCTGCTTTACGTTTGGCTTTTTGTTCTTTTTTTTCGGCTTTACATACAGCTTCATAAGCTGATTCAGACAATATATTTGCCTGCATAGTCTCCGACATTTCGCGGTATTTTTCATTCAGGTTTTTTAAATCAATGTGCCCCTGTTTTTCTTGCTTTTTGAGACGTTGGCTAGCTGCAACAACCGATACCAGAAGAAACCCCAAGCCTGCCACTATAGTTAAAGTCTTTGCCAGAAAAATGCCATACTCAAAAAGAAAACTCACTAATTACTCCAGGGCATTACCAGCTTTTTAGCGCGGATTTTGCTGCATCATTCAGGGGATTAACAGTTAAATTCTGGCCAGAAAGCACAACGTCAAAAATAGCGCCATCGGCAACAGGTATAAATCCAGGTGTACTGATATACGCACTAACTGATGAAAGGCTACCTGGAGAATCATTAAGGATTTTCCATACATCAATTGTTGCGCTGCTATTCAATATTTCTGGTTCGCGCTTTGGCATGACTTTATCAATCTGTAATTCAATAAAGCGCCCTCTGATATCTTCAAGTCTGTAACCTTGGCGAAAACCCATTGCCCCTACCAGAGGCACCCATTTGAACATACGGGCATTCAACTGCCACTGCTGCCCTTCAATTTCGTTGGTATAAAAAACGCCCGAAGTCTCCTGTATCTCGACTTGATAGGTGTTTGCTTCTTTATTCCGGAAACTCAATGTCGCGATCGTCTGGGCGTTTTCAGCGGCTTTATAACTGGCGATATCTTTCGCTGAAAGGCCGAGCACAATGGTTAACATTACCAATATTATTCCAAGGCATCCGCGCAAAAATCCGGGAATCCACTTTTTATTTGACAAAAGCCTTGCCGCAATAAAAAGCAGAACCAGCGCAAGGATTGAAACAACTACAGCTATGATTGTATAGGTCACAAAGATACCCCTGCTATTTTCCAGATTAATTAACTGGATAGCCCAATGCCTTGACGCTTTCCTCTGCGATCTCAAGTATTGAATTATCCTGCTTGTGAACTGCTATATATGCTTCCAGGAAATACTCAAGGCTCATGACTGCATCCGCAAACGTTTCCATCAGCTGCTGAATAGCGCCGCTGGAATCTCCACGCAATAATTTTGTATCAACAAATTGTATGCATGATTCAGCCACTTTCGCTGCGCGTGCCATATTCATGAGTATAAGAGCACCACGGACACTATTCAGGCTCTTGCCGAGATTTGAAATATGGATTGGATCAAACCCGGATTCTGCATAAGATGCCATTGCTCGTTTGATAAGTGCCAGACCAGCCTGCGCTTCATCCAGCACCACTTTCTCAGCCTCGGCAAGCTGGCTTTTTGCAATGATCTGGTCCTTACCCAATGCATTGGTCTCTGCCAGTTTTGCCTGGGAAAGGTTGATGTTTTGCAGCGCAGACACCGTACTCTCTATATAAAGTAGAGTATCCGCCACCTCGATCAGTTCGCTATTGTTCGCAGCATGGGCATCCTGATCCCATTGCCGGATTTTATTTACTTGTTCACGTAAAACCTGGCCTGGTGAAGCAAGTCCGACCACTGAAAGTGTGTCTGCAATACGCGTCAATGAAGCGATCATGTCGGGATAGGTTGCAACGATATCCCCGCCACCTTGTGATGCCATCTCCAGTGCATTCTTGCTAGAGCGTAATTCTTCGCGAATGACTTCAGCGACCGACTGCACGGTGGAAAGGCCTGGTCCACGAAGGTTGTTCAATTCCTCTTCAACATCAGATTCGCAATAGCCCATTGGCATAACTGCAAACACGCTACGGACAGCTTTTGCTTGCTCGGATTCCGAACCAGATGCAGCAACGATATATACAAAACCTCTCAGCAGTGATTCATCAAATGTCGAATCCAGAAAGCCTTCACCTTGCGCGACCAATTGTTTTAACTGACGGTCAAGCGCAGAAAAAAGCATCTTCCGGGGTGTTAGAAGAGCCATATGCGTTTCACGAATAGCCCTGAGTGAAACGGCAGCTGACCACAACACTTTGGCAAACGGCTTTCCGGATGCCATGGCATTCGTTCTCTCTAATGCGCGCTGCATCAGCCCTAACGAATAATCGGCATTCTGCCCCTGCAGCACTCCCAGTAGCCCCACTTGGAACATATGCCTGAAACGACGTGCCGCATCACTTGAAAATGGTTCGACCGCACCGTGCTGCTCCGGAGCCCCAACAGGATTCATCACAAGAAAATGACTATCTGGTATAGGCGCTAGCTTGCGGGTTGCACGTAAGTCATTAATAAACGGCAACAGAAGAACCGGCATGGACTTTTCAAATTGCTGCACATACTCAAAATAGCGTGTCGCCACAAATGAGGCCGTACTAACAGCTGCCAACATCGCGTCATAGCTTGCATCAGCCCCTACGGGCACGCTCTTCAGAGCGTCGACAATCTCGCCCGCCAACATATCTGCACCGCGCAACTGCACCATACGCAACACGCCGTCAATTTGCTGAAAGCTCTCAAGGCAAGATTGAACCAGATCCTGCCGCTCTCTTGATGAAATGAACTGTTCCAACTGGTTAGTGGCTAGCTGGATAGTAGCCAGAAACTCGCCTTTGACAATATTTAGAGAAGTAAGATTGACTGCACGTTGATCAAACACGCTGGCGTCCCGATGGCTGGTTCGATGGCTGCCCCCTCCGGGCAAAGAAGCTTCAGGGGGGATTTTCTCTTTATAATCCGAAGACTAGAGCGATTATCTAGGTCTGGTATGAGGATTTCAAGCATCCATTTCACAATCCTGAAGATTGGTTGGAGGCTGATGAGAAAAACTATCTGTATGGTGCCCGAGGCCGGACTTGAACCGGCACGGAGTTGCCCCCGAGGGATTTTAAGTCACTTATAGCAGTGTCCAGCACCGTCCAGAGACGTCTAAATCAAAAATAATATATCTATTATAATCATATAGATACATCCGATATCGTCCAAAGAGGTTTAACTACAGCCGCGGCCAAATGGTGCGCAAATGGTGCGCGGCGCGGGAAGAGAGAAAACTGCAGAGTTTGATATTTATCTAACTTATTGATTTTATTGGTGCCCGAGGCCGGACTTGA
>DDBK01000065.1 GCA_002333095.1 Cellvibrionales bacterium UBA2034
CTGCCCAGCATCACTTTCACCGGCTGTTCGCTGTCAGCCAGAAAGCGGACCAGCTCCATCACACCCTTGCGCGGCAGGATAGACTGGCGCGCAGTGGCACCCTCAACCGGCGTGTTCAGCGTACACAGCGCCAACCGGTGCCCATCAGTAGCCACCGTGCGCACGAAGTCCGGGGCGATCTCCAGCAGCATGCCATTCAGGTAGTAGCGCACGTCCTGCTGGGCCATCGAAAAAGAGACAGCGTCGATCAAGCGCTTCAGTTGCTTCTGCTGCAGCGAGAAGCCCAGCGTATTCGGGCTGTCTTCCACATTGGGGAATTCAGAGGCGGGCAGCGTGGTCAGGGTGAAGCGGCTGCGGCCAGATTTTATTGTAACCTTTTGATTATCAAGGGAAAAATCAATTTTTGAGCTATCGGGTAATGACTTCACGATATCCAGCAATTTGCGCGCAGGCACGGTGACATCGCCGGGCTGCACTTCGTCATCGACGGCCACGCGGCCAACCAGCTCCACTTCGAGGTCGGTGCCCGTCAGGGACAGTTGTCCTTCATGCAGGGAGACCAGCACATTGGACAGCACCGGCAGGGTCTGGCGGCGCTCGACGACCCCGGCAACGAGTTGCAGGGGTTTCAGCAGTGCTTCACGTGAAATCGTAAATTGCATGTTCTAGGGCTCCCGCCGTGGATACTGGTAAAAATTAATCGCCGATATTATCGCAATTTGTAGGCGTTATGTTGTGAGCGCACGCATCAGTTTTTTGTAATCTTCGCGCATGTCGGCATTGCTGTCGCGCAGCTCGCGAATTTTACGGCACGCATGCAACACTGTCGTATGATCCCGGCCACCAAACGCATCACCAATTTCCGGTAAAGAATGGTTGGTCAACTCCTTGGCCAGCGCCATCGCCACCTGACGCGGACGCGCTACCGAACGGNNTCTAGCGCCATGGCTACCTGGCGTGGGCGCGCTACCGAACGGTTGCGGCGCTTGGCCATCATATCGCTGGTTTTTATCTTGTAATACTCCGCCACCGTGGACTGGATATTGGTAATGCTGACCAGTTTATCCTGCAACGCCAACAAATCTTTCAGCGAATCCTTGACCAGTTCAACCCCGATGGGCCTGCCAGTAAATTTTGAATGGGCGATCACGCGCTTGAGTGCGCCTTCCAGATCGCGCACGTGCGAACGGATGCGTTGCGCGATAAAAAATGCGGCATCGGGCGGCAATTCCATGTGCACTTCGTCGGCTTTTTTCATCAGGATCGCGACGCGTGTTTCCAGCTCCGGCGGCTCGACCGCCACGGTCAAACCCCAGCCAAAACGCGAACGCAAACGTTCTTCCAGGCCATCCACTTCTTTGGGGTAGCGGTCGCAGGTCACAATCATTTGCTGGCCACCTTCAAGCAGCGCATTGAACGTGTGAAAAAATTCTTCCTGTGATTGTTCCTTGCCTTCAAAAAACTGGATGTCATCAATCAGCAATGCATCCACCGAACGATAGAAGCGTTTGAATTCTGTCATCGCTTTCAGCTGCAGCGCTTTAACCATATCCGCAACAAACCGCTCGGAATGTAAATACACCACGCGCGCATTCGGATTTTTTTGCAAAAGTGCATTGCCTACAGCGTGCATGAGATGGGTTTTGCCAAGGCCCACGCCACCATAGATAAAGAGCGGGTTGTAGGAGCCGCCAGGATTTTCGGCCACCTGCATGGCGGCGGCATGTGCCAGCTGGTTGGATTTGCCTTCGACAAAGTTGTCGAAAGTGTAGTTGCGGTTGATGCCGCTCTGGTGCTTGATATTGCCTTCCACCTGCGGCGATGTTTTGGCGGCGGGCGGGATCTGGATGTTGGCGGCGCGTGGCGGCGGCGCGCTGATAATCTCGATCACGGGCCGAGCCTCGCTGCTGGCTGGCGGCGGCGTGGGTGCGGCAGTAAAACCGCTATGGGCTGGCTGGCTGAGAACCTGCAGGGCAATATCGATATTGCGGTTTTCACCGCGCGAGGCACCCTCTTCCCGCAGCAGCTCACGCATACGGGTCAGGTACTTGTTGCTCACCCAGTCCGCAATGAAGCGGTTGGGGGCGCTGATGACCAACTGGCGCTCGCTGCTGTCTGCATCGATTAATCCGAGCGGGCGAATCCAGGTGTTGAATTGTTGGGTCGGGAGCTCATCCTGTAAGCGGGAGAGGCAGTAGCGCCATAATGTCTGTAGCATAGAATTCTATCGGGTCCTGGGGTTGACAAAGCGGCGAAATCCATTCAGCGAAACCTGTTGATAGATTATCCACAGGGCGGCAGGAGGCGTTGGCCATTATCCGCCTTTTTTACACAGGCTCAAGGGGAAAAACAGCCTGAGAAGATGATGGTAACCTGTGGATATCTTGTGTGGCTTTTGGTGCGCGGGACGAGCCTGCCGACACGAAATTGAGCGATTGCCACGCTGGGCACCATTCTGTACAATGCCGCCTCTTTTTCGCTGGCTTTTGCTGCTGTTCTGGCAAGGGCTTATATATAGACAGACAGGTGTAGCATGAAAAGAACTTTCCAGCCCAGCGTCATCAAACGCAAGCGCACCCACGGTTTCCGTGCCCGTATGGCCACCAAGAATGGCCGCATCGTCCTCAGCCGCCGCCGTGCCAAGGGCCGCAAGCGCCTGACGGTCTGATTCCGCTTTCGCTGCCTTCTGATCCTGTCAGGCTCAGGCGTGTGCAAGCCACCGATCTGCCTGCTGGACCAGCAGGCGCGCTGATCGCACCACCCCGCGCACCATCCCAGCGAGATCTTTCCGCCTCGGGTTTCGATCTCTGCTTTGGCAAACAGCATCGCCTGTTAACGCCAAGAGAATTTAAAGCCGTTTTTGACGGCGCCGTGTTCAAAGCCTCCCACCGCTCTTTGTTATTGTTGGCGATCCCCTGTGCGGAGGTTGCCCTGTTACCTGAATCACCCGCCCGCCTGGGCTTGGTTGTCGCAAAAAAACATGCGCGCCTTGCTGTAGAGCGCAACCGGCTGAAGCGATTGTTGCGTGAAAGTTTTCGCCACCACAAAATGGAACTGGCCGGGCTGGATATCGTGGCGCTGGTCAAGCCGGGGTTGTGGCAGATGGATAACCGCGCCATCCGTACAGTGATTGAAGAACAGTGGGCGCGGCTGTTGAAACAAAGACGGAAAGCGATATGAAGCCCCCGCACGAAAAAAATCAGGTGCTGCGCGCAGTGGTCATACGGAGCCTGCGTTTTTACACGGAGCAGATCAGCCCGTGCTTGCCGCCCCATTGTCGCTTTCACCCCAGCTGCTCNNGTGAAGCCATAGAAAAACACGGGGTGGCGCGCGGCTCTTACCTTGGCGCGCGCCGCATCCTAAAATGCCACCCTTGGCACCCCGGCGGAATCGATCCCGTGCCGGAAAGCCAGGAAGCCCCCAGCCAACCTTTACCTACAAGCAGACACTGACGATGGATTTTCAACGCCCGGTATTGATTGCTGCCATTGCAGCGGTTTCCTTCATGTTATTGCTGGAATGGAACAAGTTCCAGGAAGCACACAAAGCGGTATCTGCCAATGCGGAGCAAGTGCAGCCAGCAGCAGTGGGTGACGATGCGCCAGGCAGTGGCGATGCGCCGGCAGCCCCTGTAGCAGTAGCGGACAACACACAAAATGTCCCGACAGCAGCAGCGGCACAGGTAGCAAACCAGCAGATACAACTGATCGATGTTTACAGCGATACGCTGCATGTAAAAATTGATCCAGCAGGTGGCGATATTGTCATGGCCGCATTGCGCGAGTACCCGGCAAAAATAAATCAGCCGGATGAACCGTTGGTGATACTGACGCGCACACAGGATCACCTCTACATTGCACAAAGTGGATTGGTGAACGATGAAGGGGCATTCATAGAGGGTGGACGCGCCAACTTCTCAACGGCGCAAAACCGTTACGAAATGGGCAGCGCTGACAATGAGCTGGCGATAGACCTTACTACAGAAATCAACGGTGTAAAAATTACCAAACGCTACACATTCACACGCGGCGAATATCTGGTAGGCATTTCCTATCTGGTGGATAACACATCTGCCCAGCCGTGGAGTGCGCACATGTATGGCCAGATAAAACGCGATACTCACGAACCTGTCAGTTCTGGCGGTGTAGGCATGACGCCATTTCTTGGCGCAGCCACCACCACCGCAGAAAAAAATTATCTGAAAATGACGTTTGACGACATGATCGAAAAACCGCATAAGGAAACAAAAACCGGCGGCTGGATTGCGATGGTGCAACATTATTTTATCAGCGCATGGGTGCCGGACCACGCGGCCAACAACCTGTTCTACACCACGTACCAACCCGCCACAAATACATACCTGCTCGGTTTCACAGGCCCGCGTGTTGATATCGCGCCGGGCAGCCAAGGCGTGTTGGGCACACAGTTTTACGTAGGCCCGAAAGATGTGAGCCGTCTGGAGCAGATTGCGCCCTACCTCGATCTGACGGTGGATTATGGCGTGTTGTGGTGGATCGCCAAACCGCTGTTCTCGCTGACGCACTGGATTCATTCCATCGTTGGAAACTGGGGTCTGGCGATTATCGGTTTGACCTTGTGTGTCAAAGCGATATTCCTGTGGCCATCCAACCTGAGTTATAAATCGATGGCGGTGATGAAAAAACTCGCGCCGAAGATGCAGGAAATGAAAGAAGCGTATGGCGACAACCCCACAAAGTTGCGTGAGGAAATGTTCAAGCTGTACCAGAAGGAAGGTGCCAACCCGATGTTGGGCTGTTTGCCGATGATTATCCAGACACCGGTATTTATCGCGCTGTACTGGTCGTTGATGGAAAGTGTGGATCTGCGTCAGGCGCCGTTTTATGGCTGGATTGTCGATTTGTCAGTGCAGGATCCGTATTTTCTATTGCCATTGCTGATGGGCGCATCCATGTGGGTACAGCAAAAACTGAACCCACCACCAGCAGATCCGATGCAGCAACGCATATTCCAGTTTATGCCAATTATTTTCACCGGCATGTTCCTGTTTTTCCCGGCCGGGCTGGTGTTGTACATGTTGGTCAATAACCTGATTTCAATGTCACACCAGTTCTGGATTTACAAAACGATGCAAAAAGCCGGCGCAAAATGATCCAGCCGGATCGCGACACCATCGCCGCGATTGCTACTGCACCCGGCAAAGGTGGTGTCGGCATTGTGCGATTGTCTGGCGCACAGGCGCGAGTGATTGGCGAAGCAATCTGCAATAAAACCCTGCCCGCGCGATGCGCAATATTCTGCGATTTTTCTGATGCTGCTGGCGTGATCGACCAGGGGATCGCGTTGTATTTTTCAGCACCGGCATCCTTTACGGGCGAAGATGTGGTGGAGCTGCAGGGCCACGGTGGCCCGCAGGTGATGAACATGTTGCTCGCGGCATGTGTGCAGCACGGTGCTCGGCTGGCGCGACCGGGGGAATTTTCTGAACGCGCCTACCTCAATGACAAACTGGATCTTGCGCAAGCGGAAGCCATAGCCGACCTGATTGATGCCAGTTCGACACAAGCTGCCCGCAACGCGGTGCATTCGCTGCAGGGAGAGTTTTCTGCCGCTATCCACACATTGGTGGAGCAGCTGGTGCAGCTGCGCATCTATGTAGAGGCGGCCATTGATTTTCCGGAAGAAGAAATCGATTTTCTGGCCGATGGCAAAGTCGCGGCGCAATTGTCTGCATTGTGTGAACAGCTCGAGGGTGTTTTGCAAAATGCCCGGCAAGGCGCGTTGATGCGTGAAGGCATGTGCGTGGTGATTGCCGGCAAGCCCAATGCCGGCAAATCCAGCTTGCTGAATGCCCTGGCGGGGCGCGATGCCGCTATCGTGACGGATATCGCCGGCACCACGCGGGATGTGTTGCGTGAGCACATCAATATAGATGGCTTGCCACTGCACATCATTGATACAGCCGGCTTGCGGGATAGCCCCGACCGGGTCGAGCAGGAGGGCATCCGGCGTGCCTGGGCTGAAATCGACAAGGCGGACCTGGTGCTGTTGCTGGTGGACAGCACCCAGAGCCTGGAAACCGATCCGGACCGGCTGTGGAGCGAGTGGTCAGAACGCGCCCGCCCGCCGGTTGCCACGCTGGTGGTGCAGAACAAGGTGGATGCCAGCGGCCTGGGCGGTGGTGCGGCGGCCGGCCTGATACGCGTCTCGGCCAAAACGGGCGATGGGCTGGATGCGCTGAAAAAGGCGCTCAAAGACAGCGCAGGGCTCCAGAGCGCTGGCGAGGGCTTGTTCAGTGCCCGCTCACGTCATGTGGATGCCCTGGTGCGCTCGGCTACCTTGCTGCAGGAAGCAGCCGTACGTTTCAGCGGCAATGGGGCCGGGGAGCTGCTGGCGGAAGACCTGAAGCGCGCGCAACAGTATCTGGGTGAAATCACCGGCGAGTTCAGCAGTGACGCGTTATTGGGGCGGATTTTCAGTGGGTTCTGTATAGGAAAATAAGGCGCCAGCTTCTTGATGGCCGTCACGCAGCGGTCACAAAATTGCTATATATTGAAAAATGAACCAATACAAAGTGATTTTTGTGTGAAAGATTCAGCCCCTGCCCTGCATCTGGTTAACCAGACCGAACCGCCGGCCCCCGTCGTGGATCTAGGCAAGCACGAACTGTATATCAATCGGGAGCTTTCCCAGCTCGCGTTCAATTTGCGCGTGCTGGACCAGGCGATGGACGAGGCGCATCCCTTGCTGGAGCGCATGAAATTCCTGCTGATATTCAGCTCCAACATGGATGAGTTTTTCGAGATTCGTGTAGCCGGCCTGAAAAAACAGATCGAGTTCCAGCGTGAAAACCCGGGGCCGGATGGCATGCGCCCACGGGATGTGCTGGAAGAGATTTCACGCCAGGTCCACGCTGCGGTGCAGCGGCAGTATGACGTGTTCAATAACGTTCTTATCCCGGCGCTGGAGAAAGAAAATATTCGCTTGTTGCGGCGCAATCACTGGACACCAGAACAAGCCGCCTGGGCGCGCCGGTATTTTCGCGATGAAGTATTGCCGGTAGTCAGCCCCATTGCGCTGGATCCAGCGCACCCGTTTCCACGACTGGTGAACAAAAGCTTGAACTTTATTCTCTCGCTGGATGGCAGTGATGCCTTTGGCCGTGAAGGCGGTTTTGCTATTGTGCCTGCGCCGCGTTCGTTGCCGCGCATCATCCGCATTCCGGACAGGCTGACAGACGGCGGTGATAATTTCGTGTTCCTGTCATCGATTATCCACGCGCACGTGGATGAGTTGTTCCCCGGTATGACAGTGCGTGAGTGCCATAAATTTCGTGTTACGCGCAACGCCGATCTGGAAATGAATGCAGCAGAAGTGGAAGACATTGCGTTGGCCCTGAAGGGCGAGTTGTCTTCACGTCGCTTCGGTACAGCGGTGAAACTGGAAGTGTCCAGTGAGTGCCCGGAAGACATGTGCAACATCCTGCTGGAGCAATTCAATCTCAATGAAAGCGAGATGTTTCGCTTGGACGGACCGTTGAATCTTCATCGGTTGTTAAAACTGGGCAGCATGCTCAACCGGCCTGATCTTGCCTACCCGGAGTTTTCNNCCGTTCCAGTCATTCACGCCAGTGATTGATTTCTTGCGCAGTGCAGCAAAAGACCCGGATGTACTGGCAATCAAACAGACGCTGTATCGCACCGGTGGGAAATCCGAAATTGTGGATGCGCTGGCAGAAGCAGCACGTAACGGCAAGGAAGTGACGGCCGTGGTTGAATTGCGCGCACGCTTTGATGAAGAAGAAAACCTGCAGCTCGCCAGTCGCTTGCAAGAAGCGGGCGCCGTGGTGGTCTATGGGGTGCTGGGCTATAAAACCCACGCCAAGATGTCTATGGTGGTGCGGCGNNGGCAACGCCCGTGCGTATACCGACTACAGCTTGCTGACGGATGATGATGATATCTGTGCAGATGTGCACCGGGTTTTCCAGCAACTCACAGGCATGGGAAAAGCCAGTAAGCTGCACGCACTGATGCACGCGCCATTCACCCTGCAAAAAAACTTGCTGGCGTTGATGGATAAGGAAATTGCGGCGGCCAAAGCCGGCAAACCGGCGCACATCATTATCAAGATCAATGGACTCACAGAGCCCAAAATGATCCGTGCCCTGTATCGCGCATCACAGGCAGGCGTAAAAGTGGATCTGATTGTGCGGAGCGTTTGCTGCTTGCGTCCGCGCTTGCCGGGGGTTTCCGACAATATTCGCGTGATTTCGATTGTTGGCCGTTTTCTGGAACATACCCGTGTGTATTATTTCCAGAACAGCGATCCACAGATTTATTGCGCCAGTGCTGATCTGATGGAACGCAACTTGCTGCATCGCGTGGAAGTGGCGTTCCCGATTTTCCATATGAAACAGATCAAACGTATCCGCGCAGAACTGGATACGTATCTCAATGATAATACACAGGCTTGGGAATTGGATGCACACGGGCAGTACCATCGCCTGACGCCAAAACACCGGCAGCCTAAAACCGCACAGCAGCAGCTACTGGAAAAACTGTCTAATTGAAAACAAAAAAGCCACCATGCGGTGGCTTTTTTGTGCGCTGATACAAGACAATCAGCCGCGCTGGATGCCGATATTTTCTGGCGTGCCATCGGCCGCGTGTACATATTCCGCACGGATACGCGTTGGCTTCACTGTAAAGGTCACGCGCTGGTCGCCGGGTTGGTCAAACGGATACACATCCTGGTTCATGTATTTCTTGGCGATGCTGTTGATAAAGCTGCGATCCGTGTCTTCAGTGATTTCCACGTTGCCGCGGATTTCCAGATAACGCCACGGATTAGCAGGGTCAGCAATACAGAGCGCCACGCGCTGGTCGCCAGCGAGGTTCTTGTATTTCTGGCGCGCTTTCAGCGTACTGAAGCGAACAAACTCACCATCCCACACAAAGGCCACGGTGTTGTTAGCCAGTGAACCATTCGGCATTACCATCGCGACTTGCGCGTAGTTGTTGCCTTTGACGATATCGTAGTGGCTCTCAGGTATTNNATCAGCCGGCTTCGGCATATTGGACTCCTTCAGGTTTTGCTGGATTCTTGAATTCCGCCAGAAGCTGGGCTTCTTTGATCTTCGCATTGTGTACGTGTTTGTCTTTTACCACGTCGTAGCCGCGAATCTCTTCCGGAATTTTTGCAATTTTCACTGCTGTATCGTAATTGTCGGCATTGAGTGCCGGCAGGATCACGTTCTCGATCATGTTGGCGTAATCCTTGATCAGTTCGCGCTCCATCTTGCGGTGCGGGAAATAACCGAATACATCGAATGGTGTGCCGCGCAGGAATTTAAGTTTGGCCAGCCAGTGGAACGCACTGAACATGCCTTCGCCAAACAGTTTCTTGCCGTAGCGTCCAGTCAACGGATCGCGTTTGGAGAGCAGCGGCGGTGCCAGATGCACTTCCAGTTCGAAGTCGCCTTCAAACTGTTTTTCCAGGTTCTTGCGGAACTCGCCAGAGGTGTACAGGCGCGCCACTTCGTACTCATCCTTGTACGACAACAGTTTTGAATAGTACGTTGCCACGGCTTTCGCCAGCTCGTCTTTACCAAATTTCTGTTGTTCAACGGCAATGACTTTATCCACCAGCGCCTTGTACTGCGCCGCGAGTTCTGCGTTCTGGTAGCCAGTCAGGTGTTCCACACGGTGCGCAATAATTTCTGGCAGTGTTTTGGGCGTTACATCCAGTTTGGCCATCATCTGTGGACGGGCAGCTTCCATGACTTTTTCCATATCGTGTGCCGCCATGCGGCCCCACTGGAATGTGCGCTTGTTCATATCCACCGATACGCCATTCATTTCGATGGCTTTCATCAGTGCTTCCAGTGACAACGGAATGAAACCTTTTTGCCAGGCAAAACCGACCTGGAACAGATTCGATGCAATCGCGTCACCGAACAGCGCAGTGGCGAGTTGTGCAGCAGGAATCACAAACGCATGTTCTTCTCCCGCGGTTTGCTTGATCGCTTTTTCCATAGTCGAGCTGGATAAATCCAGGTTCGGGTTGGAAGCAAAGTCACTGGTCGGTGCCACAAAGCTGTTAACCACCAGACTGGTGCGACCTTTCTGGATCTTGCTCATGGATTCCATGCCGGCGGTGACCACGATGTCACAACCGAGGATCAGGTCAGCGCGCGCTGTGGCAATCCGCACGGCGTGCAAATCTTCCGGCGTCTTGCCAATGCGGATGTGGCTGGTGACCGGACCGTTTTTCTGCGACAGGCCGACCACGTCGAGACAAGAAATACCCTTGCCTTCCAGATGCGAGGCCATACCGAGCAGCGCGCCGATCGTCACAACGCCAGTGCCGCCGATGCCAGTGATTAAAATGTTCACCGGTTGTGACAGGGCTGGCAGTGTTGGTTGCGGCAGTTGCGCAAACAGTTCCGCTTCTTGCGCGGCAGAGGCAGAGCCTTTTTTCATCTTGCGCGGCTGGCCATGATGCACGGTCACGAAACTCGGACACATGCCTTTGACGCAAGAGAAATCCTTGTTGCATGACGACTGGTTGATGCGGCGCTTGCGGCCGAAATCGGTTTCCACCGGCTCGATGGCGATACAGTTGGATTGCACGGAGCAATCACCGCAACCTTCGCACACCAGTTCGTTGATGAAGATGCGTTTGTCCGGATCCGGATATTTGCCGCGTTTGCGCAGACGACGTTTCTCGGTCGCGCAAGTCTGGTCATAAACAATGACCGTAGTGCCAACCATTTCGCGCAATTCGCGTTGCACTGCGTCGAGTTCGTCGCGGTGACGGAATTCTGTGTGCGGCGGGAATTTGCTCTTGTCGTGTTTTTCAATATCGTCCGAAACAACAACGACTTTTTTCACGCCTTCTGACAACACTTGATGCACCACTTCCGGTGCCGTGATTTCGCCTTCCAGATGCGAACCTTCAATCGGCTGGCCGCCGGTCATGGCGATCGCGCCGTTCA
>DDBK01000155.1 GCA_002333095.1 Cellvibrionales bacterium UBA2034
CGCCCTGTCACGGCGGAGGTCGAGGGTTCAAGTCCCTTCCGGGTCGCCATTTTCTCCATTCAATTGTCACTCCTTGTCTTCTTCCTTTCGAATGCGCCGATAATGTGGGTGGCCGTGTGTCATACGGTTGCGCTGATCCTGCATCTTCTCTACAGTCGCTCGACCTGAAAACCACAAAAGACTCTTTACATGACTGCTGTATCTGCTGCCGAAAAAACTACGTCTGACATCATTACCGGCGTTGATCTCACCGGTAAAACCGCACTGGTAACCGGTGCCAGTACAGGACTCGGGCTGGAAACCGTGCTGACGCTGGCCGGAGCCGGTGCACGGGTCATTATGGCCGCGCGCCCCGGTGCCAAACTGGATGCCGCAGCAGCAAGCGTAAAAGACAAATNNCCCTGCCGCGCAGGTTGATGCAGTACCGCTGGACTTGACCGATTTTGACAGCATCCGTGCCTGTGCTGGTGCAGTAACAAAACTGACAGACAAGCTGGATCTGCTGATCAACAATGCCGGCATTATGGCTGTGCCATTTGGCCGCACGCCTGCCGGTTGTGAGCTGCAGTTTGGCACCAACCATATTGGCCACTTTTTGTTGACCAACCTGCTGGTGCCGTTGCTTCTAAAAGCTGGCAAGGCGCGAGTGGTGAACCTGAGTTCTGGCGGCCACAAGCACTCGCCGGTTGATTTCAGCGATATACACTGGCAGACGCGTGAATACAGCAAGTGGGGCGCCTACGGTCAGGCGAAAACAGCCAATGCGCTGTTCACCGTGGCTTTGCAAAAACGTCTGGGTGACAAGGGCGTGAGTGTCTTCGCCGTGCACCCCGGCGCTATTCCCACGGAACTCGGCCGTCACCTCACTGAGGATGACATCAAGGCGCTCATGAACAGCAAGTCATTCGCCGGCGAAAAGAAAGAATCTGGCGGTACCAGCCGTGGCAAGCTGATGTTCAAGACNNTGTCTGGGCAGCCACTTCCCCTGATCTGGAAGGCAAGGGCGGTTTGTATCTGGAAGACTGTGCTGTCGCCGAGGAAGTGCCCGTGGGCGTTGCGGAGCATGGCTACTTTGCCTGGGCGCTGGATCCGGTTGCCGCTGAAACGCTGTGGCAGGTGTCTGAGCAGATCGTTGGCCAGACATTCAGCTGGTAAGGGAAAAGGTTATGAAGAAAACCATCCTCACTGGCATCACGACCACTGGCACGCCGCATCTGGGCAATTATGTGGGCGCTATCCGCCCTGCGATTCGCGCGAGCCAGCACCCTGAAAGTCGCGCGTTCTATTTCCTGGCGGATTACCACGCGCTGATCAAGTGCCACGAGCCTGAGCATGTGCACCGCTCGACGCTGGAAATTGCTGCCACATGGCTTGCACTGGGCCTCAACACAGACAACGTGACGTTTTATCGCCAGTCTGATGTGCCTGAAATCACCGAGCTGGCCTGGCTGTTATCTTGCATGACTGCCAAGGGGCTGATGAACCGGGCGCATGCCTACAAAGCGGCTGTTTCTGCCAATGAAGACGAAGGTGACGCTGATCCGGACAAGGGCATCACGATGGGGTTGTTTGGTTACCCGGTACTGATGGCGGCGGACATCCTGATGTTTGGGGCAACGCATGTGCCGGTAGGTCGAGACCAGATACAGCATGTGGAAATGGCGCGCGACATTGCGCAGCGTTTCAACCACCATTTCGGTGAGCACTTTGTGCTGCCGACGGCGACGGTGGATGATCATGTAGCGGTTTTACAGGGGCTGGATGGCCGCAAGATGAGCAAGAGCTATGGCAATACCATTCCGCTGTTTTTGCCCCAGAAACAACTGCAGAAAAGCATCAACAAAATTGTGACCAATTTGCTGGAGCCGGGGCAGCCCAAAGACCCTGACAGCTCGACGGTCTTCCAGATCTGGCGCGCTTTTGCCACACCCGGGCAGACTGCAGAAATGCAGCGNNTTGAGGCGGGCATCGCGTGGGGAGAGGCCAAGAAGCGGTTGTGCGCGCTGATTGATAGTGAAATTGCCGAGGCCAGGGAGCGTTATGAAATTCTCCTGGCGAACCCTGCTGCTATCGAGCGCGAGCTGAAGAAAGGCGCTGAAAAAGCCAGAGCCATTGCGGGGCCTTTTATGCAGCGATTACGTGCTGCGGTAGGCATCCGTCCACTGGTATAGCGTGAGAAGCTGGCTTGTTGTGATCCACAGGCCTTTCCAGTAGTCTGTCCTGAAGCTGTCATCTATATCGGTTTCCAGAACGTGAAAATAAAAAGGCTGGCACTGGATGTGGAGTTGACCAATCGCTGCAATGCGTTGTGCACTTTCTGTCCGCGCGACAAAACCCCCAAACAGGGTTTCATGAGTGAAGCTGTGTTTCATCAAGCTGTGCAGCGCGCAGTAGAAGAAAACCTGACGGTAATGCTCACAGGGCAGGGTGAATCGCTGATTCATCCCCAATTTGAAGAATATATTTCCTATATCGTCCAGCAAAACGCAGAATTTGCACTCACAACCAATGCAGCGTTGTTGACACCAGAGCGCTCGGCCCTCTTGCTGGAATCCGGTATTGCGCGCATTACATTCAGTATCAGTGATTTCGGTGCGGATTATAAAAAGGTGTACAACCTCGATTTTGATAACATGCGCCGGAATGTTGATGCCTATATGTCGATCAATAACCAGCGTTCAGAGAGTATGCGCAGCGAAGTGTGGATCAGCATCGTCGAGCACGACATCAACCGTGACAAGATTCCGGAGATGACAGCCTATTGGGAAGCGCTGGGCGTGACAGGCGTGTATGTATTTCGCCAGATTAACCGTGGTGGTGCATGCCAGACCAATCACTATTTCTTGCGCAGCGATGCGCGTCGCGCAGAAGCAGAAGCGCTAATGGCTTCCAAAGGTGTTTCTACACTGTGTAATCTGGCTTTTGTGGCGCCATTCATTGGCTGGAACGGGCAGTACTATATTTGCTGTAGTGATTATGAGAAAGTCGAGCCGTTGGGCAATGTGTTTGATTATAGCGTCAGCGACATGGACAGTATCAAGAAAGAAAGTATTTACCGGGGTAACCCGGCATGCCTGAAGTGTAATTATGACCCTGTCAACGTTGTGCGCGAAGCCATGCTTGAAGTTGATATGGGTGAAGCAAAACGTGCAAAAATATCCAACAGGCTTGGGGTGCTAAAAAAACAGCAAGATGAAAACCCTGAGTTGTATTCTGTCGTTGATTGGCGCGCAGAGCATACAGGGGAAAGAAATCTGGTTGTTAATGTGATAGCGGTTGGAAAGTGAGAGACATGTTCAAGCTGACTGAAGAGCAGAAGCGTTTTTTTGATACTTTCGGGTATCTGGTTTTTAAAGGACTTTTTGCAAATGAGGCACAGGCAATATCGGATCATTTTGATAGGGTGATGAAAGCCTGCTCGCCGGAATTAATTGACTGGAAGCATCGCGCCCATGCCAATGAAAATCGCCAGTTCCTTACGCAATTTATTGATCGGGATGAATATTTCAGTGCTTTGCTGGATGATGAAAGAATTCTCGGCATTTACAAAGGATTGCTTGGTGATAATTTTATCTACCGCGGCAGCGATGCTAATCTGTTTAATTGCGGAACTTGCTGGCACTCTGATACTTATGGCGCGTTACTAAAATACCGGAATGTAAAAATTATTTTTTATCTGGATAAGTTGGAGTCTGATAGCGGATGTTTCCGCGTGCTTCCTGGCAGCCAGCATTTCGGGGATAAATTTGCTAACAAGCTGCAGGCATTCCTTAAGAAAAATGATAGCTATATGGATGATCTTGGGCTTCAGGACTACGAAATTCCGGCTACAATTATTCCGACCGACCCTGGCGATATTGTTGTATTTGATTTCCGTGTCAAGCACGCCACTTGTTTTGCTAGTGATCGCCTTCGTCGCATGTTTACGATTTGTGCGGCAGAGAAATTGCGCGATGAGGACATTCCTGCATTGCGGGATTTGATTGCTGCGGCCAGAAATTTTGGTTTGAAATCATACTATGGTGAGGCTATGGTGCGTACAGCTAGTCCTGAACGCATGGTGCATTTGCAGCAGTGTCTGGATAACGAAGATGCGCTTTTTACTAACTGATGTTTAAATTGTTATAAAATTACCTGGAGTTTTTATGTCGGATAAGCCTGTAGATAAAACTATATTTGTTTTGCACCGTATGGAGCCATTGTCTGGTCATTTTGATGAGGCAAAAAAATTATCAGAAGAATGGTTTGAATTTATGAAAAAAATCCCTGACTGCAAAAAAATCGAGATGATTTGCTGCGTAGAAAGCCAGATAGCATGGCTTGAAGAGTGGACTAACAGAATGACGCATGACAAATTCAATGAAGAACATTTTGCATACGCGGATTTTGCAGTGCGGATGATGGCATGTTCCAGGGGGGTTTTTACTCGCGGCATGTATCGACAACTTCACTGATCGAATATGTCAGATACCAAGTTTGATAATTTCCTGTCTTGTGCTGCCGGTATAGAAAACAGGAAACTGCCACCGGTTGATCAGTGGAACCCGGAATTTTGTGGTGATATTGATATCCGGATTGCACGTAATGGCAGCTGGTACCACGAGGGGCGGCCTTTCCTGCGCCCGTCCCTTGTCCGTCTCTTGTCTTCCATTCTCAAACGCGAAGGTGATGACTATTTTTTGGTGTCGCCAGTCGAAAAAATGCGCATACAGGTAGAGGATGTGCCATTTATTGCGGTGGGGATGACACAAGAGGAAGCTGATGGTGAACAGATCCTGTATTTTCGTACCCTGACAGATGATCTGGTGCGGCTGGATGCAGAGCATCCACTGCGTGTACAGACGGATTCCCTCAGCGGAGAGCCCCGTCCGTATATACAAGTGAGGGGCGGCATGGAAGCGCGCATCCATCGTCCGGTCTTTTATGAACTGGTGGAGCGTGGACGGGAAGTAATCAGGCAGGGCGTGCCTTACCTGATTATCGAGAGCGCAGGACAGCAATTTGATCTTGGCCGCCTGTAAGATTGTTTACCGGGTGGTCAGCTTTTTTTAGCGAGCATATCCAGATATTTTTCTGCATCCAGTGCTGCCATGCAGCCTGCGCCTGCTGACGTCACAGCCTGTCGATAAATATGGTCTGCTACATCGCCTGCAGCAAAAACACCTTCAATGCTGGTGGCAGTGGCGTTGCCATTCAATCCACTCTGGATTTTCAAGTAGCCATTGTGCATGTCAAGCTGGCCTTCAAAGATGTCTGTGTTTGGCTTGTGACCGATAGCGATAAATACGCCGCTTGCATCCAGGTTTTGGGTGCTGCCATCCTGCGTACTTTTTACGCGCAGGCCGGTCACACCGCTGTCATCCCCCAGCACTTCATCAAGGGTGTGATTCCATAGAATCGTCACATTGCCATTTTTTACTTTTTCAAACAGGTGATCCTGCAGGATTTTTTCAGATTTCAGAGTGTCGCGACGATGGACCAGGGTAACGTGGCTGGCGATGTTCGACAGATACAGCGCCTCTTCTACTGCAGTATTGCCGCCGCCGATCACGGCCACTTTTTGTTCGCGATAGAAAAAGCCGTCGCATGTGGCGCAGGCTGAAACACCTTTACCCATGAATGCTTCTTCTGACGGAAGCCCCAGGTATTGGGCTGACGCGCCGGTGGCAATGATCAGTGCATCGCAGGTATAGGTGTTGTTACCAGTGAGCTTGAACGGCCGCTGCTTCAGATCGCACGCGTGGATGTGATCAAAAATAATGTCTGTGGCAAAGCGTTCAGCATGTTGCTGCATGCGAACCATCAGGTCCGGCCCCTGTAAGCCGTGGACATCTCCTGGCCAGTTATCCACTTCCGTGGTGGTGGTGAGCTGTCCACCCTGTTGCATACCGGTGATCACCACAGGTTTCAGGTTTGCCCGTGCGGCATAGATCGCAGCGGTATAGCCGGCTGGGCCGGAACCCAGAATGATCAGGCGGTGGTGTTGGGGGTCGCTCATGGATGTTTCTCTCGGAATCAGGAAGGCAGTTTCAGGAAGGCGGTCATGATAGGTGAGAGGGTCAAGACAGGCAATCAGATGACTTGCTGCTATCTTTAGCCGCGTGCATCATGCCTGCCATTGCTGTTACCCATTATCTGCCGGAGATCACCATGTCCTTGATGACAAACACCCCACTGGAACAGTTGCCTGTGCTGCTGGATCGCCAGCGCCGTGCGTTTGAACGCGAAGCCGTGGTGTCTGTAGAAAAGCGTATTGACCGTATCAACCGGGTAATCAGCTTGCTGGTAGACAATCAGGTAGGGCTCTGCGAAGCCACGTCTGTAGATTTCGGGCACCGTTCACTGCACCAGGCGCGGATGGCTGATATTTTTGGATCGATCAATTCACTGCAGTACGCGAAGAAAAATGTGCATCGCTGGATGAAACCGCAAAAACGCCACGTTGATCCGCCCCTGAATATCCTGGGTGCGAAAGCTGCGGTGCATTACCAGCCGAAAGGGGTGGTGGGTGCGATTGCGACGTGGAATTTTCCTGTGTGGGTACCCATGAGCCCATTGGGTGCCATTTTTGCTGCCGGTAACCGTTGCATGCTCAAACTGTCGGAATTCACACCGCACACGTCGGTGCTGCTCCAACAACTGATTGGCCAGTATTTTGACCCGGAAGAGCTGGTGGCCGTGACGGGTGAGCAAGAGGTTGGTTCTGCTTTTGCTGCATTGCCGTTTGACCATATTCTTTTCACGGGCGCAACCGGCGTGGGCAAGCATATCCTGCGCGCTGCTGCGGATAACCTCACACCGGTTACGCTCGAACTGGGCGGAAAATCACCGGTGGTGGTGGGGCGTAATGCAGACCTGAAAAAAGCAGGTCGGGCAATTGCCATCGGCAAATCACTCAATATGGGGCAGGTGTGCCTGTCACCTGATTATGTGCTGGTTCATAGCGCATCACTGAATGAACTGATTGCTGAAATTGAAAATGCATTTATAGAACAGTTCCCGACAATTCGTGATAACGCGGATTACACGGCCGTGATCAATGCTCGGCACTACGCGCGTTTGCAAGGCTATATTGACGATGCCAAGGCGCAGGACGGCGAAATTCGCGTTGTGAATCCAGCCAAGGAAAGTTTTGCCATGCAGAGGGAAGGCGTACACAAGATTCCGCCAACACTGATCATCGAGCCGAAGGAATCCATGAAGGTGATGCAGGAAGAAATTTTTGGCCCGTTGCTGCCGATCAAGAGCTATCAACATATCGATGATGCGATAGATTACATCAATGCCCATCCAAGACCGTTGGGGCTCTACCTGTTTTCTGATGATGCGCGTGAAACAGAGCGTGTGTTGTCGCGCACGATTTCAGGCGGCGTGACAATTAACGACGTGATGCAACATGTCAGCTGTGAAGATTTACCCTTTGGTGGCATAGGTGCAAGTGGAATGGGCAATTACCACGGCCCGGAAGGTTTCAGGACCTTCAGTCATGTGCGTTCGGTGTATAAGCAATCAAGAATCAATATGATGCAGTTGATGGGCATGAAACCGCCGTATACCGACAAGGTGAGCAAGATTCTGGATTCAATGATCAAGAAGTGATGCTTAACGCCACCGCTTCTGCAATCCGTATTCCATCAACGCCGGCAGACAGGATGCCGCCGGCATAACCTGCACCTTCGCCGGCAGGGAACAATCCCCTCACATTCAGGCTCTGCAATTGTTCATTGCGTGTGATGCGCAGTGGCGATGAGGTGCGGGTCTCGACAGCCGTCAGCACAGCATCGTCCAAGGCAAAGCCACGGATGCTTTTATCAAACGCCGGCAGTGCTTCGCGGATAGCGGTAATCGCAAAGTCTGGCAAGGCGGTGGAGAGGTCTGTCCAGTTTACGGCGGGTTTGTAAGAAGGAATGACGCTGCCACCAGCGGTGGATGCGCGTCGCGCAAGAAAATCGCCTACCCGTTGCACAGGCGCAGAATAATTGCGTCCGCCGAGTTCAAAGGCGCGTGATTCCCAATGGCGCTGGAAAGCAATACCTGC
>DDBK01000175.1 GCA_002333095.1 Cellvibrionales bacterium UBA2034
CGATTTCTGTTGTGCCGTGATACCAGGCAAAACAGGGAAATAGCGCAAACACTGCCACATAAATTGCAGCAGTCCTCTGCTGGTTAAGCGAGGCGGCCGCCACTTTTTGCCATTGCGCGGCTGGTGAAATCAGAAAAGCGAAAGGGTTATTCAGCATCCTTGAAATCCACTCAGGTAAAAGTTGGTTAGCATAATAGCTCCGCCATGCTGCAACAGCCTTGATAAATATCAAGGCATGAACGGCCTGTGGAGCCTGGTTTATTCCTGCGTACTGGCTGGTTCTTTTAAATCGACAGATTCCGGATTAACTACTTCAGGCGGTTTTTGCACCTTGATGCCATAAATCCATTCCTTGGCCAAGGCAAATCCCAGAGCGAGCAGGGTAGGACCGAGGAATACGCCCAATGCACCAAACTGGATAGCCCCGCCCAGTATGCCCAGCATAATCAGGATAAAGGGCAGGTTGCTGTTCTGGCCTATCACCAGTGGCTTGATCACGTTATCAGCAGAGCCAGCAACGCCTGCACACCAGATCACCATAAAAATCGCCATGCCAGTCTGGTCGTGCTCGTAGAGCCAGAAAGCTGTCGGACCCCAGATCAGGAACGAGCCGAACGGCACGAGTGAGAGCACAATGGCGAGAAATGTCAGCCCAGCCGTAGATGGCACACCGGCAATGAACAGTGCTACCCCCACCAGAAAACCCTGTGCCAGTGCGGTACCGAGAATGCCAAAGACCACACCCTGGATAGTGCCGCCAGCAATATTGAGCAGTTGTTCAGCCCTGCTACCGGATACCAGCTTCATGCCGGTTTGCAGCCAGTGGGTCACCGCTGGCAGGCCGGCGTAAAAAAACAGGGCAATAAAGCAGCTCAATAACAGCATGCCCAGCCCCTGGCCTGTAATGGCGCCAAATTTCAGCAGGCTTTTCATGGCGATCAACAGGCTGTCATTGACCTGCTTGCGCACATCGGCATCCCCCAGTACCAGCTTGTCCCACCACTCCTGGATGGTGGGGCCTACCCAATGGATATTGGCGATCCAGGTGGGCAATGACGGTATCCCGCCTTGTAGCTGGTCAATGATCCGCAGGACAAAGTCGCTGGCTATCCCGCCAAAACTGACAATGGCATACAGGAGAGGCAGGACGATCAAGCCCAGTATCAGTGTCACGAAGATTGAGGCCGACAACCAGTTACNNGTGGAGAAGACAAAAATCGCCGCCCACACCAGTGCGGAAGAAAACGGTAGCAGGATCATCACGCAGCCGCCAATCAGCAAACCTAATGCCAGCAGCGTGGAAATCGGTTCCAGCAGTTTGCGGTTCTCCATAATCGTGTCTCCAGAGACAGGGATGCGCTCGGGACGCATGTTACCATGTGCCCCATCACAGAAAAGCGGAGACATTCATGCAAACGCAAATTTTAACGATGCTTGCACTGCAGGACAGTATGAACAGTAAAGTGCATCCGGCATGGCGCGAACAGGGCTATGAATGGTACCGCGCCATATGGGTTGAATGCGCTGAATTGATGGATCACTACGGCTGGAAATGGTGGAAGAAACAACAGCCGGATGTCGAGCAGGTCAAGCTGGAGCTGATCGATATCTGGCATTTCGGCTTAAGCGATTTGCTGATGCAGCATGAGTCAGTAGATGTGCTGGCAGAAACATTGGCCGCCGCATTGCGTGAAACCTACGCGGTGCAGGAATTCCGTACTGCGCTGGAAAGTTTTGTGCAGACCACCCTGAATTTACGTGCGTTTGACCTCACTGCATTTGCGCATTTGATGGCGGCAGCCGGCCTGGATTTTGATGCGCTGTATTCTGGTTATGTTGGCAAGAATGTCCTGAACTTTTTCAGGCAAGATCACGGTTACAAGGACGGAAGCTACATCAAGAACTGGTCTGGTCGTGAAGATAACGAGCATCTNNCTATCGTGAACTGGCCAGGTAAACGTTTCTATGTTGATTGAGCAATTGCTGCAAAAAATTCGCTTGCATCCGGACACTGTCAGTTTTGATGAAGTGCTGGCGGCCATCGGGGAACACTACCAGTACACGCCAACACGTTTCAGGAATGGCCTTGGTGATGCGTGTGTAATCAACGAGGCAGGCCAGAATGAAGGTTCATGCCGTATTTTTGCTTTTGCGCAAATGAACGGATTGAATCAGGCGGAAACACTGTGTTGTTTTGGCCGGTTTTATCGTGATGATGTATTGGGTAATCCGGATGGCAGTGATCATGCCAATATCCGGCATTTCATGCGTGATGGCTGGTCTGGTATTGCGTTTGATTCCAATGCACTGGTGCTTGCCAGTAGCTAGCGCCGCCACACCAGCGACTGGATCCAGCGCCAGACAGTGTTGCCACTGAGTACCATGCGGTCAATGTCATCAAATTGTTTGGCAAGCGCGGCGGGATTGGCATAAAACATTGTTCGGGTATAAAAATCTGCCGAAGCATCCAGCTCTTTCACAATCCGTGCCGGATTGCCGGCTACCACGACATTGGCCGGTATGTCTTTTGTGACAACGCTGCATGCAGCAACAACGCTGTTGTTGCCAATTGTCACGCCTTTCAGCACTGTCGCCCGATCACCAATCCAGACATTGTTGCCGATAAGAACAGGCCTGGGTTCGGGATCACGGTTCATGCGGTCGTAGATGCCATGCCAGTCGCAATCAGTGATGTACACGCCATTGGCCATCATGCAGCCATCGCCGATAGAAATGTTATCGGATGCACTGATGCGTACACCGGGCGATATCATCACTGCATCACCAATGGTAATGGAGCCTGATCCCGGTTCCCGCCCCCATACACCAATACGCACATTATTGTCCGGCTCTGCGACGACGGTGGCAGAGTGGCCAAGGCGGATATTCGGTCCGGATACTACCGTGTGCCACGGCTTCATAAATGTGTGATGGTCACCCAGCTCCGCAAATTCCGGGCGCAAAAAAAACTCGGTATACCAATGCCGGAATTGCAAATAACGTTTCTTGACCCAGTAAGGCCGTAAATCTTTTTTCATGTGTCAGGTATTGGCCAGTTGATCAGTGCTTGTTTGATGCATCCAGATAAAGTGTCAACGATTGCCCCGGTTTGAGCGCGGTCTGGTTTTTGCCCATGCCGTTCCAGCGGGAAATATCATTCACATTCAGTTTGTACTTGCGGGAAATGGCCATTAGCGTATCACCGCTTTTTACGGTGTAAGTGGTCTTGCCTTTGTTGTTGGTTGATGCAGGTGTGCTGGACGCAGACTTGTTCGCAGGCGAAAAAGACTGGCTCACCCTGGCGTTGGATGCAGTATTTTTTGTGCTTGATGAACTGCCAGACAGCGCAATTTTCTGGCCAAGCTTAAGCGGTTCGTTGTGATCCAGCTGGTTCAGTTTGCGTAATGCTTCAGTGCTCATGCCCGCTTTTTTGGCAACTGACCATAGCGTATCGCCAGACCTGACGGTATAGGTTTTCGCGCTGCTGTTGCCGCCAGAGGATGATGAGCGTGAGGATTTAGCACTCTTCGCCTCCATTTCCTGGACTCTGGGGTTTGCCGTGTACTCATAGGAAGAAGCGGGTGTTGGCATCAGCTGGCTGCTGTGCAGGTTAGCGATGCGCTCCTGTAACTCATTCGCCTGGTCTATCGGCACCAGCAACCGGTATGGGCCTCCTGGCGGTGTCGCCCAGCGGCTGATGCCGGGATTCAGCTGGTATAGCTCATCACTGTTAACACCGGCCAGGTCAGCGGCAAATGCAACATCCAGCTGGCCTTGAAACCGTACTTCTGCAAAATAGGGCAAATCGGGGATATAGGCCCATTCCACCCCAAAGGCCGCCGGATTTTTGCTGATTTGCGCCAGCGCCAGTAGTTTCGGCACGTAAGCCCTTGTTTCATCAGGCACATCCAGGCTCCAGTNNCAGGAACATCCAGGCTCCAGTAATCAGTTGGCAGGCCTTTGGCCCGGTTTTTTGCCACAGCACGATCAATCGTGCCCCAGCCAGCGTTATAGGCTGCCAGGGCTTTCAGCCAGTCCCCCTCGTAGTGGTCACGAAGGAAGATAAGGTAATTCAGGGCGGAATCTGTCGCTGCAGGGATGTCCCGGCGTGCGTCATACCACCAGTTCATTTCCATCTTCAGGTGTTTGGCAGTGCTGGGGATGAACTGCCAGAGTCCCGATGCCTGGCTGGTGGATATGGCAAACGGGTTGTAGGCACTCTCTACGATAGGGAGCAGGGCGAGTTCGCCCGGCAAATTGCGCGCCTCCAGCTGGTTGGCGACGTAATAGAGGTAACGGGCAGAGCGTGCCGATACCCTGTTCAGATAACTCTGGTGGCTGGTGTACCAGTTTCTTTCAGTAATGATGCGGGGATTGGTGGTGCTATTGGGCATTTGGTAGCGATTTTCCACCCTCTGCCACAGGCTGGGTGGAAGTGGCGGTGCTTTGCGCCACTCTGCCATGCACTGGTGTCCGTTGCTGCGGATATTGTAGGAAAACAGGGAAAATCGATGTTTGCCGGAGTCCGTATAGTCTGGGGATGAAGTGGTTTCGCAACCTGATAAGGAGATTAAAGCCAGGGCAAGGAATGACAGGCGAATCAGGGAGTAAAAAGAGGCGTAGGGCCGTCGAGCATAGCTGGCGGTCATCATCGGACTCGTTCGGGTTATTCAATGACTGACGATTGTCTGTTATCCCCCGGTATCTTTCTACCCTGTAAATCAAATTGTCATTAATCCCCTGTTTTATGTGCGGGCGTGCCGTGCAACGTCTGGGCTTTTTCGGTAACATGCTTGCGTCTGTCCGAACCCGAATTTTTACTGCCTCTGGAGTCGTCCGTGCCTGCTATATCGCTGGACAAGGTAGAAACACTCGCCCACAACTGGTCTTTCGGGATCTTCTTGCTGGTCATCGCGGTGCTCTGTGCGCTGATGCTGGGCATATCCTGGTTTCTTGGGGGGCGATACCGCGGTCGCGCCAAGAATGAGCCGTTTGAGTCCGGTATCGTGTCGGTGGGTAATGCCCGCTTACGTTTCTCGGCCAAGTTTTANNGCTATGTTTTTCGTTATTTTTGACGTTGAGGCCCTGTTCCTTTATGCATGGGCTGTGTCGGTGCGCGAGTCTGGATGGGCTGGTTTTATCGAAGCGACTATCTTTATTACGGTTCTGTTAGCGGGGCTTGTATATATCTGGCGTATCGGTGCGCTGGAATGGGCACCTGAAGCACGACGTTCCAAGGCGCAGCATGCGCTAGAGCCAGGCCAGAACGCTGAAAAACACGTATAACCGTTTTTACACTTGAGGTTGCGATGGACTACACACTTACCCGTATCGATCCAGACGAACCAGGCCGTTATCCACCGGTCAGCAAGCAGCAGGTGTCGGATCCGCTGGAAGAACAGGTCCACAAGAATATTTTCATGGGCAAGCTGGAAAATATCCTGCATGACACCGTGAACTGGGGACGCAAGAATTCATTGTGGCCGTATAACTTCGGCCTCTCCTGCTGTTACGTCGAAATGGCCACATCATTTACCTCGCCGCACGATGTTGCCCGCTTTGGCGCTGAAGTGATTCGCGCGTCGCCACGCCAGGCGGATTTGATGGTGGTGGCTGGAACCTGCTTTATCAAGATGGCGCCGGTTGTGCAGCGTTTGTATGAACAGATGCTGGAACCCAAGTGGGTTATCTCGATGGGATCCTGCGCCAATTCGGGTGGTATGTATGACATCTATTCAGTGGTACAGGGTGTAGNNCGTCCGGAGGCTTTTCTGCAAGGTTTGATGTTGTTGCAGGATGCGATTGGCAAGGAGCGGCGACCGTTGTCATGGGTGGTTGGTGAACAAGGTGTCTACAAGGCCAACATGCCAGCCCAGCGTGATCTGAAACAGGCAGAACGTAATGCTGTACAGGTGTTGCGAACACCTGACCAGGTTTAACAGATCCATCTCGGGAATCATTGAGTGACGCAAGAGACAGCTATCCAGCCCACTTCTCCGGATGCTTCATTGCCGGCAGGTGTTGAGCACGAAGTAGTACGTGAATTGCACGAACGTTTTGGTGTCGATGTTTGCAGTTTCCAGCGTACACGCGACGGCGTTCCAACGTTATGGATTCCGCGCGAACGCCTGGT
>DDBK01000008.1 GCA_002333095.1 Cellvibrionales bacterium UBA2034
GATCCCGATGAACACTCCTGCCCCTCTTGTACGCATCGCTGTCACTGGCGCCGCTGGCCGCATGGGAAAAACCCTGATCGAAGCGATCAACGTTGCCCCCGGTGCAGTACTCAGCGCGGCTATCGAGCGACCAGACAGTTCTCTGGTTGGCACTGATGCCGGCGAACTGGCAGGCATCGGCCGCAATGGCGTGATTGTCTCGGGNNAGCCGCCACACTGGCGAACATCAACACCTGCGCGGCCAATGGCAAGAAAATCGTGATCGGCACGACGGGTTTTTCTGCAGAACAGAAAACACAATTGCTCGCAGCTGCCCAAAAAACCGGCGCAGTGATGGCGGCGAATTACAGTGTTGGCGTCAACCTGTGTTTCAAGTTGCTCGACATGGCGGCGCGTGTACTGGGCGATGATGTGGATATCGAAGTGTACGAAGCGCATCACCGCCACAAAGTGGATGCACCATCCGGCACGGCATTGCGTATGGGTGAAGTGGTGGCGCAGGCGCTGGGTCGCGATCTGGAAAAAGTCGCGGTGTATGGCCGCGAGGGGCAGACCGGTGCGCGCGAACGCGACACGATCGGNNACGATCGGTTTTGCCACGGTGCGTGCAGGCGATATTGTTGGTGACCACACGGTGATGTTTGCCGCTGATGGTGAGCGTGTGGAAATCACACACAAGGCGAGTTCGCGCATGAGTTTTGCGCGCGGTGCGGTGCGCGCAGCGCAGTGGCTACAGTCACAACCTGCCGCGCTGTATGACATGCAGGACGTGCTGGGATTGCATTAATCCCTCCAGCACAAATTTCTTCAACAATAATGACTGACGACACGCTGCTGGAACAGATCCGCCTCTGGGCACGAGAACTCGGTTTCCAGCAAACCGGTGTCAGCGATATCGATGTCACTGAACACGCCGCACATCTGCAACAGTGGCTGGACAATCAATACCATGCCGACATGGACTGGATGGCGCAGCATGCAAGATTGCGCGCGCATCCTGAACAATTGCATCCCGGCACGCTGCGTATTATTTCTGTGCGCATGGACTACCTGCCGCACGAAGAAAAAGACCTCATCGCAAAAATTGCGCCGGATGGCAGTGCCTATATTGCGCGTTATGCGCTTGGCCGCGATTACCACAAGCTGATGCGCAAGCGTCTGGCACAACTTGCACAAAAAATTGAAACCCACACGCTACATAAACACCGTGCGTTTGTTGACAGCGCGCCCGTGCTGGAACGCGCATTTGCGCAGAAATCCGGGCTCGGGTGGATTGGCAAGAACACCATGCTGATCAACTCGACGGCAGGCTCGTATTTTTTTCTCGGGGAAATTCTTACCGATTTGCCATTGCCAGTGACAGCATCACAAGACACACAACACTGCGGCACTTGCACAGCGTGTCTGGATCTCTGTCCTACGCAGGCATTTGTAGCGCCGCACCAGCTGGATGCGCGGCGTTGCATCTCTTATCTCACCATTGAAAACAGGCACAGCATTCCGGAAGCGTTCCGCACGAAAATAGGTAACCGCATTTTTGGCTGCGATGATTGCCAGGCGGTTTGCCCGTGGAATAAATTTGCCCAACGCACGGAGCAGGAAGATTTTTTACCGCGCCACGCGCTGGATAACGCGCAACTGGTGGAATTGTTCTTATGGAGCGAAGAAGAATATTTGCAGAAGACAGAAGGGTCGGCATTGCGCCGTATCGGGCATGAAGGCTGGCTGCGCAATATTGCAGTGGCATTAGGCAATGCAGATAGCACGCCGGACATTATTGCCGCGCTCGAGCAGCGCAGGCATAGTCCGTCAGAACTGGTGCGGGAGCATGTCGAGTGGGCGCTGGAACAACACGCCGGCCACGCCGCATACATCACAGGATCTTTCTGAGCGTATCGTCCTTGTCAATAAAGTGGTGTTTCAACGCGGCTGCTGCGTGCAACGCCACTACCGCTGCCACGGTCCAGGCCAGTTGCACATGAATATCAAACAAGGCTTTGGTAATAGTGCGGGACAAATCGATGATGGGCGGTACCGATGTGCCATCGATCAGCACAATATATTTCCCGGACATAAAATAACCGGCCACCGGCAACGCGACCACCGCATACAAGAGGAACAGGTGTACAAAACGCGCCAGTACGCGTGACCAGCCCTGGATGTTTTCCGCCAGCGCGGGTCGCGGCAACATGCTGTAAGCGATCAGTTGTGCCACGCCGAGCGGCAGTAACAGCAAGCCTATCGTGCCATGCCAGCGATATAACACCTGATAACCTGTCGCTTCATAGCCCAGCTCACTCATGCGCCAGCCGAGCGCAATCATCGTGATGATGCAAGCAGCAATCACCCAGTGCAGGCAACGCAACAGCACCGGGTATTTCGTAGCAGTTGCTTTTTTCAAAGTTGTTTTTTCAAAGTTGTTTTTATGGCGATCATCAGTGCTTGTTGCTGGCTGGCGCAGACTGCACGCCTTCAATGCCCAACTGCAGGTCGATAATGAAACTCTGTTCGCCCAGTTGGTAGGTATAGCCATAGTCGCGGGCATCAATCGTGAGATTGCCTTCAAAACCCACGCGGTAGCCGCCCCATGGATCGGACCCTTCGCCAATTTTTTTCACCGGAATAGTGACCGGTTTTTTTACGCCATTCAGCTGCAGCTCACCCGTCAGTGTGCCGCTATTGGCATCGCCCTGGTATGCAGTGCTGGTGAAACTGGCTTTGGGTTGTTTGTCCGTGAACAGATATTTATTCCGCAAATGCTCGTCGCGCAATTCGTGGTTGCTGTCGATGCTGGCAACGTCGATATCAACGGTGATCTTGCTGGATTCCGGTTTGGCCGGATCGTAACTGAAATGGCCGCCGTTGATATTGAAGCGCCCGTATAACCAGCTGTAGCCAAGATGTTTGGTACGGAATTGCACGAAGCTGTGTGTGTCGTCGATCTTGTAGTCGGCTGCGTGGGCGGTGACAGCGCTGGCCAATAAAACGGCTGCGAGCAGGACTCTGGCATCAGGTGCGAACATTGTCTTTCTCCTTGCAATGAATGGGTTCCCGTGGGACATGCTAATCCGTAACGAGTTTCCGTTCAGCCAGATTCATGACCCCCTCAGCAAAACTCACAAACAGGCCTTCACAGCTGGCGGTGGTCACGCCGTTCGCGCTGATGGTTCCCTCCATCACAATTTTGCGGCCATGGACTTCCTTGACGGTAGCAAACAGTGTCAATTCGGTATCCAGCGGAGTGGGGCGCTTGTAGCGTACATTGAGGTTGCCGGTGGCTCCTGTCTGGCCCGACAGCAGTTGCGCGCAGCCCAGAAACTCGTCGAACAGTGCGGCTACCCAGCCGCCATGCACGCACTTGGGCGGGCCTTCATAAGCCCATCCCAGGGTGATTTTTGCATGTGCCTCGCCTTTGTCGTGATCCAGCCACATATGCAGCGGGGGCGACATGGCATTGCCGTGGCCTGCGATGGGTGTGGTCTCGCGGGACAGCAAGTGATAGGTGCCGTGATCTGCGGGCAGTGCTGCCCACTCAAGGCGGCCGTGAATCGGCTGGCCGTGGCTGGCAACGGGCAGCAGGGTTGCCAGGGTCTGTTCCATGGCGGCCAATTCCCCATATGGCACATCGTGCGTCAACAGTAGCTCATTGAGGTCACGCAGCTGGCTGGCGATGCGCCGCCTCGTTGCCCACAGGTCGTTGTAAGGCGGCATTGGCTGCGGGGTGGAAAAAGGTTTCTCGTGGGTGCTCATGATCAACTCCAGAATCGTTGACCATTATCACCGCGTCACCCATGGGTGCTTATAGGTAATCGCCCCATCCCGGTTTTGCCAAAAAGGAACTTGCTGTGCTCGTGGCGGTCTTTGTTTCAGCACTGTATGATCGGTGCTTACTTTGTCCACCTCCATAGGGAATATTTGATGAAAACTCGTACCTTGGCCGTTGTGGCCGCCAGCTTACTCGCCTTGAGCGCCTGCAAAGATGACAAGGCTGCCGCACCTGCGGCACCCGCAGAAGCAAAACCGGTTGCTGCCAGCGGCCTGACGACCCAGGAACAGAAAGTCAGCTACATCCTTGGTATGAACATTGGCAGCCAGTTCAAGGCCAATCAGGTGACACTGGATGAATCAAGCTTTGTGGCCGGCATCAAGACGGCAGTAGATGGCAGTGAGCCGAAACTGACGAAGGAAGATATCCAGCAAACCATGCAGGCCTTCCAGACCGAAATGCAGAAAAAGCAGGAAGAGGCACAGAAAGCACAGCAGGCAGCGATGGAAGCAGCCGCTGTAAAAAACAAGGAAGACGGTGTGAAATTCCTGGCGGAGAATGCCAAGAAAGCTGGTGTACAAACCACAACCAGCGGCATCCAGTATGAAGTGCTGACGGAAGGCAAAGGCGACAAGCCCAAAGCCACAGATACCGTGACAGTGCACTATGTGGGCAACCTGATTGACGGCAAGGAATTCGACAGCTCGATCAAGCGCAATGAGCCAGCGACATTCGCTGTCGGCGCCGTGATTCCTGGCTGGGTGGAAATCCTGCAACTGATGCCGGTAGGCTCCAAGTGGAAAGTGGCTATCCCGTCGGACCTGGCTTACGGCGCAGGTGGCACAGGTGGCGATATCGGTCCGAACGCTACCCTGATATTTGAAATCGAGTTGCTGAAAATTGAAGCCCCTGGTGCCGCACCTGCGGCCGGGGTAGAGGCGATTGACGGACAGCCGCTGCCAAACTAGTGTCTGGCGGTTGAATAAAAAAAGCCGGCTATGTGCCGGCTTTTTTTATTCCTGCGATTTGTCATTTTTTACGAAAAAACTGGAGCAGCGCAGCACATGCAAAACCGGCAAATGCCAGGAGTGTCCACTCGGGGATGCTGAATCCCAGTAATGTCCAACCGATTTGTGCGCAATTGCCATCGCCTGTAAACAACAGCTCCATGGCTTTCTGTAGCGGAAAATTCTGGAACATGTAAGCCAGGTCTGGCCCGCAGGCAGGCACCTGGTCTTCCGGCAAATGCTGTATCCAGACATGCCTTGCAGCCACAATGCCGCCGCCAACAGCGCACAGCAAAACCAGAACACTCCACACGCGGCGCGCGGTTTGTGCCGGGTTATGAATTGCCGCTGCCAGCGCGACAATTCCGATTGCTATCACAAACAATCGTTGTGTTATGCAAAGCGGGCAGGGATGCTCGCCCAATACATGTTGTAAATACAATGCAAAGGCAATCAATCCTGCGCTGGCCAGCGCGATCAAACCAAACAGGCCTCGAACAGAAAATACGCGATTCATAACGGAATATCCTTCAAGGGGATGTTGATGGCAGGGGCAGTGCATCCATGTGGTGTGCTGCAATTTTTTGCAGCCAATGCCGGGCTTTCTCTTGCTCACCCAAAGACTGGAGCAGTTGCACCAGTTCGCGCGCAGCCGATTCATCTTTCTGCTTTTGCAAATAGTTTTCGTAGTAGTCCCGTGCTTTTGCCCACAAGCGGTTGCGCTGGCAGATATGCGCCAATGCCAGTATCAATGCAGGATCTTCAGGATGATCGCGGAGCCACTTTTCTGCTGCCTGTAATTGTTTCACACCGTCATGCCCTTGCGCCTGCCCGTACAGTGACACCCATTCTGTGCGCCATTGCCGCGTCAGTTGTTTGTGTAACAACGCTTCCGCGGCTGCGCCGTCGCCATGAGAAATTTGCAGGCGACACAGCTCGGTGATCATGTCGGGATCCTGTAACGGTTTTTGTCGATGTTGCCGGGAAAGGATCTGTAGCACGGTTTCTGATTCGCCGCGCAAGCGGTAACTGTCTATCAGCAATTTTTGCAAATAGGCATGGCGTGGATTTTCGCCTGCCAGCGTTTGCAGGATATCGTGGGCTTTTTCCGGCACACCGGCTTTCTGCAACAGTTGCGCCTGATAGATGCCAATGGCAATACGCGCATCCGGNNCACGCGGGCCTGTGCAGCCAATAGATAATTTAGTGCCGCGCTGCCGGATTTATCCCCTGCCTTTTGCAAATCCCGGCTTGCATTCAGCCAGTTGCCTTCCAGCATGGCCAGATACCCGCGCAATGTAAGGTCGTTGACCTTGCGCTGGTTGCGACGGTCCAGCCAGCGGTTTACACGTCGCGGGGCAAGAAAAACTGCGCGCAACATGCGCGCGGCATAGTAACTGCCAACCGAAAACGTGAACATGGCGGCCACTACAAACCACAGCGGCATTTCTACCGTGGTCTGGCCAAAAACAAATACAACAAAGCTGTCATCAAGTGCGATGGCGTGCAGCAACAAGGGCAGGCCGATCAATCCGGCAACAAACAACAAAATCCAGCGGCGCATCAGGGCGTTACCTCTGCTGCGTCGGCGCTGTTATCGGTTTCATCGGTGACATCTTCATCGCCGAGCATCAATGCGCGGCGGATATCGTCAGCCCGTTGTTCGATCAGTTTCTGGACCACGCGCAACGAACCGGAAATATCCGGCATGTCTGGCGCAATGTTGATGCGCATCAGTTCCTGCGTTTCAGCCAGCCAGGCAGCCACCACCGGATCGCTGGTCTGGCAATACTGGTTCACCCAGGCAAATGCACGGCCGAGATTGCTGGCATACGTTTCCTGTTGCGACTGCAGCAATCCCAGTTGTGCCTGTACCAGTGCCAGTTGCAGGTTTTGTGAGAAATACAGTTGTTGTTCCGGTGGCAACAAAGGTTCAACGGGCTGGTCGTAATGGCGGATACGCACGATGGACAGCAGATGCTGCCACAGTGTGTCTGTATAGCTTTTTTCGGCTTCTCCCGTAGCATCTGTTTCTTCGGATGCCTGCAGGAAGCGGTTATCGCTGGTCAACATGCCCACCTGGGATGACAGCGCTTGCAAGCGCAGGTAGATGCCATCGTGATCCACGCGCGGCACTTTGCGCAATTCAGCACGGTCATTGGCGATAGCACTGCGGATAGGCAGCAATCCTGGATCTTTTTGCTGCATGAGCGCGCCATCGGCCGATGCCAGCAACAGGTCTGCTGTGTCAGCATCCCGTGTGATAAACAGGCGTTGGTGTGCCTGTTTCAGCAGGAATTCGGCTTCCGCCAGCCGCCAGTAACTTGTGTCTATGCGATCAAGGCCGCGCAATTTTTCACTGGTTTCCTTGAGTATGTCAGTGGTCTGCTGCCGAAAACGCCGCGCGCTGGCGGTCTGTTCTTCCAGTTGCCCTTTCAGTGCGTCGGTCTGGGTGGCTTGTTGCTTCAGGGTATCTTGCAATGCAGCTTGCTGTTGATCGGCAAGGTCCAGTTGTCGCCACAGCCACACACCACCAGCCACCGTCGCCACGTTAAACAGGAACAGCAACAACAACGCAGCGCGCGTAAACCAGGATGCAGGGGATCGTGCTGCAACGGGAGCAGGCGTGGTGTAAGTGGCGTCGGTTGCAGTGTCAGTCATGACGGATACCCGTGGTTGCAGCGTGTAGTCGCTGTGTTCTGGAAATAGCGGCCTGAAGAATAGCAGAGTGGAGTATGGCTGCATCAGTGGCATCGCTGGCGATGCCCATGTGCCGGAACCCCGCCTCGCTTGCTGCCCGGGCGACCCGCTCGCCAGGCACCAACAGCGTGAGATTATCGCGCGCCGCTGCGTCCGGATCGATAGTGCACAGATGGTTCAGGGTTTCGGTACTGTTGATACAGACCAGCGCGGAATGAGTATGCAACCCGGCAATCCACCCTGACCATTGGGTGCCGGCTTCCGGTGGCAACTGGCGGCAGTACAACTCGCAGTAATCGACTACAGCACCCCGCGCCCGTAATGTTTGCGCCAGCGTTTCACGCCCACCCAGCCCACGAAAAATCACACAGCGCTGTCCGGCAATATTTTGCAGTGCTGATAATGCCAACAGGCCTTCGCTGTTCATTTG
This sequence comes from Cellvibrionales bacterium UBA2034, assembly GCA_002333095.1. Lineage (GTDB taxonomy): Bacteria > Pseudomonadota > Gammaproteobacteria > Pseudomonadales > UBA7239 > UBA7239. Next base: position 7,904 of record DDBK01000008.1, read on the forward strand.
TAACGGGCTGGTGGCAGAGATGCCGTTTGTTGCCAGAAATTGTGTAGTGGCACTGCCAATGGCATAAGTCTGGATGTGGCTGGGCCAATCAAGGCTGCGTGCAGCCAGCGCCAGCAAAACCTGTTCGGCAGCATTCTGGCTGATAAAAATGGCTATCTGGTAATCCGCCAGTTGTTGCAATGTGGTATCAATTTTTGCGCGCTGCGCAGGCTCTTGTAAGGGGTTGATGGCCAGTAACGGAATGGCGGATACGCTGGCGCCCAGTGCGCGCAATTGCTGCACTAGCGCATCGTTCTGGCGTGTGGGGCGCGTCACGGCTACAGCGAGCCCGGCCAGCGGTGCTGCCTCAGTCATCGGCCTGTTTGCCATGCTGTCCATAGACCTGCGCCAGAATGCGGTCAGCACCTTGTGCCAGCAGCTCGGCGGCGACGGACATGCCCAGCGCAGCCGCGTCTGCCAGCGGTGCCCGCGCTTCGGCAGTGAGTATTTCGCGGCCATCGATACTGCCCACCAGCCCGCGCAGGAACAGATATTCGCCTTCTTCTGTGGCATAGCAGGCAATAGGCACCTGACAGCCACCCTGCAGGCGTTGGTTGAGTGCGCGCTCGGCGGTGACGCGGCGTGTTGTCACCGCGCAGGACAGTGGTGCGATCAGCGCGGCGGTCACCGCATCATCGCTGCGCAATTCAATGCCTACCGCGCCTTGCCCGCCAGCAGGCAAACACAGCTCGGCAGACAGTGATTCACGGATACGCCCGGCCATCCCCAGACGGTTAAGGCCAGCGGCTGCCAGCACAATCGCGTCGTATTCGCCGGCATCCAGTCTGGCCAATCGCGTACCGACATTGCCGCGCAGGTCGCGGATGTCCAGGTCGGGTCGCAGGCGGCGCAACTGGCATTGGCGACGCAGGCTCGAGGTGCCAACAATCGCACCCTGTGNNGTTCTGCGAAAGATGAAAACCGGTTGCTGACCAGCGCATCAAACGGTGTCTCACGCGGACAGATTGCGCCCAGTGCCAGACCGTCGGGGAAAGCCATCGGCACATCCTTCATCGAATGCACCGCAATATCCGCTTCTCCTGCCAACAGTGCTTGCTCGAGTTCTTTCACAAAGAGACCCTTGCCGCCGATTTTTGCCAGTGGGGTATCCAGTATCTTGTCGCCACGCGTGGTGAATTTCAGCAATTCCACGCTGATGCCGGGATGGTGCAGTTCCAGCTGCTGTTTGACGTATTCTGCTTGCCACAAGGCGAGCGGACTTTGGCGGGTGGCGATGCGCAAGCGTGCTGTTGTCACAGGGATACATGCAGTAGTGATGGATGATGGGCCATGATAGCAGAGCGTCGCCCTGCGCCTTACAATCGCCAGCGATACCCGCCTGGAATGCNNGGAATGCCTGATCATGCCCGGAGTGATGCGCCGTCACGCGTTTGCCCTTTACTGCCTGTTGCTCAGCCTGTTTGCTGTGCTGGCGGCAGAGTGTGTGCTGATTCCGCAACTGTATGGATTGCCCCGCGCCACACTGCTCGCAGGCTTTGCCGCCACGCCCGGTGAAATGGTGGATGGCCAGCGGATCAACCGTCTCGGCTTTACCGGGGATGACATCAGATTGGAAAAACCTGCAGGTACCGTGCGTGTGCTGGTGCTGGGCTCATCCACCATGTTCAATCGCCATATGGGTGAGCGCCTGAAACAGGCGCTGCAACAAAAAACGGGCAAGACAATTGAATTGCTGGATGCCGGAATCCGCTCACATACTACGCGCGCCGATGTGGTGAAGCTGCAATTACTGGCACCTTACCAGTGGGATGTGGTGTTGTTTTATAACGGCATCAATGACCTGTGGGCCAATCACGTGTTGCCGGAAGATTTTCATGAGGATTACCGCCAGCTTGATCCGTGGAACCGTCGCAATCTGTTGCTGGATAACAGTTTGCTGGCGCGTTACAGCTACAACGCCCTGCACGGCAAAATACAGCCACAACCGCGCTACCAGTTTGTGTTTCCCAAAAAGCCGTACATCAATGCGGCTAATTTTGCGTCAGTGCCAGCGTTTGCCGGACACCTTGAGCAGATCATTGCCACCAGTAAAAAGAGTGGTGCAAAACCGGTATTGATGACATTGGCTTTTCATTTGCCAGACAATTATTCGCGGCAGGCTTTTCTGGATAAATCGCTGGATTACAGCAATCCGGATAACTACGACAGTCGCGATGTGTATAACTGGGGACCGCCGGATTTTGTGCGCGAAGGTTTGTCCCGGGAAAATGCCATCATTCGCGACATGGCAAAAAAATATGACGTTACGTTAATTGATGTGGATGCGAAAATGAGTGGACAAGGCCGCTGGTTTGGTGATGTCTGCCATTTTAATGATGCGGGCGTAGATGTGTTTACCGCGCTGGTGGCAGAAGCGCTTCAAGAATCATTGGCAACGAAGTAACAGTCAGGTCTGGCGCAGCCGTTGCCAGTGGCCACGGCGTTTCCGCAAAGTTCACCCACAATGTTTTCATGCCCACCGCTTGCGCGCCTTGCATGTCATCAACGGGGTGGTCGCCAATATGCAGTGCTTCGCATGGCGCAACACCACTGTGTTCAAGCGCAGCCAGAAACATATCCGGCGCAGGTTTGGCTGCCGGAAAATTTTCTGCAGCGAAATGAAAACGGAAGTGCTGCGCCAGCCCGATGGTTTTCAGGCAAGCATTGCCATTGCTCAATGCGCCGAGCACAAAATGTTGTGACAGCTGTTCAAGCAGCGCCGGCGTATGGCTGAAAATATTGACTTGCTGCCGCGCCTGCCAGAAAACATCGAATGCCTGTTCGGCCAGGCGTTGTGAATCCGCCGTATCCATACCTGTTTGCTGCAACGCTTGCTGGAACGCTATCCGGCGAATCTCGCTCACGCGGTTTTTCAGTGCAGGATATTGTTCGCGCAATTGCATGCGTAGACCAACAAAGGCATCAGCTGGAAATTGCTCACCAAATGCCGGGTGTTGTGCTGCCAGCCAGGCATGGCTTTCTTTTTCGCCGCGCTGCAAGGCCGCATCCGGATCCCACAAGGTGTGATCGAGATCGAGCGTAATCAATTTGATGGGCGTGGCTGTCATGTGTCCGGGAAATCCGGATCAGCACCTGATTTACGTTGCGCGCGCGGATGCGCTGCGTCGTACACTTTTGCCAGATGCTGGAAATCCAGATGCGTGTAAATCTGGGTGGTGGAAATGCTCGCATGGCCGAGCAATTCCTGCACGGCGCGTAAATCGCCACTGGATTCCAGCATGTGGCTGGCAAATGCATGGCGCAGCATATGTGGATGCACCGGCTCGTCCATGCCCTGTTTCACGCTGTAATGTTTCAGGCGCAGCTGGATGGCGCGAACCCCCAGCCGCTTGCCTTGTTGGCCAACAAACAGGGCGTTTTCCGTGGTGCCGGGCGGCATGGCGTCGGCGCGCACAGCCAGCCAGTCGCGCAATGCCCTGAGCGCCATGCTGCCCACCGGAACGATGCGCACTTTGTTGCCTTTGCCGGTAACGCGTACCAGCCCTTCACTGAGATCCACGGCCAACAGGTCCAGTCCGGCCAGTTCCGACAATCGCAACCCGGACGAATAAAACAGTTCCAGCATGGCGTGATCACGCGTGGCCAGCCAACTGTCATCGTCGATGCTCAGGAAGCGGTTCATCTGGTCCACATCGAGTGTCTTGGGCAATTTGCGCGGACTTTTCGGTGCGCGAATCGCGCTGACTGGGTTGCTATCCACCAGACGCTGGCTGCCCAGCCAGACAAAAAACTGCCGCCAGGCGGACAGGGCGCGTTGCAGGCTGCGGCCGGATAGCCCCTTGCCATGCAGGCCGGCCAGCAGTTGGCGGATATGGAATTCACGTACCTGTGCCACAGCGCTTACCGCTTGTTGCTGCAAGTGATTCACCAGCAGCAGCAGGTCACGGCGGTATGCTTCGGTGGTGTGCGACGACAAGCGCCGCTCGCTGGAGAGGTGTTGCAGGTACTGGTCAACGAGCGCCTGCACGATACGGCTCAGCCGGTGGGCTGTGAACAGCGTGGCAGGGTGCGGTTCAACACATCTGCGATGTAAGTCAGGAACATGGTGCCCATACCCGATCGGTAGTAGTCAGGGTCAAAACTGCCGATAGCCAGCATGCCCAGAATGTCATTGCCGCGTGCAATCGGCATCACGGCAGCCGAGCGTACAGGCTGTGATGCCCCAGCAAACAGGAAGCCGATCTCTTGTGGCCGCAGGTGACCGCAAGTCGGCTGGCGGGTATTGAGCAGCGCACCAATGCTGGTTTGTGCAGCCGCCAGGCTGGATGCATCAAACAGCAGCACCTTGCAGACGTCCACCTGGTAGTCATCACGCAAGCTGGATTCAACCGCGTCCACTGTGCCTTCTACACTGCGCTGGTCGAGAATAGCCAGCACCAGTTTCTGCGTTTTCTGGAACAGCCGGTCATTGTCGCGCGCCGTTTCCAGCAAGCGATTCAGCCGGTTGCGCACATCCCNNGGCTGCGCAGTACGCTGACCTGTCGCTCTACCAGTGAAATGGCGTGCTCACCCGTGTGATGTGGCAACACAAGATCCGGCAGCACGTTTTCATAGTCGATGAAGAAGTCCGGGTGTTGGCGCAGATACTCTGCTACGTGGTCGGGATCCAGCGCTTCGCCAGCATGTGATTCATCGCGTGGCCGTTCGTGGTAGAAGTTATCGGTATGAAAATCTTTGATGCTCATGGCTGTCCGGTCAGGGCTGGAAGGGTATGGATCTATCTTACCCTGTTACAATTGCTGGCACAGCACCCACCTTTCTGGTAATTTCTGCGCCCGTTATCAGATTCCGGCGGTGTGCGCAGCCAGTTTGCGTTAATGCAGTCATTGTCGGCGGGGTTCAAAGGACAGTATGCTCAAAGCGATCAAGCGTATTTTCGGACGTAAAGACTCAGTTGAGCATCACAACAAAGAGGCCGACAAGATGCCTGCAAAATCCAAGGCTGCCAAACCACAAAAACCTGCCAGCAAGACGGCCAAGGTGATAGCGAAAGCAAAGCCCGTCGCCAAGAAAGCGACTGCTAAACCCGTTGCGAAACCGGTTGCTGCAAAAGCCAAAGTGGTTGCAAAAACGAAACCGGCTGCAAAAACGAAAGTGGTTGCCAAAGCAGTCGCCAAACCCGCTGCTAAAAAAGCGCCAGCAAAACCAGCGGCGAAACCTGTTGCCAAACCTGCAGCTAAAAAAGCCCTTGCGAAGCCAGTAGCGAAACCCGCTGCCAAGCCTGCCGCCGCAAAAGCTGCACCGGCGAAAAAAGTTGCACCTGTGAAAGTGGTACCTGCGAAAGTGGTACCAGCAAAAAAAGCGGCCCTAGCAAAAGTTGTCCCAGCAAAAGCTGCACCTGTAAAAGCGGCTGTCCCGGCTAAAAAACCGGCGGCTGCGCCAGTTAAAACCGTACAGAAACCTGTTCCACCATCCCCTGTCAGCACTGTCCAGAAAGCGAGTAGTAGTAAGCCTGTGAGTAGTAGCCAATCATCCAGCAGTAAAAAAGCCACGCGAAAATCCGACTCTGCCAATAGCGGTTTCACGCCTTATCAGGAAAAAATCGGCGAAGATTATATGAACGATGCGCACAAGGCGCATTTCCGTAAACTGTTGCTGGACTGGAAGTCTGACCTGATGCAGGAAGTGGATCGCACGGTCAATCATATGAAAGATGAAGCCGCCAATTTTCCTGATCCCGCTGACCGCGCGACGCAAGAAGAAGAATTCAGTCTCGAATTGCGTGCCCGTGATCGTGAGCGCAAGTTGATCAAGAAAATTGATAGTACGCTTGAGTTGATTGAACAGGACGAGTACGGCTATTGCGAAGCGTGCGGCATCGAGATCGGCGTACGGCGTCTTGAAGCCCGGCCGACAGCCACGTTGTGCATAGACTGCAAAACGCTCTCCGAAATCAAAGAGAAACAGATCGGCGGCTGATGATCGCCGCCGACCGCTGCACGGGGCGTTTTGCCCCGTCTCCGTCAGGCCCCCTGCATTTTGGTTCCCTGTTGGCTGCACTGGCCAGTTTTGTCGATGCGCGTGCGCGTTCCGGCCGCTGGCTGGTGCGCATGGAAGATCTGGATCCGCCGCGCGAGATGCCGGGAGCCGACAGCCTTATCCTTGCTACGCTGGAAAAACATGCCTTGCACTGGGATGGCGCGGTGCTGTACCAGCATTCTCGCCATGCCCGGTACCGGGAAATCCTGGCGGATTTGTCAGCGCGTGGTCTTGCTTACTGTTGTGCCTGCAGTCGTGCGCGTCTGGCGACACTCGGCCATGTCTATGATGGGCACTGCCGTACACACTCCCCCCCGGCTGGACAGACTTGTGCGCTGCGATTGCAACTGCCGGACCAGGTGGTGCAGTTTGAAGATCGCATACAAGGATGGCAGCAGCAGAATCTCGCCAAAGGCGGGGACTGCATCATTCATCGCAAGGACGGTTTGTTTGCGTACCAGCTGGCAGTGGTGGTGGACGATGCAGCACAGGGCGTGACGGATATTGTGCGCGGTAGCGATATCCTGGAGTCGACAGGCCAGCAAATCTATCTGGGCGGGTTATTGGGTGCGGGGAAGCAGCAGTATGCACACATCCCGGTTGTACTCGGCGCGGATGGCCTGAAGCTCAGCAAGCAGAACCATGCACCGGCGCTGGATGATACGCGGCCATCGCCCAACCTGTGCCGGGCACTGGAGACCCTGAGGCAGAACCCGCCGGGTGGCCTGGACAATGAAACGCCTGAAACCGTATTGAAGTGGGCAGTCACTCACTGGGATATTACTGCAATACCTGGAGTAAACAGCGTTACAGCCTGATTCTGGATTACAGCCTGATCTGGCCGCGAAACACGGTCACGGCAGGGCCGGTGATCATCACAGGCTGGCCTTGCCCCAACCACTCGATCAACAGGTCGCCGCCAGGCAGTGACACACGCACCGGGTTTGCCAGCCAGCCACGACGGATGCCGGTGACCGCAGCGGCGCAAGCCCCCGTGCCACAGGCCAGCGTTTCACCACTGCCGCGCTCGAATACACGCAGACGG
>DDBK01000015.1 GCA_002333095.1 Cellvibrionales bacterium UBA2034
ACCCACCGGCGCTTCAATGTGCGGCAACCCTTTCCAACCGACAGGGCCGGTGGTGAAAATGCGGTCACCATACCCGTTCACATTCGGATCGATCAGGCAGTTGGATGTCATCAAAATCGCGCCGGGAAACGCAGCAAATTCCGCCTGCTGGTTCTGCCACGCGGTACCGTAATTGCCGACCAGATGCTTGAACTGTTTCAGTTTTGGATAGCTGTGCGCCGGCAACATTTCACCGTGCGTGTAAACGTTTACGCCCTTGCCTTCAGTCTGTTTCAGCAAGTTGTACAGATCCACAATGTCGTGACCGCTGACAAGAATCGCCTTGCCTTTTACCGGCGTGACGCGCACCTGTGTCGGTTCCGGATTGCCAAAATTGTCGTTGTGGCCGGCGTCGAGCAGCTCCATCACCGTCAGGTTCATCTCGCCGATTTTCAGGCACGTGTCGAGCAGCTGGCCGATGTCAGTCGGATTGCTCGCAAGGAAATCCAGGTACTCATGGAACTTGCCAAACACTGCTTCACTTTCCTTGCCAAGCATCATGGCGTGTTCGCAATACGCGGCAGTGCCTTTCAGGCCGTACAGCGCCAGACAGTTGAGGCCGAACACATCCGGATCATCGCGCTTTATGGATGCCTCATCAGCCTGTGCCAGCAAGCCATCCATTGTTTTGGCCGGTTTGAACACCGCAGGGCCAGTCAGCTGCTCTGGCTTCACACCTTTTTTCTCACAGGCGGCGACATACATGGCACGCGCCTGGTCACGGATTTTTTCCGCATCGGCAATCAGCGTGATAAATCGGTCGCTGTCGAAATTGACGTTGGTCAGCGTGGTGAAAAACGCTGGCGGGATGAAACGGTCGATGCTGGCGTCGATAGCGCCCAGCTGGCGGGCGCGGTGGGCGTACTGGCCAATGCCTTCCAGCAGGTAGATCAGGATGTCCTGCAGGTCAGCCGTTTCCGCTTCCTTGCCGCACTTGCCTTTCTTGAACTGGCAGCCGGTGGCTTTGTCGTTGACGAGGGTTTGTTCGCACTGGATACAGAACATAGTGGCAATCTCCGAGGGTTATGGGGTCTCGGAAGTTAAGATATATAAAAAATAAATCTTTTCTAGCAGCAGGAAGGACTGATAAGGGATTTGTTGATGCAGGTTAAGTTTTGGCGATCAATTGCTTGCCGGCTCGAGCCTTGGCCGTCGCTTCCAGCACTTTGGGGATGCGCTCATGGATGATGACATCCCCCAGCGTGTGCTTTTCCAGCTCGTGGTAGAACAGATGCTGCGCCCGCTTCAACACACCCGGCAGGCCGCAGGCCGGCAGCACCACGCATTGCAGACCCACACAATCGATCATGTGCTTGCGGCCTTCAAACTCACCCACCACCTGCCCCACGTTGATTTCTGAGGGCTCCCGCTGCAAACGCACACCGCCGTGCTTGCCGCGATAGGTTTTCAGGTAGCCCAACTGGCCGAGCCGGTGCACCACCTTGCGCAAGTGGGCGAGTGAGATATCGTAGAAATCCGACATTTCGTGCAGCGTGACCAGGCGGTCAGGAAACATCGCCGCGTAAATCAATACACGCACGGCGTAATCGGTAAAACGGCTCAGCTGCATCGNNGACAACGGCTCAATGGAATCTGCACCATCGGCTGTCAGGATATTCACATTCACCCCGACTGTGGTTTCAGCCGTTTTTTGGCCCTGGTAATGCTGGTGTCCCCAGCCATGCGGCAATGCCACGGCACCTTGCATCATGTCATCCGTGAGGTGTACCGGCACGGTAACGCTGCCAGCTTGCGATGATACGGTGGCATGCTCACCGTGCTGCAACCCCAGTTGTTCGGCATCTTGCGGATGGATGTAGAGATAATTGCTATGGCGCTCGCCTTTGATAAACGCTTCGTGATTGTGCGCCCAGCTGTTATGCGTAAAACGCTCGCGCTTGGTAATCAGACGAAATAGTGGCTGGTGAATTTCCTCCTTGTCTTTTGCAAAACATCCAGCAATGCGCGTCTGCACAGTTTGTACAAACAGTGGCGGTGCGAGTTGTACACGGCCGTTTTTGGTCACTACACGTTTGCCGAGATAGTTGTGGCTAGTAATATCTTTCAACAGAATGCCGTGCGGTGCGCGACGCAGGTATTTTAGCGAGCCAACTTTTGCAGCACGCGCGACAAGATCCAGCAGGAAGACCTGCGCTTCCGGCAATATTTTGCCAATCACCGGCAGTTTTTTCAGCCAGCCACCGACGTTGAACAGGGCTTGCATAATGCGCGAACCGTACAGCGGCGCATGGCAGGCATTCGCCAGTTGCACCAGCATCCACAATTCATTGCGCGCGCTGGCCGGCGGTGGCACTAATGCATCCGTGAACTGGAACCAGGGTTTTGGCATCAAGCCACAAAATGTGGAAAACATGAACGGCACATCCGGCCGCTCGGCAAAATGTGTGCCGGGAAGAATGTAGTGGGCATGGTTGGCGGTTTCATTGCGCACCAGCTCGATACTCACCAGCAACTCCAGCTTTTTGTACGCCTCTTCCATNNCTCCAGCTTTTTGTACGCCTCCTCCATACGCGCACTGTTGGTGGCCGTGAGCACCGGATTGCCAGACAGGATAAACATGGCACGCGTCTGGCCAGTACCCGGCGTAAGAATTTCATCCGCCATCACTGCACAAGGCAGCGATTCAAGAAAAGATTCCACACCGCCGATGCGCGATGTTTTTTCAATCATTTCCTGTTTAGCCAACACTTTTGCATAGTCGATCAAACCTTCGCCCATCAAGGAACTGCCGCGGCGATCCAGATTGCCGGTAATCGCGTTGATCACTTCAATCAACCAGAATGCGATGGTGCCGTTACTGCCCTGGTTGATACCTGTCGAACCGTACAACGCAGCGCCATCAGCCGCGAGATACGCCGTAACCAGCTCACGCAATGTTTCTGCGGGAATCCCTGTCACTTCTGCCGTTTTTTCTGGCGGCCAATCCTGCGCCACAGATTGCAAGGCACCGAAACCATCCATGTGTGGCTCGATGATGTCGCGTTTGTATGCGTTTCTTGCCAGCACGTCGTGCAAAAAAGACAACAGGAAATACACGTCGGTATCCGGGCGGATAAATAATTGTTCGCCACAGACTTTTGCCGATTCCGTGCGGCGTGGATTGACGAACACCAGCTTGCCACCGCGTTCTTCAATTGCTTTCAGGCGATCCACCGGATGCGGCAAGTGGATAAAACTCATTTTGGATATCGCAGGATTGCCGCCTATCACCACCAGGCATTGTATGCGGTCGACATCGGGAAACGTCAACGCCATGGCCGCACCGTACATGTGGTGTGAAGCCACAAATTTGTTGTTGCAATCCAGTGTTGCCGTGTTGAAAGACTTGCTGGTTTTCAGGCCACGGATAAACCCGGTCACCATCAATGGCATTAACGGGCTGAACGAGATGGGGTTGCCAAAATACACGCCTACGCTGTCATCGCCATGATCACGGCGCAACTGTTTCACCTTGTCGCCTATTTCACGGAGCGCCTGCTCCCAACTGACCGGCTCATAGCTATCGCCCACGCGTTTCAGTGGCTGGGTGATGCGGTCTGGCGATGTGCGGAAATCTTCAAAGCGCAGCCCCTTGATACAGGCGTAGCCGCGGCTCACCACATGCTCGGTATCGGGTTCGATGGCGATAATGCGATCGCTCTCGCGTGTGACAACAAGGCCACACTGCGCTTCGCAGATACGGCAGAACGTGGTGACGGTCTCGGCCATGGGGTACCCTCTTTGTTGCTCTCTTGTTATCAGTGATCAGCTTGTGCGACGTTTGCCTGTTTGACAGGCCAGTTGCGTTTGTCGAGTATAAGCTACAGCGAAAAACAGGACACGACCATGGGACGCTTCACCCGCCAGGAACTGGAAGACGCCTTCAAGGTGTACGACGAAACGGTGCGCAAGGCCGTTGAAACACAAAACTGGGATTTATGGGCGAACCTGTTCACGGAAGATGCCGTGTACATCGAACACGCTTATGGCGAGATGCGTGGCCGCGAAGCGATCCGCCAGTGGATCAGCAAAGTGATGGCCCCGTTTCCCACCATGTTTTTCCCGCAGGACTGGGTGGCGTATGACGAAGAGAATGATGCCATTGTGTGTTGCGTACAGAATGTGTTGCCACATCCCACTGATCCATCCATCGATTTCCGTTTCCCGAACTGGACCCGTCTGGTGTACGCCGGCAACGGCCAGTTCTCGATGGANNACGCTACCGCGCCGATTGAAATGGCAGAGTACGTTGACCGCGCAGGTTTCGACATTGTGAACATGGAAGAACATCACTGCGCCGACAACGGCTGGTTGCCTTCACCACTCACCATGGCTGCCGCTGTAGCATCACGCACAAAACACGTTCGTATCAGCGTGACAGCGTTATTGGTGACGCTGTATGACCCGATCCGTCTGGCAGAAGATATCGCTGTGATTGATTTACTCAGCAATGGCCGCTTCAGTTTTGTCGCTGGCAGCGGGTATCGCCCGGAGGAATACCATGCGATGGACAAGGACTGGGCTGCACGCGGGCGCTTGATGGATGAAGTGATTGATACATTGCTGAAGGCATGGACTGGAGAGCCGTTTGAATACCAAGGCAAACAGGTACGCGTCACGCCCATACCACAATCACAACCGCATCCGTTTTTCTTTATTGGTGGCATGAGTGCGATAGCGGCACGCCGCGCTGCGCGTTTTGGCCTGCCATTCTATCCGCCGATTGAAGACCAGACACTGATAGACGTTTATCACAACGAATTAAAAAAATACGGCAAGAAAGGATTTGCCTACACACCGAAAGATGGCAACAGCATGCTGTTCATTGATGAAAACCCCGATCAGGCGTGGCAAAAACTCGGGCCTTATTTCTTGCGTGAAATGCAGGAATACAGCCGCTGGAAAGTGGATGGCATTCCGCGTCCGAGTGAAGATCATGTCGAAACAATCAATGATGCGCGATCAAGCGGGCGGTTCACTATTCTCACGCCCGGGCAAGCCATTGCCTCACTCACAGGCGGCAAGGATAAAACCGCTGTGCTGCACCCATTGGCTGGCGGTATTCCGCTGGATTATGCGTGGGCATCACTGCGATTATTTGTTGAAAAAGTCCTGGCCCCCATCCGTCAGAAAACCGAGCAATAACCGAGAGGCACACATGAACAAATGGCAGATTATTCTATTGGTACTGATCACACTCGGCGCAACGGGATACTGGTTCGCTGCCATACCGGCAACAGCCACACCAGCGGGCAAAGACAGCAATATTGCGTACTTGCCTGGCTCATACAAGGTCATTACTGACAGCTTTGAAGCTGTTGATGCAACGCGCAAGACACAACCGAACAACGATTTTACTGGTAGCGATAGCCGTGTATTCAAGGGCAAGATCTGGCGCCCGGAAGGTTTGCAACAACCCGGTCCACTGCTGGTATATAGCCACGGCTTTATGTCATTCCATCAGGAAGGTTTGTACCTTGCCCGCTTTCTCGCCAGCCATGGTTACACAGTAGTTGCCGTTGATTACCCGCTGACGAATTTTTTTGCGCCGGGAAAGCCGAAACTGGCGGATGTCGTCAACCAACCGGCTGATGTGAGCTTCCTGATTGATACTATCTTGAAACGCAATGACGACAGCGGTGATGCATTGTTCAATACCATCGATTCCAGAAAAATTGCAGTGGCGGGCGTGTCGCTGGGGGGAATGACATCCACGCTGGTCACGTTCCACCGCAAAGTGCGCGATCCCCGTATCACAGCAGCCATTTCCATTGCGGGACCAGCCGCTATGTTCACGGCCGATTTT
>DDBK01000044.1 GCA_002333095.1 Cellvibrionales bacterium UBA2034
TTGTATGCTGCCTATGAAAAAATTATGGATGCATTGGTAAAGATATTCTGGCCAGAAGAGAGGCGCGTATATTCTGAAGAGGAAATTATTTCACGGCTGCTGGAGAAAAAACCGGAACTTATCATTGCGCGCAAGGGTTATATCTCCAGGGAGAGGGATAACATCCTGACAGAAATCCTGAGAAATCCTGAGGTGATAGCGCTTTATCAAGCCCGGTACTTGTTGAATAACAGGGAGATTATATTTGAGCGTATTGCAGAACGTGAGAATTTCCGCNNTGTTCAGTCTGGCAAATAAGCGCAGTCAAAAAATGCCTTCATGGCGTTGAGCAGGTGATGGATATCCTCTATCCCGGCCAATTCGCGGATGGAGTGCATGGCAAAAGTCGGTACGCCGATATCAATGGTTTTTATCCCTGTCCCTGCCGCGGTTAGTGGACCTATTGTGCTGCCGCACCCCATATCTGCACGAGCGATGAATGTTTGCACAGGAATATGCTGTTGCTCGCACAAGAGGCGGAAAAACGCCTGGGTTGTTGTGTTACTGGCATAGCGCTGGTTGGCATTGATTTTTATGNNGGCCGCCGGTAAGATGTGGTGCGTGTTTTTCGTCGTGTTTTTCCGGGTAGTTCGGGTGTATGCCGTGCGCATTGTCAGCTGAAATCAGTAGCGAACGGTGCAATGTGCGAGCCAGTGTTTCGCCACTGCCCAGCCAGCGTTGTAGCACGCTGTTTAAAAAAGATCCCTGTGCGCCGCATGCTGAAACACTGCCAACTTCTTCATGGTCTGTGCAAACCAGTACGGCGGGCTGATGATTGTCGCACTTGAGCAGTGCTTGNNAAGATTTCAAAATCCAGTACAGACTCGGCATCGCACGCTGGATGCTCATGCAATAGTTGTTTGAGTAGTGCCTGGCGAAAATCAAATTTTTCATTGGCCTGAAGATTGTGCAGTAAAAGTGGAAGTTCTTTTTGTGCGTTGAGTGCGCGACCGTTGTTGGCCTCACGGTCCAGATGTATGGCGAGGCTGGGCACAATAGCAATAGCACGTTGGAAATTGATTAGCGCATTGCCCAATGTGCCATTTGCCTTGAGAAAACTGATGCGGCCTGCCAGCGTAAGATCGCGATCAAACCATGGGTGCAATAGCGCGCCACCGTACACTTCAACACCCAGTTGTGCGTAGTGCAGACGCTGTAACTCCGGCTGTGGTTTCAGTTTGAGGCAAGGGCTGTCGGTATGTGCACCTACCAGCCGTAAACCGCTTTTCGTCGGCTCTTGTTGCGATGTATTGAATGCAATAATCGACGAGTCATTGCGGGTTACCACATAGCGTCTACCTGGCTCGATATTCCAGCTGTCGCCTTCGTCCAGTTCTACGAAGCCGGCCTCAAGCAATACACCTTTCATGCGGGCTACAGCATGAAAGGGTGTGGGTGCTGCAGTAAGGAATTCGATCAGGTCGCGCGATACAGTGTCGGTCATGGCATTGTTCAAATGATGGCAAAGGCATCATTCTATAACGGATAGCCTGATCTGGAGCGAGAGTGATTGATCCTATAGAGGATCGGTTCTATAGAGGATAGTGAGCCGGGTATGGGGCATCAGCTGCGCCACTGTCGACAGCAGCACGGGCAACAGCTGCGGAGACCCGGGATAGCAGGCGTGGATCGGTTGGTTTCGGAATAATATATTGGCGACCGAATGTCAGTGGTTCGCCGCCATAAGCTGCCACAATTTCCTGGGGCACAGGCTCTTTAGTGATAGCGCGCAATGCTTCCATCGCCGCCATTTTCATTTCGCGGTTGATCACACGAGCACGCACATCGAGTGCGCCGCGAAAAATGAAAGGAAAGCCGAGGACATTGTTAACCTGATTGGGATAATCAGATCTGCCTGTGGCGATAATCAAGTCGCTGCGTGTAGCCAGTGCCAACTCGGGGCGAATTTCCGGATCGGGATTTGAACCGGCAAATACAATCGGGTTTGGTGCCATTTTCAACAGTTGTGCTGCACTGAGCAGGTCTGGCCCGGATAAACCGATAAAAGCATCAGCGCCCTCTATTGCGTCATCCAGTGTGCGCAGTGGAGTGTCGATGGCAAAGCGTGCCTTGTGCGGACCAAGATCAGTGCGGCCGGTGTGAATAACGCCTTTGCTGTCCAGCATCAGGATATTCTGGCGTGGAGCACCTGCAGCGATGAGCAGGTCACAGCTGGCAATAGCGGCAGCACCCGCGCCCAGAAATACAATTTTGGCTGATTCGAGTGGTTTGCCCTGTACTTCCAGTGCGTTGAGCAAACCGGCCAAGCCTACGATCGCTGTACCGTGCTGGTCGTCGTGGAATACAGGAACCTGGCAGCGTTTGATCAGTATTTCTTCAATATCAAAACATTCTGGTGCTTTGATATCTTCCAGATTGATGCCGCCAAAAGAATTGGCAATCAAGGCGACAGCATCAATAAACCGCTCGCTGTCTTCCGTGTCCACTTCAATGTCTATGGCATCAATATTGGCAAACCGTTTGAACAACAACGCCTTGCCTTCCATAACGGGTTTGCTCGCCATGGCACCGAGATTGCCTAATCCCAGGATAGCCGTGCCGTTAGAAATAACAGCGACCTGATTGCCTTTTGATGTGTAGCGGTATGCCAGTTCAGGATCGCGGGCGATCTCGCGCACAGGCTCTGCCACGCCCGGGCTATAGGCTAGCGAAAGGTCGCGTTGATCCTCTGCGGCTTTAGTGATGGTTACTGCCAGTTTGCCGGGTGTCGGCAAGGCGTGGTAATCCAGCGCAGCCTGTCTGAAATCGTCATCGCACGGCGTTTTTACATCAAGCATGCCGCTAGTGGTCCTGATTGTCTGCAAGATAGTGGCGGTAGCCCGGGGCCGCCGCCGCATGGTATTTCACAAATTGGCTATAGCGCCCTTATTTCAGGCTGCGAGAGCCAAAACGCTGTTTGAAGCGGTCGATACGTCCACCAGTCTCAGCCACTTTCTGGCGGCCGGTGTAAAAAGGGTGGCAGGCAGAACAGACATCAAGGTTGATATCGCGACACAAGGTAGAGCGAGTAACAACAACATTGCCGCAGCTGCATTTGGCAGTGACCTCGGCATACTTTGGATGGATATCGGCTTTCATGTCTAACCCTCTGGATTGGTGTACCGCCACTGGATCAATTGTCCGGCACGGTAACGGGCAAAATGGGACGCGCATGCTACCAGAGTCGCAGCTCTAAGGAAATATAGGCGCCAATCCAACCATTGGCCCTCCAGATTCTGTAGCAATACAAAGACCTAGTAATTTACTTGGATTTATGATTGACAAAAACACTAGGTTATTGGATGATAACAGGGTGTTCAACGACTATGGGTCATAAGCCATGCGTCTTACAACGAAAGGCCGTTATGCCGTAACAGCTATGCTGGATCTCGCCCTGAGGACAGACAAGGGGCCGGTTAGCCTGGCAGAAATATCAGGCCGTCAGGGGATATCGCTATCCTATCTGGAGCAGCTGTTTGCACGGTTGCGAAGCAATGATTTAGTCAGTAGTGTGCGCGGCCCCGGTGGCGGTTATCGCCTGAGCCGTGACGCAACGCTGATATCCGTGGCCCAGATCATTGATGCAGTGAATGAGTCGGTTGATGCTACCAGTTGTGGTGGCGAGGGTGATTGCCAGCAAGGTGAAAAGTGCCTGACGCATGACCTCTGGTGTCTGCTGAGCGACAGGATTCACGATTTTCTCGGATCCATCAACCTTGCCAGTCTGGTCAATAGCCAGAGTGTGCAGGAAGTGTCTGCCCGTCAGCAGCGCTGCGCCGATGAAGTGATGCCGGTAACCGTGATAGGTTCCCGTGCGTCTGTGTGACACTTTTTCTTGTGATATCGATTCTGTGACATCAGTTTTGTTGCAGATATCTGGAGTGCAGTTGTAATGAAACTTCCGATTTACCTTGATTACTCAGCAACAACGCCGGTAGATCCGCGCGTGGCAAAAATAATGATGGAATGCCTGACGCTGGATGGCAATTTTGGCAATCCGGCCTCGCGGTCACATTTATTTGGCTGGAAAGCAGAGGAAGCTGCTGAAAAGGCGCGCGCGCAGGTGGCTCATCTTATTGGTGCAGATCCACGTGAAATCGTCTGGACGTCTGGTGCGACTGAATCCAACAATCTGGCTATCAAGGGTGTTGCACATTTCAATGTCAAAAAAGGGAAGCACATTGTTACGTCAAAAATTGAACACAAGGCTGTATTGGATACTTGTCGCCAGTTGGAGCGTGAAGGTTTTGACGTAACCTACCTGGATCCCACGCCAGAGGGGTTAATCCAGCCGCAGCAAGTGGCGGATGCATTGCGGGATGACACAACGATTGTCTCTATCATGCATGTCAATAACGAGATTGGAACGATCAATGATATTGCTGCCATTGGTGCCATTTGCCGGGCCAAAGGCGTTGTTTACCATGTTGATGCGGCGCAAAGCACGGGCAAGGTTGCGTTGAATATGGCGGAGTTGCCGGTCGATCTTTTGTCAATGTCAGCGCACAAAACGTATGGTCCGAAGGGTATAGGCGCCTTGTATGTCTGCCGCAAACCGCGGGTGCGCATTGAAGCGCAGATGCATGGTGGTGGCCATGAGCGCGGTATGCGTTCAGGCACCTTGCCTACCCACCAGATAGTTGGTATGGGTGAAGCTTTCCGTATTGCGGGCGAGGAAATGGATGTCGAGAATTCTCGTATCCTTGCCTTGCGTAACCGATTGCTCAATGGTGTGAGTGATATGGAGCAGGTGTTTGTTAATGGCTCGCTTGATCATCGTGTCGCCAGCAACCTGAATATCAGTTTCGCATTTGTTGAAGGTGAATCACTCATCATGGCTCTCAAGGATCTTGCGATTTCATCAGGATCTGCCTGTACGTCAGCCAGCCTTGAGCCATCTTATGTGTTGCGGGCTCTCGGCTTGTCAGACGAGCTTGCGCACAGTTCATTGCGTTTCAGTATTGGGCGTTTCACAACAGAAGAAGAGATTGATTACGCGATTATCCAGGTGCGGCGCGCAGTGGAAAAATTACGTGAGTTATCTCCATTGTGGGATATGTATAAGGAAGGGATTGATTTGAATTCTGTTCAATGGGCTGCGCACTGAGCGCATACCGGGAGTTGTGTCATGGCATACAGTGAAAAAGTTATCGATCATTATGAAAACCCGCGCAATGTTGGCGTGCTGGACACCAAATCCAGGAATGTTGGCACAGGCATGGTGGGTGCACCAGCATGTGGCGATGTTATGCGCCTGCAGATCCAGGTGAATGAGCAGGGCGTGATTGAAGACGCCAAATTCAAGACGTATGGTTGCGGTTCAGCTATTGCTTCCAGTTCCTTGCTGACGGAATGGGTCAAGGGCAAGACACTTGATGAAGCTTCGCAAATCAAGAATGTTGATATTGCTGAAGAATTGGCATTGCCGCCGGTCAAGATCCACTGCTCGGTACTGGCAGAAGATGCTATCAAAGCAGCAATCAATGATCTGAGACAAAAACGCGACCAGTAATTGTTCGACAATCGACAAGGCAAACGAGACAGGTTGGTGTATGGCAGTAACAATGACGGAAGCAGCGCAGAATCATGTGCGCAATTATCTCGCAAATCGTGGGCGCGGGTTGGGTATCCGGCTGGGTGTCAAAACAACGGGCTGTTCAGGCTTGTCTTACGTTCTTGAATTTGTTGATGAGCTGCAGGAAGGCGACGCGGTTTTTGAGAGTAATGATGTCAAAGTGGTAGTGGATGCAAAAAGTCTTGTCTACATTGATGGAACAGAACTTGATTACACCAAAGAAGGCCTGAACGAAGGATTCCAGTTTAATAATCCGAATGTCAGCGCCGAGTGTGGTTGCGGCGAAAGCTTTCACGTCTGATTTTGCCGTCATGACTGCCTCTGCCGATCATGCCATTGTCTGTACGCTGAAGCCTTCTCTTGATATTCGTCAGGATTACTTTTCCATATTTGGTCTTGAGCCGGGTTGTGATATCGATCTTGTGGAGCTGTCTTCGCGCTATCGCCAATTGCAACAGGCAGTGCATCCAGACAGGTTCATGCGTGAGTGCGAACGCTCGCAGCGGTTGGCGCAGCAGCAGGCAGCGCAGGTCAATGCAGCGTACAACACACTCAGGTCTCCATTGTTGCGCGCGCAATATCTGCTGGAGTTGNNGGCAAGCCAGCGATTGGCCGCTGGCGCAGTTAATGGTGGATAAGCTACAGTTTGCGACCAAGCTGGCGCAGGAAATCGATGATCGTCAAGCGCGTCTGCTTGACTAGTAAAAATTAGATGGCTGAAAAATAGATGGCTTTATTACAAATTTCAGAACCCGGGCAAAGTCCTGCGCCGCATTTGCGCAAGCGGGCGGTGGGTATTGATTTGGGTACAACCCATTCTCTTGTTGCGACTGTGCGCAGTGGGACGCCTGTTGCCTTGCCCGATGTTAATGGCGAAATGATTATGCCTTCAGCCGTGCGCTATCTTGCTGGTGGTGAAACAGTAGTGGGCACAGTGGCGCGTGCACAGGCAGCGGAAGATCCGCTTAACACGCTGGTATCGGTCAAGCGTTTTATGGGGCGGGGGTTGCAG
>DDBK01000090.1 GCA_002333095.1 Cellvibrionales bacterium UBA2034
AGCATGCACAGATGTCAGCACGCCAGAGCGCACAAGAAATGTGCCGAGCAAGCTGAGTGAAAACGCAAAAATTGCCAGCAGCAATGTCCAGCTTGAAAACAGTTGGCGTTTGTCACTGGCTGCCAATGAATGGATTAACGCGGTACCAGCCAACCATGGCATAAAAGAAGCATTTTCTACTGGATCCCAGAACCACCAGCCGCCCCAGCCCAGCTCGTAGTATGCCCACCAGCTCCCTAGTGCAATACCAATGGTGAGAAAAGCCCATGCGGTATTCGCCCAGGGCCTTACCCAACGCGTCCATGCGTGGCTGACCGATGTGCGCGTTGCTGCATCTTTTTCCAGTAATGCAGCAATCGCAAAAGCAAAAGGCACAGCGAAACCGACGTATCCGCAGTACAGCATCGGTGGATGGACGATGAGTCCGAAATCCTGCAGCAAAGGGTTCAGGTCGCTGCCTTCATCCGGAACAAAGGGCAAATTGCGTGTAAAAGGATTTGATGTAAACAATGTAAAAGCAGAAAAACCCGCAGCGAGTAATCCGAGAATGCTCAGTATTCTTGCACGAATTAAAACAGGCAGCAGGCTGGAGCGAAGGGAGAACACGGCAGACCACAATGATAATACCAGCAGCCACAGAAGCAGTGAGCCTTCATGCGCGCCCCAGGTTGCACTGATTTTATAGGGCACAGGTAATTGGGTATTGGAGTTATTTGCTACATATTGCAGCGAAAAATCATCAGCAACAAAACAATATACCAGTGTGGCAAAACTGGCACAGAGTAACAGGCAGCTGAGCAGTGACAACGGCACAGCCAGCTGTAACCAGCGTGTTGCACGTATATAACTGCCTGCCATCGGCAGTATGCCTTGCACAATTGACAGGCAGAAAGCGAGAATGAGGCAGTAGAGACCAATTTCCGGGATCATGTTTTTTTAGTCTGCTGATGATTTGGGTGCAGGGTGCATGGAAGGTTTGGGTGCATTCATCTGTTTCATGCTGTCGCGAATTTCTGGAGGTGTATAGTTTTCATCGTGCTTGGCGAGCACTTCAGTGGCGGTGAACACGTTTCCATTCCACGTGCCTTTAGCAATGGCTGCCTGTTCTTCTGCAAATAAATCGGGAATGATGCCTGTGTAGACAACAGGGATACTGTGTTGCCCGTCGCCGATGGAAAATTCCACTGTCAGGCTGTTGCTTGCTCGCTTGATGCTGCCTTTATCTACAAATCCCCCCAGCCGGATGACGCGATCCAGTGGTGCTTTGCCACTTAGCACATCAGCAGGAGGAAAAAACAGGTTCATATTCTCGCGCAGGGCAAAAGTGATCAGCCCCACTGCAATACTTGATGTGACGATAATGGCTAGAATCACCAACAGCCGTTGTTTGCGGATGGGATGCATGGTTATTGTGCTCCCGTCANNGTTTTTTTTCAGTTGCGTGTGACGCGATAACGGAAACCACAGCAATGCTGCCAATACAGCAAAGCCGATGGCATAGGCGCTCCAGACATACATGCCATGGCCATTCATGAAAAAAAGATCGTGCAGGGATTCGAAATACATCAGCCTTTTACCCGTAACAAGTCTTGTAGCCATCGGCTATTGCGTTCGTGGGTGAGGATTTCACAACGCAAATTCAGTAACAACAGCAGAGCATAAAAAAGGTAAAACCCCGCAATCATTATCAGCAGGGGATAAAGCATGGAGCCGTGGATAGTGGGGGCAGACGTCAGTTTCAGAGAAGCGCCCTGATGCAGTGTGTTCCACCAATCCACGGACTTGTAAATAATCGGGATATTCACCATGCCGACAATCGCGAGCATGCTGGCTGCACGATTGCCGCTGTCACGGTTCTGGTAGGCATTAGCCAGGGCCATCACACCCAGATAGAGAAAAAACAGGATCAACATCGATGTAATGCGCGCATCCCATTCCCACCATGTGCCCCAGGTGGGTTTGCCCCAGATGGAACCCGTAGCCAGTGCAATGAACGTCAATGCTGCCCCGATGGGTGCAGCGGCGCGCAGTGCCCAGAAAGCAACTTTCATGCGCCAGACAAGCCCGATGCAGCCCGCCAGTGCCATGATGTAGTAGCCAGCCAGCGCCAGAAATGAAACAGGAACATGTAAATAGATAATGCGGAAACTGTTGCCCTGGCGCGCATCTTCCGGCGCAAATGCCAGTCCCCATACAGTACCGGTCAGAATCAGTGCTGCGGTGAGAACGGCAAGCCATGGCAGCAGCGTGCCGCTCATCTGGTATAGCCATGGCGGTGAGCCCCAGCGATGAAACCAGATTCTTAAGCTAGTAAATACATTAGGTTTGTTTTCTAACATTATGATTCCAAAGCATTTTTCAAGCCAGCCATCACCACCAGAGGTGATAGCCCCAGTGCAAACAGCGCACAAGCACCCAGGATGGCCAGCTGGCCGGCAGGAAATATGCCGCCGGCAGCTTGTGCTGTAGCACTTGCGCCAAAAATCAGTACCGGGATGTAGAGGGGCAGGACAATGACCGCAATCAACAAGCCGCCGCGCCGCAGGCTTACCGTTAATGCAGCGCCAATAGCACCGATCAGCGACAGGCTTATGGTGCCCAGGGCAAGCGATAACATCAGCACTGGCATGGCAACGGGCGGCAAGGATAGCATCATGCCCAGAAGCGGCGAAATCAGTACCAATGGCAATCCTGAAAATAGCCAGTGCACCAGTACCTTTATCCAGACAATGCCGTACAGGCAGTCCGGCAACAGCAGGTATTGCTCGAGTGTGCTGTCGTCATAGTCGCGCCGGAACAGCATATCGACGGACAACAGACTGGCGAGCAAAGCCGCCACCCAGAGTATGCCGGGGGCAATCGCGGCGAGCAGTGTTTTATCTGTGCCAGTACCCAATGGCACGAGTGCAATCACCATCAGGAAAAACGCAACAGGATTGACTGCATCTGCCAGATTGCGCCATGCCAGTTGCCACTCGCGATGGAAGGTTGCCAGCAGGATATTCATGCATCCCCCAACAACAATTGTCGATGAGGTAGATTGATTTTCTCCATACCGTGATGGGTGGTCATCACAGTGATGCCACCACGCTGCAGATGGTTGCGCAGGCATTGGAGAATCGGTTCAAAACCTTTGGCATCGAGTGCTGTGAGCGGTTCATCCAGTATCCAGAGTGCCTGTTGGCTGAATATCAGCCTTGCTAGCACTACGCGCCGCTGCTGGCCAGCAGACAGCTGATGGCAGGGAATATCCGCCTTGTTGCGCAGTCCCATGTCTGACAATGCTGCAGAAGCTTGCGTTGCAGTGGCGCCGACACAGTGGGCGTACCACAGCAGGTTTTCGCGTGCCGTCAGCTGGGCCTTGATGGCTGGTTGATGGCCAATATAAAGGATGTCTTGTGCATAAACGGGCCAGTGGGTGCGAATGTTTTCACCATTCCACAATACGTTGCCTGAGTAGTCACGATTCACCCCGGCCAGAATGCGTAGCAGGGTGGTTTTACCGCTACCATTTTCGCCGGCAACATGTAACAGCTCGCCTTTTGCCAGCGAATAATCCAGACCGGAAAACAGGGGTTGTTGGCCTTTCTCGCAGCCGATATCTTGAAGTTGCAGGTGAGCGCTCAACGGCCGGGCCCTGTCTCAATCTTTAAAATCAGGTTTGCGGTTTTCCTTGCGGGCCTTGATGGCTTCCTCGAAATTTTTGGTCGTCATGCGCACATACAGTTGGGCGTGGCCTTCGTGATTCATATGCGAATGCAAGTTACTCGCCTGCATCCCGGCCCAGAGCATCTGTTTCGACAATTCCACTCCGATATGGCTGTGCTGCAGGATCTGGCCCGCCATCTCATAACAGGTGTCCATCAGTTTTTCGGGCGGCACAACTTTCGACACGATACCGATGCGTTCGGCTTCTTCTGCGACGACATCACGGCCGGTCAGCATGATTTCAAAGGCGCGGGTAGAGCCGATCGCGCGGGGCAGGGTGTAGCTCAGCCCGAGCTCGGCAGATGTCAGTCCATTGTTGATGCCGGCGGCACGAAATACAGCGGTTTCCGATGCAATCCGGATATCGGTGATCATCGACAGGCAAAACCCGCCGCCAATAGCAGGGCCATTGATGGCGGAAATGACAGGCTGG
>DDBK01000025.1 GCA_002333095.1 Cellvibrionales bacterium UBA2034
AGAACAGATACTGGCCACATCACCCAACGCAACCAGTCCAGCCAATCGGGCAACCAGTCTACGGCGGCCTGGATAGCCAGACCAATGGCATGCAAGCTGAACCAGAACAATCCACCAAATACCAATGTGTTGATGAGCAGCGGAATCACCACGTAACCACGCAGTTCCGGATGCCACAAGAGACGAAAACCTTCGCGCAAATATTCCAGGCTACTGGCTTGGGAGACGGCAACTGTCATACGGGTTTAACGCCCTTCCCTGCGTGCCATAAATGCCAGACGCTCCAGCATATGGACATCCTGCTCGTTTTTCAGCAACGCGCCGTAAAGCGGTGGAATCGCTTTGGTGGCATCACGGTTCTTCAGGATTTCATCCGGCAGGTTGTCTGCCATCAACAGCTTGAGCCAATCAATCAATTCTGATGTTGACGGTTTTTTCTTCAGCCCCGGAATCTTGCGCACATCAAAAAACACATCCAGCGCTTCTTTCACCAGATCATGCTGGATAGTCGGATAATGCACATCCACAATTTTCAGCATTGTCTCGCGATCCGGAAAACTGATGAAGTGGAAAAAGCAGCGGCGCAAAAAGGCATCCGGCAATTCTTTTTCATNNCAAAGAATTCCATCTTGTCGATCTCGACGAGCAAATCATTCGGGAACTCGATATCTGCCTTGTCGATTTCATCAATCAGCAGCACAACCTGCTCGTCGGAATCAAACGCATCCCACAACTTGCCGCGCTTGATGTAATTGCGGATGTCATGCACCCGGTCATCGCCCAGCTGCGAGTCACGCAGGCGGGACACCGCGTCGTATTCATACAAACCCTGCTGGGCCTTGGTGGTGGATTTGATGTGCCACTGGATCAATCGCTTGCCCAGTGCACTGGCCACTTCCTCTGCCAGCAGCGTTTTGCCGGTACCTGGTTCGCCTTTGATCAGTAGCGGGCGTTGCAAGGTGACAGCGGCATTGACGGCCATTTGCAGGTCACTGGTGGCAACGTATTTGTCTGTACCTTCAAATCTCATGACATGAATCCTTAATTTTCAGCAGACGCGATGCTAGCATGGCCGCCAATAGCTGGATATTCGGTAATCCCAATCCATGATCAATCCACAATTCAAGGGCCTGGCCGGCGAGTATGTCTTTGACTACAGCGCACTGAATGCCCTGGCCGAGCACGAGGCCCCCGCTTACAAGGCAGCTATGCCCTTTCCCCACATCGTCATTGACGATTTTGTGACCGACGAGATCGAGCAGCGGCTGCAATCGGGTTTTCCTCCCGCCGACCCCAACTTGCAGGAGCGTGACAATACCGCTTTTGTGGATGAAGACACCAAACGTCTGCCGGCGCAGAAAAACAAACTGGGCATACGCAACGAACAGGCTTTCGACCCATTCGTACGCCATGTGCTCTGGGAGATGCAGTCGCAGGCGTTTATCCTGTTTCTCGAGAAACTGACGGGCATCCAGAACCTCCTGCCGGATCCACGCCTGCTGGGCGGCGGCACACACCAGACCTTGCCCGGCGGCTTGTTACGCGTCCATGCCGATTTCAACAAACACCGTATCTATGATCTGGATCGCCGCATCAACTTGCTGCTCTACCTCAACGATGACTGGCACGATGAATACGGTGGCCACCTGGAACTGTGGGACCGGCAACTGACGGCTTGCCAGAAGCGTGTATTGCCTATCGCCAAGCGCCTGATCATCTTCAGCACAGGCAGTGACACCTGGCATGGCCACCCACACCCCCTCACCTGCCCACCGGGGCGTGCGCGCCGGTCACTGGCCTTGTACTACTACACCNNGCCGAAGCGCATCCAAAGCACAAAACCCTGTGGCCTCTGTTGCCTGGCGAACAGCTGCCTGACGGCGGCCTGCCGACTACAGACTGAGTACGGATTGAGTATGAACAACCCATCCAGTGCGTTGCTGGACATCAGGCATCTGGATGTCAGTTACGGCGCCATCAAGGCATTGCGCGGTGTGTCCCTGCAGGTGATGCCGGGCGAACTGGTCTGCCTGATCGGAGCCAACGGCGCTGGCAAAAGCACACTGCTGAAGAGCATTGCCGGACTATTAACGCCATCAACAGGCGAGATTCACTTTGCNNACGCCGTCATCCGGCGAGATCCATTTTGCCGGCTGCAATCTGCGAAATACGCCTGCCCATGCCCTGGTATCACAGGGACTGGCGTTGGTACCCGAAGGCCGGGGCATCTTTGGCGACATGAGCGTGCTGGAAAACCTGCAGATGGGTGCCTACCATCGCCAGGACAAGGCAGGCATCCGGCAGGATATTGAACATGCCTACACGCTGTTCCCAAGACTGGCAGAAAGGCAGCAACAGGCAGCCGGCACTTTATCCGGCGGCGAACAGCAGATGGTGGCGATTGCCAGGGCACTGATGAGCAAGCCGCGGTTGCTTTTGCTGGATGAACCCAGCATGGGACTGGCGCCCCTGCTGGTCCGGTAGATTCTTGAAGTGATTGCTACCATCAACCGTGAAGGCGTGAGCGTGCTGTTGGTAGAGCAGAATGCCAATGCGGCGCTCTCACTGGCCAGCCGGGGCTATGTGATGGAACACGGCGAAATCACGCTGCAGGACAGTGCGCAAAACCTGCTACACAATCCCGCCGTCAAGGCAGCCTATCTCGGCGGTTGACCCGCGCCTTACCACTTCACCCCTTACAACTTCACATGTTACAGCTTCATGGCCTGGGCCAATGTTGCCTGTGTTTGCGGCCCCTGCAGCGTATCGACAATCTTGCCTTCCGGATTGATCACGATGGTCGATGGCAACCCCTGTGGCACAGGGTGCGGGAACGCCAGCTGGATGTCGCTAGTCACCACCGGAAATGCAATGCGGAAGCCATTGGCCTGACGCAGCAAATCGGCCACCGAGGGTTTGTCAAAATTCACCCCCAACACCAGAACATGCGATCTGGCAGCAGCAAACTGGTTAATTTCCGGGATTTCTTCAGCGCAAGGTTTGCACCATTCAGCCCAGTAATTGATATAAACCCATTTGCCTTGCCAGTCTGCTTGTTGCAGTGTGTTGCCATCCAGTAACTCCAGCGTCACTGGCGGCGCTTCCTTGCCACATGAGAAAAGAAAAATTGCCAGCACGGGTATCAGTATCACTCGCATGATGCTTTTCGCTATTATCATGGTCTTTGCCTCCCTTAAGCAGTATTGTTATCGTTCTCCTGCATTCCACGTCTTTAACTTATCAATCTGTATTGATCATGGCAACCATTTATCACAACCCCCGCTGTTCCAAATCCCGTCAGGCACTTGGCTTACTGGAAGAAAAAGGTATTGTGCCGGATATAGTCCTGTATCTTGAAACACCACCCGACCCAAAGACCCTGAAAGCCATACTGAAAAAACTCGGGATTCATGCCAGGGATTTGCTGCGTAAAGGCGAAGAAGAATTCAGGCAATTACAGCTTGATAATCCAGCACTCACCGAGAACGACCTGATCGCTGCGATGTGCACACACCCGCGCCTGATTGAGCGCCCCATTGTCATCAACGGCACCCGCGCCGTCATCGGCCGTCCACCAGAAAAAGTCCTGGAGATTTTTTAGATGCCTGAGAAAAACCCCTACATTCTGGTGCTGTACTACAGCCGCTATGGTGCAACAGCCGCTATGGCACAGCAGATTGCTCGCGGGATCGAGCAAGTGAGCGGCATGGAAGCGCGCCTTCGGACAGTGCCGGCGATCTCAGCCGATTGCGAAGCTACTGCACCGGCTGTTCCAGCTGATGGCGCAATTTATTGCACACTGGACGACCTGCAGCATTGCGCAGGACTGGCACTCGGCAGCCCGACACGTTTTGGCAACATGGCAGCAGCGATGAAATATTTTCTCGATGGTACCGCCGGTTTGTGGGCATCCGGTGCATTGGTCAACAAACCGGGGGCGGTGTTTACATCCACATCTTCATTGCATGGCGGGCAGGAAACCACTTTGCTCAGCATGATGCTGCCGCTGATGCACCATGGCATGTTAATTACTGGGATTCCCTATACAGAAGAGTCGTTACACCATACCCGCACAGGCGGCACACCTTATGGTGCATCCCATCTTGCAAACAAGGAAAACACCCAACTGAGTGATGATGAAGTAAAACTGTGCCAGGCATTGGGTAAACGCCTTGCCACCCTTGCCATTGCACTGGGTAAAAAATAATGACATTGCACGGNNCTGCTGTTGATTTTACCGGGGCTGGTACAGCGTCGCGCACGCAGCGGCATATGGTTGTGCTTTATTATCCTGTTTCATTTGCTATCAGCAATTGATAACACAGCCACCAGCGGACATCCCGTGTTCTATTCACTGATGTCGGCCGATATTCTTTTTTTGTTTACCACATCCTTGCTGTTTGTTCGCTGGCAGCGTTTACAAGACCAGATATAACCCGGATCCCGGCATGAAAAATATGTTACGCACCCTACTGGTTTTTCCATGGCAAGCACTGAGCTGGTTGCGTGGCGCCATTGCCAATTTACTGCTGTTGGGGATACTCGTTATCCTGTTTGTTGGCTCGCTGGATGATGACAAGAAAGCAACCTTGTCTGGCAACACAATTCTGTACGTTGAACCCGGCCCTGCCATTGTTGAACAACGCAATTATGCAGACCCACTGGCTCGCCTGATGCAACCGGATAACGAACAACCGGCAGACACCGTCTTGCATGAAATGACATCTGCTATTCGCTGGGCCCAGCATGATGACAACATCAAGGGCATGGTGATCAAGACAAATTGGCTGGCTGCCAGCGACTTGAGCAAACTGGATAGCATCACCGGGGCGATCACTGAATTCAAAACCAGCGGTAAACCCGTGATTGCTATCGGAGACAATTTCAGCCAGGGACAGTATTACCTGGCGAGTGTCGCCGACAAGATTTATCTGAACCCGATGGGCAGTTTGCAACTGTACGGTTTCGGCGCTTACCAGACCTATCTCAAGGATTTGCTGGACAATCTGGCAGTGACCGTCCATGTATTCCGTGCCGGTCAGTTCAAATCCTTTGTCGAACCGTTTATCCGCAATGACATGTCACCTGAAGCGCGCGAAAACCTTGCGCAATGGATGGATGAACAATGGGCGTATTACCGGAGTGCAATAGAGCAACGACGCAAACTGGAACCCGGCAGTATTGATATTTTCATCAACCGGCAAGATCAATTGCTGGCAGAAAACGGAAACAATGCTGCAGCTCTGGCAATGCGGTACGGGCTGGTAGATGCGATAGCCTCGCGAACAGACGCTGAAAAAATAGTGGACGCACTGACAGGCAGTGGAAAAGCAGAAACGATCAATACCAATGCGTACTACCGTCATGTATTGACTCGCCAGGAAGCCGGCAAATTACTCGACAATGCACCGCGCATTGCTGTGATCCAGGCAAGCGGGCAAATCATGGACGGCTACCAGCCAGCAGGCAACGCAGGCGCAGAAACATTGATCGACCTCATACGCAGCGCACGTGAAGATGAAAATGTCGCCGCCATTGTATTGCGCATTGATAGCCCCGGCGGCAGCGCGTTTGCATCGGAACTGATTCGCGAGGAACTCGCAGCAGCACAGGCAGATGGCAAACCTGTAGTGGCATCCATGGGAGGTGTTGCTGCATCAGGCGGTTACTGGATTGCCAGCAGTGCCAATGAAATCTGGGCATCGCCCACCACCATTACCGGTTCCATTGGCGTGTTTGGCGTGATTCCCACACTGGAAAATACCTTGGGTAAATATGGCATACACAGCGATGGTTACAGCACCACTGCATTGGCTGACGCGATGCAACTTGACCGTCCGATGAATCCACTCGCAGCGCGAGTATTACAACAAGGTGTAGAGTTTACCTACCAGGAATTCCTGCGGCTGGTTGCAGCGGGACGCAAGCGTTCGCCAGAGACAATAGACCGGATTGCACAAGGTCGTGTATGGACCGGCGCACATGCAAAAACCCTGGGGTTGGTGGATCATCTCGGCGAGCTGGATGCAGCCATTGCCGCTGCCGCGTCACTGGCAAAAGTTGAGAAATATGAGCCAGACTATTACGAGCCTGAACTAGGCACATGGGAAACGCTGCTGAAGGATTTTGGCACAGAAAGTATGTTGCCTCGTTCTACAGCAAAAATACTGTACGCCATCAGCCAGTTACCCGCCATGCAGAGCCTGGCCTCCTTGCAACTACTGAATGATCCCAATCATGTGTATGTACAATGCTGGGAGTGCCGTGCAGGGATACAGTAATCGACAATCAATACACGGGTAACTCAATACCTGAAAACAATGCTTCAATTTCCTGATGGGTGTGCTGCTCGAATGCCTCCATCACCAGTTCTTTTTTCAGATGCGGGGCAAATGCCTCGATAAAATCGTACATATACCCACGAATAAACGTGCCGCGCCGGATACCGATGCGCGTCACACTGGATTCAAACAGATGGCTGGCATCCAGTGCCACAAGGTCACTGTCCATAGCCGGTTCATAGGCCATATGCGCCACAATGCCGATACCCAATCCTAACCGCACATATGTCTTGATAACGTCAGCATCGGTCGCAGTAAATACCACGCGAGGCTCAAGCCCCTGCTTGATAAATGCATCATCCAGTTTGGAACGGCCAGTAAAACCAAAAACATAGGTAACGACCGGGTAACTCGCTACATCCTTGAGTGACAAATGCGATACCTGGCACAACGGATGGTCTTTAGGCACCAGAATGCAACGGTTCCAGCGGTAACACGGCAACATGATCAGGTCATTGAACAATTCCAGCGCTTCCGTCGCAATTGCAAAATCCACTGAGCCATCTGCCGCCATCTCGGCAATCTGCATAGGTGATCCCTGATGCATGTGCATCGCAATATCCGGGTAGCGCTTGATAAATGATGCGATCACCGCTGGCAGAGCATAACGTGCTTGCGTATGCGTGGTGGCAATACTGAGGCTGCCTTTTTTCGGGTCACTGAATTCCTGCGCAATCTGCTTGATGCTTTCTGCCTTGCGCAGTATCTCGCCTGCACCTTGCAAAATGGCTTCACCTGCCTTGGTGACATGCGTAAGGTGCTTGCCGCTGCGTGCAAAAACTTCCACACCCAGTTCATCTTCCAGCAAACGGATCTGCTTGCTGATGCCAGGCTGTGATGTAAATAGACTTTGCGCGGTAGCAGACACATTCAAATCGTGATGCGCCACTTCCCAGATGTATCGCAGCTGCTGCAATTTCATAATACTTTCCCTCTTTTTATTGTGTGCTCACAAGTCTATTCATTGGCAACACTATTCATTAGCAACACCGTGCGGCACGTGGCCGGTGGGCACATGGCGTGATGCCGACAAACAATGGCCCTGCTGGTCATCAAAAAAAACATCCGCACCATAGGCCTTGAGAAACTCGCCTTTATCCAGTCCACCGAGGAACAACGACTCATCAATACGGATATTCCATGCACGCAATGTGCGTATTACCCGTTCATGGGCTGGTGCAGAGCGTGCCGTCACCAATGCTGTGCGTATAGGGCAATTCTCGCCGGAAAACTCGGCCTGCAAGCCTTGTAGTGCTTGCAGAAAGGGCTTGAAAGGGCCTCCACTCAGCGGCTCCCTGGCAGCAGCCTGTTCGCTGGCGGCAAAGGCATCCAGACCGCTGGATTTATAGATTCGCTCGGCCTCATCCGAAAACAACACGGCATCACCGTCGAACGCAAAGCGGATTTCAGGGGTATCCCGCTGCTGGCTGGAAGACGGCAACAAGGTGGCAGCCGCCAATCCATTCTCCAGCGCATGGCGAACGTCGTCAGCTTCCGTTGAGAGGAACAGGTGACAGCCAAACGCACTGGCATAGGGATAAGGGGAATGGCCACCACAAAATGCAGCACGCACGATAGGCAATTGATAGTGCTGGATAGAGTTGAACACACGCAAACCCGTATCTGCTGTATTGCGAGACAGCAGGATCACCTCCACCCTCGGTTCACCCGCCAACAATGCATTGATACCCAACAGCTTTTGGACCAGCGGGAAAGCATCGCCGGGATCCAGTGGCTTGTCTTCGTTTTCCACCTGATAGGCAGCATAGGATTTCAGCCCTTGCTGCTCATAAATGGCATGGCTTGCATCCAGATTGAACAGTGCCCGCGAGGAAATGGCGACCACCAGCTTGTTGCCAAAACCTTTTGGCATGCAATATTTCTCCCCTCTCACAAACGGGCTTCTTCTCGTCAGTCTAGCAGCAAGCCGCTATCATTGGGGCTCACACTAACCCGCAGACTGTTAACTGCCTGTAGATTGCATGAAAACCCGCGCCATTATCCACCTCGCCGCCATTGCCCACAATTTGAATACTGTCCGCAGGCTGGCTCCCGGCAGTCAGATCATGGCAGTGGTGAAAGCCGATGCTTACGGCCATGGTGCAACGAGTCTCCTGCCCACACTGGAAACACACACGGATGCACTGGCGG
>DDBK01000134.1 GCA_002333095.1 Cellvibrionales bacterium UBA2034
CCGTGACAGGACTCTGCCCCCGGTTGGCAGGAAAAAAGCCAAGGTACTGAGAGATGTTGGTGCGGTATACGGTCTGGATGGCACTGGCGCTGTGTTGTTCTCGCTAGTGGGCAATCGCCCCAAAGATTACTATGGGCTGTCTTTGGCCAGTGCCGGCGATATCGATCTGGATGGTTACGCAGATATCATCACGGCTACGCCAAATGCGGATAAAGCCGGGCTGGTACTGGTGGGCAATAAGATGAAAGCCAAGCTGATAAAAGATATCGGCCTGATCGAAGTGTTTTCAGGCAAGGTAGCGACAGGAAACTGATGCCTGAGTTGACGCACCTCAATGCCCGTGGCGAAGCGCACATGGTGGACATCACCGATAAGCCAGCCACGGTGCGTGAGGCACGAGCTGAAGTCTGGATTCAGATGCAGTCCGCTACGTTGGCAGCCATTCTCGAAGGCGGGGTTCCCAAAGGCGACGTGCTGGCCACAGCACGTATTGCTGGCATTCAGGGAGCCAAGCAATGCAGTAACCTCATCCCGCTATGCCATCCTTTGGCGCTCTCTGCAGTAACCGTTGATTTTGAACCAGACGTAGCCCATAGCCGTGTCCGGATTGAAGCCTTGTGTAAGCTGTCTGGTAAAACTGGTGTGGAAATGGAGGCGCTCTCAGCCGCCAGTATTGCTGCATTGACCATCTACGATATGTGCAAGGCGCTGGATAAGGGTATGGTGATCGCAGGGCTGCGTGTGCTGGAAAAAACCGGTGGCAAAAGTGGCGACTATAAAATTGACAAGTTGCCTTAAGTTGTCATTGTAACTTTATGAATTATATTGATTTATGATTAACATAAAGTACTTCGCAAAATACCGTGAATGGATGCAAATGCCAGAAGAGAGTCTGGATTTCAGCCCTGCCAATGTCGGGGAACTGAAAAGACTGGTTCGAGATAGGCATCCTAACGCATTGAAAGTATTCAGTGATTCTCGTTGTATTGTGGCCATCAACCAGCATGTTGTACACGGCGATGATGCAATACTGAAACCTGGCGACGAGATAGCATTCTACCCGCCGGTCACTGGCGGTTAGAATGTACATTAGGATTGGCGAACAAGATTTTGATATTAAAGAAGAATATCAATTTTTATCCAAGGCAGATCAGCCCGGTGCGGTAGTGACATTCTCTGGTCTGGTGCGACCACATGGTGAGCACGGTGCCTTGCTGGCGATGGAGCTGGAATGCTATCCGGGTATGGCAGAAGCCAGCATCGCAGCCATTATCAGTGAAGCTGAACAACAGTGGCCGCTGAAAGTGGTACGAGTCATCCATCGCATCGGCAGGNNTATTGTGTTTGTCGGCGTATCTGCCAGTCATCGCGCAGCGGCATTTGCAGCGGCTGAGTTCATCATGGATTACCTGAAAACCCGCGCCCCCTTCTGGAAGAAGGAAATTACCGCCGACGGCGAGTACTGGGTTGAACAGAAACAGAAGGACGAGCAGGCGGCCGGACGTTGGCAGGCGGTGTAGGGGCTTCCACCGTGATGTCACGCCATTGCCCGGGTTGCATGCCATCCAGTCCCCAGTTGCCGATCTGTGTCCTGATCAGCCTCAGCGTAGGAAAGCCTACAGCCGCTGTCATGCGTCGCACCTGACGGTTGCGTCCCTCGGTAATCGTCAATTCCAGCCAGCTCGTAGGAATGGCGGCGCGGTAGCGGATGGGCGGGTCACGATGCCACAGGTTTTCCGGTGCTTCGATGCGGCGTGCCCCAGCCGGGCGGGTGGGGCCATCTTTCAGCGTAATGCCTTTTTGTAGCTGTCGGATGGCTGCTTCGCTTATTTCACCGTCTACCTGTACCTGATACGTCTTGGGCTGTTTGAAGCGTGGGTCGCTGATGTAATGCTGGAGCGGGCCATCATCGGTCAGCAGGAGCAAACCTTCCGAGTCAAAGTCGAGCCTGCCCGCAGGATAGATGTGCTCGTCAGCAAAATACTGTTTGAGTGTTGGCCTGCCGCTCTCGTCAGTGAATTGCGAGAGCACGCCATAGGGTTTATTGAACAGTACCAGTCGGGGCATGGGTGTAGTGATCCATTAAATACAGCAAAGAGATGACCGTTCTTCCTGTAGAAAAACTACAAGGCGCTAGCATGAGTCGTATATAATTGCTTCCAGTTGCCGCCTCACAAGGGCGCTTACCTTGCCTGGATGTACGCATTGTTCGGGTACATATTATCGGAGTAAAGCCATGAACTACCAGAAAATACAGATTCCTGCACACGGTGAAAAAATCACTACCAATCCGGATTACTCCCTGAATGTACCCAGCAAGCCCATTATTCCTTTTATTGAAGGGGATGGTACGGGCGTGGATATCACACCGGTTATGCGCAAGGTTATCGATGCTGCAGTGAAAAAAGCCTACAACGGCGCAAAAGAAATTGCCTGGATGGAAATCTATTGTGGCGAAAAATCTGCCGAAATGTACGAAGGCAACTGGTTCCCGGAAGAAACCCTGCATGCCATCAAGGATTTTGTGGTGTCGATCAAGGGTCCGTTGACTACACCGGTGGGTGGTGGTTTCCGTTCCTTGAACGTAGCACTGCGTCAGGAGCTGGATTTGTATGTCTGTTTGCGGCCAGTGCGCTGGTTCAAGGGTGTGCCTAGCCCTGTAAAAGAACCGCAAAAAACTGACATGGTGATTTTCCGCGAGAATGCCGAAGATATTTACGCAGGCATCGAGTGGAAGGCCGGTTCTGATGAAGCCACTAAAGTGATCAAATTCCTGACCGAAGA
This sequence comes from Cellvibrionales bacterium UBA2034, assembly GCA_002333095.1. Classification (GTDB taxonomy): domain Bacteria; phylum Pseudomonadota; class Gammaproteobacteria; order Pseudomonadales; family UBA7239; genus UBA7239. Next base: position 2,785 of record DDBK01000134.1, read on the forward strand.
AATGGGCGTGAAAAAAATCCGCTTTCCACAAAATTGTGGCATCGGTGTGAAGCCTGTATCAAAAGAAGGTACTGAACGCCTGGTGCGTAAAGCTATCCAGTATGCTATCGACAACGACAAGCCCTCTGTGACGATTGTGCACAAAGGCAATATCATGAAATTCACTGAAGGTGGATTCCGTGACTGGGCGTATGCGTTGGCGCAGAATGAATTTGGTGCGAAGTTGATCGGTGAAGGTCCGTGGTGTGAATTCAAGAATCCGAAAACGGGCAAGAACATTGTAGTAAAAGATGCCATTGCTGATGCCTTCCTGCAGCAGATATTGCTGCGCCCTGAAGAGTACAGTGTTATTGCTACCCTCAACCTGAACGGCGATTACATCTCCGATGCATTGGCAGCCCAGGTAGGTGGTATCGGTATCGCGCCCGGCGCCAACCTGTCAGACACCATTGCCATGTTTGAAGCCACACACGGCACTGCACCGAAGTACGCTGGTCAGGACAAGGTAAATCCCGGTTCCCTGATCCTGTCAGCTGAAATGATGTTGCGTCACCTGGGTTGGTCTGAAGCTGCGGATCTGGTGATCAAGGGCATGGATGGAGCCATTCAGGCCAAAACAGTGACGTATGACTTCGAGCGCTTGATGGATGGTGCAAAGTTGATGTCTTGCTCCCAGTTTGGCGACGAGATGATCAAGCACATGTAATGCTGCTGGGTTTGCCAGCAACGCGTAAAAAGCCCGCTATGCGGGCTTTTTATTGCCCGGCGTTTACAGGTATCAAGTGGTTTCGGGTGTTTTCGCTTGGGGGGATTGCGAGGGGGCGACAATATTGGTGGCGTGCAGTCCCTTGGGACCCTGGATAATATCGTAACTGACTTGTTGGCCAGCCTTCAGGGTTTTGTAGCCTTCCATTGCGATGGTGGAAAAGTGGGCAAATAAATCTTCGCCTCCGCTGTCTGGCAGGATAAATCCATATCCCTTGGCGTTGTTAAACCACTTCACAGTGCCTGTTGGCATGGTACAGCCCTCAACTTATACATCTTCCCTTAAGCATTCCAGACGTAGCCCACGCCCCTGAATGCTGTCATATTGTCTTGTTGTCAGCGACTGTCTGTTATGGTTTTGTCACTGTGTTGCTTTTTTAACCAGAAAACAGGGGCTAGTCAAGCAACGGCAGACGAAGGGATTCCCATATTGGCACTCTGGTTTCTGACTATTGATTTTGGCACTGGCAGCGTTCACCATACGCGCGCCTTGAAAACGGTGTTATCAACAGGTGGCGACCGGTTCCCTGACCGCTCTTAGATCGCCATTTCCTTTTGCCCACTTACATGAACGAGGAATCCATGAAGATTCTGGTTGCAGTCAAGCGCGTCGCAGACGCAAACGTTAAGGTTCGTCCCAAAGCGGACGGTACAGGTGTTGATCTGACCAACGTCAAGATGGCAGTTAACCCATTTTGTGAAATTGCGGTGGAAGAGGCTGTGCGCTTGAAAGAAGCCGGCATTGCCACTGAAATCGTTGCCGTTTCTGTGGGTGACAAAACTGCCCAGGAACAAATTCGCACAGCGCTGGCGCTGGGTGCTGACCGCGGCATTCTGGTTGAAACCGATGCTGAAGTGCAGCCGCTGGCAGTGGCCAAAGCCCTGAAAGCGATTGTCGATCAGGAGAAGCCCGGCCTGGTGATTCTGGGTAAACAATCTATCGACGGTGACAACNNACCAGACCGGCCAGATGCTGGCTGCGCTGGCTGGCTTGTCGCAAGGCACCTTTGCTTCTGTCGTTAAAGTGGAAGGCGACAAGATTGCAGTTACCCGCGAAATCGACGGTGGCTTGCAGACGGTGAACCTCACATTGCCAGCCATTGCGACCACCGATTTGCGTTTGAACGAGCCGCGTTACGCGTCACTGCCAAACANNACATCATGAAAGCCAAGAAAAAACAGCTGGATGTCGTAACACCTGAGTCACTGGGTGTGAATGTGTCCCCACGCATCAAGACACTCAAGGTTGAGCCGCCAGCTGAACGCAAGGCAGGTATCAAGGTGGCGGATGTCGCGACACTGGTCGATAAACTGAAAAACGAAGCGAAGGTGATCTGATATGGCAACTCTCGTTATTGCTGAACA
>DDBK01000135.1 GCA_002333095.1 Cellvibrionales bacterium UBA2034
CTTTTTCTTCGTCGCTCATAGGCACATCGAGCCAACGGCCACCGAGCGACTCCACCTGTTCTTTCGCAGCAGGGCGCATGTCGGAGGCTTCGACGATCGCGCCGAGACGCTTGGCCGTGGCAATCGCCTGCAGACCAGCAACGCCGACACCGAGGATTACCACACGCGCAGGTTTGATGGTGCCTGCAGCTGTCATCAACATCGGGAACATGCGCTGGTATTCATTGGCTGCCAGCATCACCGCCTTGTACCCGGCGACGTTGGCTTGCGAGGAAAGGATGTCGGAGCTTTGCGCACGCGTGATACGCGGGNNTTGGCGGCGTAAGCCTCGAGATTGTCGTTCGCGTGCGGAGCAAAAGCCGCCAGCACGATGGCGCCAGATTTCATCAACGCCGCTTCGGCCGCCGTTGGCGCAATCACTTTCAGCACGATATCCGCATCTTTCAATGCATCAGCCGCTGAAGCAACAACGGTAGCGCCCGCAGCCGTGAAGTGCTCATCCGGGCAGCTGGACGCAATGCCGGCACCACTCTCGACCACCACCTGATATCCGAGACCAACAAACTTCTTTGCCGTCTCTGCCGTGGCTGCGACGCGATTCTCGCCGGCAGCAGTTTCTTTTATAACGCCAATCAGCATGGGGCTCTCCCTTGGGTGCGCTGGTTAGAGGCGGCGGAGCATACACAAAAACACTGGGTAGCTCCAACAGGAAAACCGAAGCAGGAAAACCGAAGGAAGCGCCTCCGGAAAGGGGGGTTAACTGCCCTAGCGGCAAATGACAAAAATGCGGTTATCTTTCGACGATGCGCAGCCTTCCGGTGACGCGTTGAAATCCTGCAAGACGCCGGCCAGCTTGTGGCGGNNGCATGTAACTGGCTGGCAGCCCGGTATTGCGCGTAATACGCCGACCGCATGACCAGGATATTGTTGGCCGCCATGACCAGCAGCAGCGCACAGGCCAGCTCGTGTCGCCAACCTTCGCGGTACAGGCGGCAAATCCCCAGCGGCACCAGCGCAACGGCCAGCCACGCCTGGGGCGCCAACCGGGCCCACCACGCGGCAGACGTAATAAAAATACTCAACAGCACGGCGAGCGCCAGCACACCAAAAATATCCCGCCGCAACAATGGCAACATCAAAGCAGCGAACAGTATGATCGCCGAAAACAGCGGCCCGAAAGCACCAAAGCGCGTTTCCACCGAAGGCGAATGCATCGGGGGTGTCAGCGGAGCCGCCAAGACGGGCTCCCACCAGAGGGGGCCATTCTGTACCGAAAACGTAGCAATCAGGAATTGCGATACACGGTCTTTTGCCATGAACCACGGCGCCGCCTGCTGATCAATCACGCTGCTGGCTGACTGGTACGCGGGGTAAAACGGATTGCCGTGATCACGCAGGTTGGTGCCATACGGATTGAAGCCCAACAACAAAGCCAATAACACTGCCGCTGCTTGCCATTTGAAAAAAGGAAGGAGTTGGTGACGTGCGCGGACCAGCAGGTAAAGCGCGGCGAGCGCAATGAACAGCAGCCCGTATACCAACCCCGTCAACTTGAGATTGGCCAGGTAGGGCAGCATGACAGCAGCACGCCAGAGCGACCCCCGCTCCTGCAGCAACAGGAAATCCGCCAGGAGCAGGATCTGGCACGTGAGCGCGGCAGCCATCAATCCGTCGATATAGCCGGAAAACAGTTGGGTCAGCAGCACAGGGCAGCCCGCCAGCACGAATGTCGACAACCAGATACATGCCGTCTGGCCGGGCAACCAACGCGATACACAGTGATGCGCTACCAGAAAGACCAATACCAGCATGAGTAAATTGGGGGTTTTGGCCGCGTCGATGTCGCCCCACAACGCGTAGAACTGGGCGCCGCCGTACCAGGCGGCCTTGGGGTAGTGGTCAATCGCTGTGGCAAACAATTGCGCGCAAAAATCCGCTCGCCAGTCACAACTGTGTGTGACATAAGCCGGATTCCAGCCCTCACGCAGCGCAATTACCGCCGGGCCATGGTAAGCGCGTGAATCCCAGCTCTGGTCGATCATCCAGATAGACAAGTGTGCCGCTACAACAACCAGGGCCGCCATCAAAAGGCCAGCCAGCAGGGTGTTAGCCCACGAAAAGCCAGGCCTTGCTGCTGCCGCAGCCAACGCAGCAACAAAAGAAACGGGCAATTGCCACCCCGCTATCGCACCACCAACGGACAACGCTGCAACAGAAACCAGCAGGTTCAGTAATGGCCAGAACAACAGGGCGTCGCGTAGCAATCCGCTAACAGGACGCGCGCCACCAACAAACCGCGCATCGGCTGCGCGTACAAACTGTCCCGTTTGAGTCACCATTATCCTGTTTGCTGATTATTTTTTCTCGCAGGTATCCAGCCCGATGAGAGGGTACACGGGGCAGAAACGGATGGCCGCCGTGCCAATCATCACCAGTCCCAGCAAACCCACCCAGCGGATATTGCCGTCGAGAACAAATAGAAGACTGAGCAGGACAACGCCCAGCACAGCACGGATGATTCGATCAGTATTGCCTACATTTGGACGCATGATTTTCTCCTGAATAACCGAAGCCATTGTGCATGCTCCAGTCTAGCCTGCACTTAACCCATGTCATACCTTCACGCAGTAATCAGCCCGTTGATAAAAAACACGGCGGCCATACACGCAGGGGTTATCAGGCACACCTGTACATTCCGCGCCAATAACGCTGTTGGCACCACCGCATCTTGCGATAAGCCCAGCAACTGCCAGGCGTTGTAGCAGGCCAATAGCAACGGCAATCCCACAACAGCCGCCAGCGGTGGCAATCCGCCCACGGCCAACGCCGTACACAGGATCAGCAGTGGCATCACCCACAAACAGGCCAATATCCGGCGCGCCACCACCGGACCATAAACGATGGTCAGGTGACGACGGCCAAACCTCGCATCCACCCGCGCGTCTGGCTGCTGGTTGGCCAACAGCAAACCGCTGGCCAGCACGCCCATGATCGCGGCCGACCAGACAGAAGCCGGTGGTGCGGCGCCCGTCACCGCAATAGCACTGCCCACTACCATGATGGGGCCAAAGCCCACCCCGGGAGCTATCAAGCAGAGCCAAGGAAATCGGTTAATCAGGGGCGTGTAAGCAATCACCAACACGAGTCCGGTCGCACCCAGCCAGGCCAACAGCCCGCCGCGCAGCGAGAGGAAATACACGCCAATAGCCGCTGTAATGCCAAATGTCAGCCACGCCCAGACCTGCGCCAGAGCGAGATACTGCGGTGCGGCCGGGAGGCTACCGCTGCCCCCGCTGAACGGGGTACGGCTGGTCTGCAAATCCAGACCGGAGCGGAAATCTGCGCATTCGTTGAAGGCATTGACGCTGGCATGGGCGAAGACAGCAGCGGACNNAGCGAGCCAGACCGGCGAGCCACTTTCATCAACCACTCCAGCACCAACCACGCCCGCATCAGCATCCGCCACAGCCGCGCTGATTCCCAACACTGCGCAAAGCAATGACAGCAACAGAAAAGGCGCGCGGGAAATACCCAGCAAGAAGCGGATACGATCAGACAGTATGGTGACCATGCTGCCAGTGTACTGCCTTGGGTGTAACCTCAGGCAAGTCGCGAGTTGTAGTGCCCGCCGTTGCCGTAATGTCCACCCGATCCGTGCGGCGCATCATTCTTCACACGATTTTCGGCGGGGTGAATAGCACCGCCACTCGCCAGATAGGCCTCGATATCGTGATTGAGTTGGTCGCGGATCCGGCAGCGCGATGTAACGGAGCGCGCTTCCGGCGCATCTTCACGGCTGCTTGCCATCTCTGCCGCATCGCTGTTACTGACATCATCTACCGGCTCATCCATGCTGATGTCATCAGAGTCATCCATGTCATCGCTTCTGTTATAGAGTCTAGCCATGACAGCCACCTCGTTAATCATTTAAAAACGGGGACTTCTGATAATGTTTATATAGCGTCTGCGGCAAAAGAACAGTGCGCTATCGCGCTTACCGGACGACCGGATGAAAAAACGCGACGAACGCTACACCACAATGGTGATGAACATTACTGCAAAACAATATCCAGCAGGCGGCTCAGCTCCACACCCAGCACGATGAGCCAGACCAGGATGGCAATGCCGACCCCGGCTGCAGCGATATCCTTGATGATCTTGATCTTCTCGTTGTGACGCGTCTCGACGAAATCGCAAAGCGCTTCTATCGCGCTGTTAAAAATTTCGGCGACCAGCACAAAGCCGGTCACCACCAGAATCAGCAAAAAATCGACCCAAGACCGCGCAGCAAACGCGAGCATTAGCACCACAACTGACAATATCAATTTGTAGGTGACAGACAAGTCATACAGCACGGCATAGCGCAACCCTGAAATGACGGTACGGATTTTGCGCAACGGGTGGTAGCCCGCCTCACCCGTTCCAAGAAATTTATGTCTCATTGTTTACACTCCCGCCATGCCAATAGTTTTCTCAAGAACAAGACCCATAAGGTGGCAAATATCACACCAACGACGACATCACTGGGGAAATGCACTTGCAAGTAAAGCCGCGACATTCCCACCAACGCGACAACCGATAACAGGATGGCGCTTTCGACAATACCCGGCGACTTTCCCGGTTGCATCAACCAGGCCAGGGCGAAGGCTGTAGCCTGCATGGCATGTGCGCTGGGGAAACTGGCATCGCCCGGCATTTCAATGAGTGGCGGGAAAAATTCCGGGCGCGGGCGCACAGCGATCAGCTTGACCGCGTGCACCAGCGCAGAGGAACTGATTAGCGCCAGTGCAACAAAGCCCGCCTTCCTGTCGCCCTGCTGCCACCAGACAAGCAGCGCCAAGGGCAACAGTACTGCCAAGGAACCCAGCCAGGTAATGGCAAGGAAAAAACTGTCGAGCCACGGGGCTCGCGCGGCATCGGCCATCGCAAGCCCCGCAAAATCCCAGTCCTTCATTTAGCGTGCAATGCTCGTTCGCGTTTTTCCTTGTGCAGTGACAGCACAACCGAAATGCCGATAAACGTTGCTACCACTGCCAGCGAGAAGCCGATCGGAATTTTATAGATGTCTATCAATATCATTTTGACACCGATGAACACCAACACCGCCGCAAGGCCATACTTCAACAACGAGAAACGATCCGCCATATCCGCCAGCAAGAAGTACATCGCACGCAAACCGAGAATGGCAAAGATATTTGACGTCAGCACGATGAACGGGTCAGAAGTGACGGCAAAAATGGCCGGTATAGAATCAACCGCGAAAATAAGATCCGATATTTCGACCAGAATCAACGCCAGGAACAAAGGGGTTGCATAGCGCACCCCGTCCTTCCAGACGAAAAACCTCTCGCCGTGGAGTTCATCGGTGATTTTCATGTGGCCGCGCAGCCAGCGGATCAACGGGTTGTTTGCCATGTCCGGTTTTTCCTCGGCGAACCACCACATCTTGACGCCGGTAATCAGTAGAAATGCACCGAAGACGTAAAGTATCCAGTGGAATTTAGTGATCAGCCAGGCGCCGGCAAAGATCATCACCGTGCGCATGACAATAGCGCCAAGAACCCCGAGTACGAGCACGCGCTTCTGCAGTTCCAGCGGAATAGCGAAAAACGAGAACAGCATCAGCCAGACGAAAACATTGTCGATCGCCAGCGATTTTTCAATCAGGTATCCCGTAATGAACTCGAGTGACTTCTGGTTCGCCACCTCGCGACCCATGCTGCCATCAAGATGCCACCACAGGGCACCCGCAAAAGCGAAAGAAAGCGACACCCAGATCACCGACCAGATCGCGGCCTCCTTGGTCGACACCTTGTGCTGCTTGCCACCACCCACTACAAACAGGTCGATCGCCAGCATCACCAGAACAATGGCGAGAAATCCCACCCACATCCACCACACACCTATTGTTTCCATATCGTTATCTCTCTCTTGAATTCAGCACATCAAAAATCAAACAATTCGCCAAGCAGGGATTTCTTGCGATGGCCNNGAGTGCTTGTAGTGATCCTTGTAGGGATCTTTGTAGTGGCTTTCTTGGCGCGGCGGGGGTTCTGGTGCACGCGGCTGGCTGACAGGTGCTGGCTGTATTTCAGCCGCGGCGCGCTCGATCAGCTTGTCCAGCTCACCGCGATCCAGCCACACCCCACGGCAAGTCGGGCAATAGTCTATTTCAATGCCCTGTCTTTCAGACAAGGTGAGGGTCGGGTGGGGAGTGATGGCAGCACAAGACGGGTTGGGGCAAAGCATGGTATTTCTCCTGTAGCAGATTCACGGTACATGGCACCCTTGGCACCACGCCGCATCGTTGCATACAGGTCTCGCTCACAGCCTCCGCACATGTGCGGATCTGCCTGCGGCGCCGGGTGTCGAGCAAATGACACCGTGTTGACGACTGCCGCAGCGGAAGCTACTCCCCCACTGACTACCATTCACTGGTAGTGAGGCCATCATAGTTTACTTGTTTACTGGGTTAATCCGTAATAACCACAGTCAGCAGGCGGCAATGGGAATAAAATTGTTTCACCACCCGATCACACCTAGAATCCCGACCATCCCCTCTCATCATTGGTATCAAGATGCCTTACCAGCACATTCTCTACAGCGTCGACGAACGCGTAGCTACGATTACCCTGAATCGCCCCGATGTGCTGAATGCGTACACCCCGGACATGGGTGATGAAATTGTTGCTGCATTTCGCGCAGCAGAAAAAGATGTGAATGTGCGTGCGGTGATTTTGACCGGCGCAGGTGAACGCGGTTTCTGTGCGGGCGCCGATCGCATCTATTTGCAGCAGCCGCTACCGGAAGGCACGCGCATCATTGGCGAAGAGGAGTTGATCAAATCATTCGCGCTGGAACTCGCGCTGTTTCCCAAGCCAACCATCGCTGCGTTGAATGGTCACGCTGTCGGCATTGGCATGACAATGATCCTGCCGCTGGATATGCGCGTTGCTGCCGACACAGCCAAACTCGCGCTCAATTTTGCCAAACTTGGCATCATGCCGGGACTCGGCAGCACGCACCTGTTGCCAAAAATGGTGGGCATGCACAAGGCGCAGGAAATGATCATGACGGCGCGCACAGTTACCGCGCAAGAAGCATGCGACATCGGCCTCGTCAATTATGTAGTACCTGCAGACAAGTTGATGGCGAAAGCGCGTGAACTCGCGCTGCAATGTGCGGAGTGTGATCCTGCCACGCAAAAATTTGCCAAGCGCGCGATGCATTACGGTTCATCTGTCACGCTGGAAGAAGCCATGAGCAATGAGCAGAAATCTATTCCCTTATTACGAGCAGAACAAGCAGCGCAACGGACATAGGGAAATCCAGATGGCCGCTGCACACTGGAAAAATCGCCTGCTACATCTCTACACCGGCACATCGGCAGATGCCACGTATTTCCGCTTTGGCTTGGTAGTGTTTGACCTGGCGACTCTGCTGTTTTTCGTTGTCTCTTCGCTGTTTGATCCCGGCATTTACATCTATGCCATCGACTACCTGATCGCTCTGGTGCTGGCCTGTGATTTTTTTGCCAGATTATCCATTGCTGATAACAGCAAATTTTTCTGGCGCAAACTGGAAACCTGGCTGGATGTAACTGTCATCCTGTCATTACTGGCTTCGATGGTGACAGACAACCTGAGCTTCCTGCGGATAATCCGCACCTTGCGCTTGCTACGTTCACACCGTGTGTTGCGCGATTTAAGCGAGCGATACCCGTGGTTCCGCCGGCAACAGGAAATTCTGGGTTCCGTGCTCAATCTTGTCGTTTTTATTTTTTTTATTTCTTCCTGTGTCTACGTGGTAGAGAAAGGGGTCAATGACAAGATCAATAATTACATGGATGCTTTATATTTCACTGTCACTACGCTCACCACCACCGGTTTTGGCGATATCACCATGACCGATACGGTAGGGCGTGGGTTGGCCATCGTGATCATGATTATCGGTGTAGGTCTGTTTTTGCGCCTGGTGCAAACCATATTCCACCCGCCTAAGGTGCGTTTCCCTTGCCCTGATTGCGGCCTTATCAACCACGATCAGGATGCTGTGCACTGCAAACACTGTGGGCGAGTGCTGAATATTCCTTCTGATGGTTATTAATCCTGTCCAACACTATTGTGTCCGACAGAATACACCCTAGCATTTCTGCAGGTAACAACATGAAAAATCTGTTTTCCTCATTGCAGCTTGGCGCAATCACTCTGCCAAACAGGATCCTGATGGCACCCCTGACACGATCACGCGCTGGCGAAGAACATCTACCGAATGCATTGATGGCGGAACATTACGCACAACGCGCTTCCGCCGGGCTTATCATCGCTGAAGCCACAATGGTCATGGAAGGCCATTCTGCATTCTGGAAAGAGCCGGGTATTTATTCTGCAGAACAAGTCGCCGGATGGAAAAAAACCACCGATGCCGTGCATGCGGCTGGCGGAAAAATCTTTGTGCAGCTCTGGCACGGCGGCCGCGCATGCCATCCATTGCTGAACGGTGGCGCGCAACCGGTTGCACCGAGCGCCATCGCTATCACCAACGATGAAGTGCATACACCACAAGGCAAACAGCCTTACACCGTGCCGCGTGAATTGCGCGACGATGAATTGCCCGCGATTGTGGAAGGCTTCCGGCAAGCGGCTATCAATGCAAAAGCAGCGGGGTTTGATGGCGTGGAAGTACACGGTGCCAACGGTTATTTGCTTGATGAATTCCTGCGCGATGGCAGCAACCAGCGCAGCGGCCCTTACGGTGGCGCAATTGAAAACCGCGCGCGTCTGCTGTTCGACGTACTCACCGCTGTCAGTGACGTGATGGGCAGTGACCGTGTGGGTTTGCGCATCTCCCCGCTAAACAGTTTCAATAGTATGCAAGACAGCGATCCTGTCGGTCTGGCAACTTGGCTGGCGCAGCACTTGAATGATTTCAATCTTGCGTATCTGCATGTGATGCGTGCCGATTTTCTCGGTGAACAACACGGCGACGTGATGACACCTGTGCGGCAACACTATCGTGGCGTGCTGGTCGGCAACATGGGTTACAGCGCGGAGGAAGCAGGCAACGCGATTGCAGAAGGCAAACTGGATGCTGTGGCATTTGGGGTGCCATTTCTGGCCAATCCGGATTTGCCGGAAAGATTCCGCATCGGCGCGCCCTTGAATGCTGCCGATCCTGCAACGTTTTATAACGGGGACGCGAAAGGCTATACCGACTATCCGGCACTTGTCTAAACCATCGGGTTTTTTATGTTAATGAACGCACTGCAATTTGATCAGACAGGCTCGCTGGATGCACTCGCTTTGCGCGATGTAGCAATCCCTACACCAGGCAATGATGATGTGTTGGTCAGGGTGCATGCATCCGGCATCAACCCGAGTGATATCAAGAATGTCCTGGGACGATTTCCGTACACCACCGTGCCGCGCATTCCCGGGCGCGATTTTGCCGGCGTGGTAGTAGACGGACCTGATGCGTGGAAAGGAAAGTCTGTGTGGGGCAGCGGCAAGGGCGTGGGTTTTACCCGCGATGGCGCGCACGCTGAATATCTCGCGTTTCCTGTTGCCGGTTTGTCACTGAAACCAGAGGCACTTTCCTTTGCTGAAGCCGCGGCTGTTGGTGTGCCATACATCACCGCACTGGAAGCGCTGGATCGCAGTGGCGTGACAAAACATACGCAGCTGCTGGTGATCGGTGCGGCTGGCGCAGTCGGCAGTGCAGCGATTGCATTGGCAACACAACGCGGTGCGCACATTCTTGCCGCTGTAAGAAAACCGGCGCAACAGGCAGCGCTGCAAGCGCGCGGCATCGACAGCATTTTATTGACGGATGAAGCGTCACTGCCCGGCATCGTGCACGACTATTTTGCAGGCGGTGCAGAGGCCATTTTTGATACCACCGGCTTATGGTTAGCCGGTGCGGTGGGCGCCTTGCGTATGCGCGGCACGATTGCTGTTATTTCTGCGCCGGCTGAACGCATCATACCGTTTCCCTTGCTGGATTTTTACCGCAGTGGCGGCTCCATTGTCGGCATCAATTCGCTGCTGCACGAATTACCGGCCTGCGCCAGCATGCTCGACCAGTTGCGCGTGATGTTTGATAACGGGCTCGCCGCTCCGGGCAACTTGCGCGAACGCACACTGGCAGATGGCGTACAAACTTATCGCGATGTAGATGCCGGTTGCGGCGAGAAATGCGCGTTTGTGATGTAGCGTTGTTATCGACAAGACAACCGGCGTGATTTCAGGTTCAACCGTTTTTTCAATGTGTCAAAGTTTCTGGCATTTGCATCTGCGCATATCCGGTTTAGCCTGCCCCGGTATTCGATACCAAAAACCGGTTTGTTTGCCGCAATGAAAGGCGTCAGCAAATCACACTCCTTGTACCAGAAACATTGTTCATTGACTGCAAAATCAAAATAGGCCACCAGATCAGGAATTTGTGCCAGGTCATTTTTCAGGCCTACGGCCATTCCACGCTCATGTGCTGTATTGGCTAACCACCGGTTGTACGCCAACTGGTCTTCACTGGTGAGCGGAAATCCGGTTTTGTTTGCAAAGCCATCAACATTGTCTGGGTCAACACCATCGCATTGTTTTTGTTGCGCAAGATTCATCCTGGCTTCCATGACCGGTGCCAATAAATCTATTCGGCGAATATCCAGCCAGCGCTCACCCGGCCAACCAGACAACGGCTTGCCCAATACTTCCGCAGGAAAGGCGCCGGCATCATTGCGCCAGTTTTCGTAACTGCCCGCACTGAAATAGCACACCACCTTGATATTGCGGCTATGCAGATCGTCGATAACTGTTTGCGGTGTATCAACAAGGTCAACGTCGTACATGCCTGTTTCTTGCGTTGTATCGAGCGCGCCCTGTAACTGTATCTGCCAACTCGTACCCGGCGCGGGTTGCCACCAGGTGACTGCATGGGCGGAACTCAATCCAGTCAGCACCACCAGCATCCACAGGGTTTTTTTAAATGTCATGTTGCTGGTGCTTGGCATGATTTTCTCCCAACGGACAACCGTCTCTGGCTACCTGGAATGAACATACCACGTTGCAGATACTGGCCTCGGGTGAAAATGCATATTTGTGACGGCCCGGACATTGCAGCTGTTCGCCATTTCGCGCTTTTTGACTACAGCCAGCCTGCACAATAAAGGCTACAATTCTCCACCTTAGATTCCCTGCATCAGAGACCGACCATGCAAGACGTTTCCCTCGACGACAAATACACCCTTGAATCCGGCAAGGTCTTTCTGACCGGCTCACAAGCATTGGTGCGTCTGCCCATCATGCAGCGCCATCGCGACCTGCAAGCCGGGCTCAACACGGCTGGTTTTATCTCCGGTTACCGTGGCAGCCCGCTGGGCATGTATGACCTGCAACTCTGGGCGGCAAAGAAACATCTGGAAGCCAACCACATCCATTTCGAACCGGGCGTGAACGAAGACCTGGCCGCCACCTCGGTGTGGGGTTCACAACAAGTGAACCTGCTGGAAGGCGCGAAATACGATGGCGTGTTCGGCATCTGGTACGGCAAAGGCCCCGGTGTTGACCGTTCCGGTGATGCCATGAAACACGGTTCCTACAGCGGCACCTCGCAACACGGTGGTGTGCTGTGTTTTGCCGGTGATGACCACGGTGCGAAATCGTCCACCATTGCCCACCAGTCTGAACACGCCTTCCTGCACTTCTCCATGCCGGTACTGAACCCGGCCACCGTGCAGGATTACCTCGACTTCGGCCTGCACGGCTTTGCCATGTCACGCTACTCCGGCTGCTGGATCGGTTTTATCTGCGTGACTGACACCGTAGAAAGCTCGGCATCCTGCTATGTCGACCCATCCCGCGTACAGATCAGGATTCCCGAGAATGGCCCGGCAGCCGGCAGCCTCAGCAGCGCCTTTGGCGTATGGCCGATGGTCGCGGAAAAACGCCAGTTCCAGCAGCGCCTGGTGGCCGCTCAAGCCTATGTGCGCGCCAACCAACTCGACAAGGTTGTGCTCGGCGGCCAGAACAAGAAGCTGGGTATTGTTACCACCGGCAAAGCCTACCTCGACCTGCGCGATGCGCTGGAAGAACTGAACATCGATGACGCCCGCGCCGAGCAACTCGGTATCGCCGTTTATAAAGTTGCGATGACCTGGCCGATTGAGCCGGAAGGCCTGCGTGAATTTGCCGCCGGCTGCGACGAGCTGCTGGNNTGCTGTTCAACCTGCCCGACGGCAAGCGCCCGGTGCTGGTGGGCAAGTTCGACGAAAACGGCGCACCGCTGGTGCCATCCGAAGGCGAACTGGATGCCGAAACGGTCGCGAAAATTCTCGGTGCGCGTTTGCTGAAGCGTGTGCAGGACGAGCAGATCGAAATGTACCTGAAGCCGAATGCCTGTGGCGTGATTGCCGCGAGCAGCGCGACCAACCTCGTGCGCCTGCCGAGCTTCTGCGCAGGCTGCCCGCACAACACCTCCACGAACGTGCCGGACGGTTCGATTGCGATGGGCGGTATCGGCTGCCACGGCATGGCCGTGTGGTTGCCGGAGCGTCGCACGCAGGCGTTGTTCCAGATGGGCGGCGAAGGCGCGCCGTGGATCG
>DDBK01000125.1 GCA_002333095.1 Cellvibrionales bacterium UBA2034
TTGGGTGACAAACTCATCGAGCAATTAGTAGACAGCCATCTGGTGCATTCGCCTGCGGATCTTTACGGGCTGGAGACATCTATACTGGCTGGCCTGGAGCGTATGGGCGAGAAATCCGCCATGAACTTGCAGGATGCCATTGCTGCTTCACGTGCCACCACGCTGCCGCGCTTCTTGTATGCCTTGGGGATACGGGAAGTGGGGGAGGCGACAGCACAAACACTGGCTAATCATTTCGGATCGCTGGAAGCGCTGGCGCAAGCTGATACGCAACGCCTGCAGCAAGTACCGGACGTTGGGCCGGTAGTGGCNNCGTCGGCGAGTTCTTTGCTGATCCGCGCAATAACGAAGTCATTGCAGCATTGCGTGCATCGGGTGTGCATTGGCCTGCTATTGAAGTGCTGGCAGATAGCTGCAAGCCCCTTTCTGGCAAGACATTCGTGCTCACAGGTACGCTGGTGAGTCTTGACCGCAACACTGCAAAGGATCGCCTGCAGGCGTTGGGGGCTAAAGTGGCTGGTTCGGTATCAGCCAAAACAGATGCGGTTATTGCCGGCGCAGAGGCGGGATCCAAGCTGGCCAAGGCGGAGCAATTGGGCGTGCCCGTCTGGAATGAGGAGCAGCTGAGCGCTTTACTGGCAGAGTACGCTCAGGGATAAGCTGCACAGGTCACCAGCTTTTTTGTTATGCTGGAGGCCATTTCGAATCCACGCGGTGGACATAGCATTGTTTTCTAAAATTTTCTCCAAGCTTTCTCCCAAGACTGGCACCCAGCAGCGATCTGATAAAACACTAATACCGGATGAACCATCTGTATCCGGCAAACCAGACACTACTTCCAGAAAACACAGCCAGAAGACTGGCTCTCATGCAAAGACAGCATCCGCGCCAAAAGCGGCAGTATGGGATGCAAAGCAATTTGCGGTTGAAAAAATGGAGGGTAAGACCCGATTCCATGATTTTGATTTGCCTCCAGAGTTGATGCATGCCATTGCTGATCTCGGCTTTAGTTACTGCTCGCCCATCCAGGCACAGTCACTGCCGCATACGCTGCGTGGCGGCGATGTAGTGGGTAAAGCACAAACTGGCACTGGAAAAACTGCTGCATTTCTCATCACCGTTATCTATGACTTATTGAAAAACCCTGTGCAACATGAACGTTATGCGGGCGAGGCTCGTGCGATTGTATTGGCACCCACGCGTGAACTCGCAATCCAGATTGGTCAGGACGCCCAGGATTTGTGCAAATATTGCGGTTTGACAGTGCAGACACTGGTTGGCGGCATGGATTACCAGAAACAGAAAAATCATTTACACGGTGCATTGGTTGATATTCTGGTCGCTACACCAGGTCGCCTTATTGATTTTATGGAAAGCCGTGACGTGTATCTTGACGAGGTTGAATGTCTGGTCATCGACGAAGCAGACCGCATGCTCGACATGGGTTTCATTCCCCAAGTAAAACGCATTGTGCGTGCAACTCCACCAAAAGAAAATCGCCAGACGCTATTGTTTAGTGCCACATTCAATCAGGATGTCCTCAATCTTGCCAGTCAGTGGACATGCAGTCCTGTACACATTGAAATTCAACCGGAGCGTGCAGCAACGGATAATGTCCAGCAGATTGTGTACATGATCAGCAGTGATGAAAAATTTACTTTACTGATGAACTTGCTGGATCAAAAAGACGTACAGAGTATGATTGTTTTTGCTAACCGACGTGATATCTGTCGTGATTTGTTTGAGAAGCTTCAGGCATGTGGCGTGTCTTGTGGAATGCTGAGTGGTGAAGTGGATCAAAACAAGCGTGTCCGTACGCTGGAGCAATTCAAGAGTGGGCAAACCCGTGTGTTGGTGGCAACAGACGTGGCTGGGCGCGGCATCCATGTAGATGGCATCAGCCATGTAGTGAATTACACACTTCCAGAAATGCCTGATGATTATGTGCACAGGATTGGCCGTACAGGACGTGCGGGTGCAACCGGAGTTTCAATCAGTTTTGCTTGCGAAGATGATGCCTTTTTGTTNNCAGCCAGTCTTCAGGAAGCGGTGGAAATCGTGCCGGGCAAGGTTCCGGCGCGCGCAGAACTGGTGGACGCACGCCTGGCAGACGCTAGAGGTTTGGCTGCCTGATTCTGCGTGTCAATTTGTGCAACTGGTTTAGCATCGGTTTTTCAATTACGTAATAACAAAGCATCCCACCTGCCAATGTCACTATAAATAATGCTGGCCACCATAGTAAATTGTCGAAAAGTGAAGGGGTGTCAGTAAATGCGATCCAGATTTTTCTGCCGACTGATAAAAAAAGTATATGTGTAAGATACAGTGAATAGGATGCATCGCCGATCTTTTGCAGCGCTGCAGGAAGAAAACGTCCATCATATTCCAGCGAAACGGCACCAACAAGAATAAGAGCGCAGGGCAATAAAAAATATGCAACACGTTCACCTGCAACCGGGAATTCATAACTGTTTGCAGCTGTCCATAGATACCAGCTTACTAGAACGGAAATTACTCCAATAAGCAGAATAAAAGCGGGATATGGTGTTTTCCATTTTTGCAGAATCACGGCGATAAAACATCCACTAGTAAACTCAAGAGTCAGTGGATTGCAAAATAAATAGCTCCATGGCTGCCATTGTGTAGGCTGAAGATATTGCCAGAATACCAGCGTGAGTACGGACCACAGTGCCAACATGGGCACATGTAGTTTCTGGGGAAAAAGTAAAATGACTCCAAAAATACAGTAAAAATACATTTCATGTATCAATGTCCAGCTTACGGTCAGGGGAGGTAGATTTTCCTGGGGAATCAGTAATAACGATTTAAGTAAGTAATGGGGTGTGGTAGGTATATTTTTTAATACGTCAGGATTGATATGAAGCGCTGACATAACAGGTATGCTGTCGATCAGGATTAGCCCAAATATAGGAGCACTGACTAGCCAGTACAATGGATAAATCCTGATGCAGCGATGCAGGAAGAAGCGGCCCATGCTGTTCCTTCCTGGTAGAAATGATCTGGTTACCGTCATCATGAGGAAGCCGCTGATCAGAAAGAAGATATCTACACCAACAGCGCCAAATTGCAGAAATTTTGGCAAGGAGTATTCTGGGCTATATTTAATTTGAACGCCAGNNAATTCGGGACTGTATTTAATTTGAACGCCAGTAAAATGGAATAGAATAACAGCCAATACAGCAATTCCGCGAAGACTCTGGATGTTATAAAAAAAACTTTTCATAATAAATGATTAGCTGTAAGAAGTTGAACGAGGTCATCAGTAGAGACCGGTTTTTGCAGTAACCTGATGTCAGAAGGTAGGTTCATGTTTGCAGCATTATATTTGTCGTGAGCGCTGAGTACGGCAATATTGACAGGAAATAGTTGTTGGCTCTCTTCAAACTCGCGTATATGGGTAATTGTTTTACTTGCATTGTATATTGGCATATTCCAGTCAAGAAGCACCATGCCAATATCCTGATAATTTTTAATATACTCCTCGACTAATGGCTTCCCATTTGGAAATACGGTGTGTGCTTTTCCAATTTTTTCAAGTTGAGAGCTAATAATTAGCTGCAAGGTTTCATCGTCTTCAGCTACGAGTACGCGCTTTATAAGATTAGGGTCTTCTCCGGAGGTATTCCTTATGCCTTGGGCTTCTGCCGTGTTGAGTACAGAGTTACCAGGGGGCAGGCAGCAAGGTATGATGCACCAGAAGGCCGTGCCATGTTTAGGGTTGCTGTCATAGCCGATCTCCCCCCCGAGCAAGTTACAGAACTTTTTGCACAGAGAAAGGCTCAGTCCGGGTCCTTGTTGTTCTCGTGTAGTAGAGGTGTCGACAATTTCAAAAATTTCAAAAATTCTTGTTTTGCGGTCTTCTGGAACCCCATTTCCAGTATCGATAATATCAAATCTCATAAACAATGATTCATTTTCATTCTTGAATGTCTCAAAATTAACGAGAATGCTTCCTTCCATTATTGAATTTGCTGAATTTTCAATAATAATTTCTAGTATTTTACTTATAATATTTATATCAGAATAAATTAACTCCTGAGACTTTTTATCTATGTTGTAAGAAATTAGTATGTTTTTACGGTGGAATTTTTCTCTGCAATTGGCGATTGATTCTTTTATTAAAGATGTGGGGCTGAATGTTTCTTTTGTTACTGGCCATTTTCCTGCGTCAAGTCTGGCGTGGTCGAGTAGGGTATTTGTTGTATCCAGCAGATGCTTGGCCGATTCATATATTCCATCAATTAGCGTCTTATTCGTAGAATAAAGAGTATTCTTTTTTGCTAAATCAGCTAATCCTATAATGCCTGCCAAAGGAGTTCTAAGTTCATGAGAAATTTGTGCAAGAAAGTTTTTCTTTGCATTTGTTTCTGTTTTTGATAAAAGCTCATCTTGGTAAAATATTTTTTGTTGTTCTTTTAGCCAGTTTATTCTTTCTCCAAGAGCAATAGCGAACAAAACCAGCTGAAAAGCAGTTCCTGTCAAAGGAAAAACTTTCGCCATAGGTGAAGATGGTATAGTGCCAATATACATAAGAAAAATTAAAAGTCCTGCGATAAAAGGCATGGTTAGCGCAATAAAATACAATTTTGCTGGTGTGTACTTTTGTCTGATTCTTATGATGCTTGTGATAAATAAAGATGGCAAAACGATAATTACTGCAGGCAAAGCAAAAAAAACCATAAATAAGTTATCATTCTCGAGTAACGGAAGCGGCATTGCGAAAAGCAGTAGATACAGTGATATTCCCTTCAAAAATTTGTCAGCTCGGGGGGTGTTGGTCTTCGTTATCAGATAGCTTCTGGCGAGTTCAACACCACATAGAGTGCTGATTACAGCGAAAATCCCGGAGCTGACATTATTCCAGTAAATAGAGTCTGGCCATAGCTGATAAAGCGCCCCGATGTCGTTTAGCTGGAGAAGCGTTACAAAAACAGTGGAGCCAAAAAGAAATAAATAAGTGTTATCTTTGGAGTTGATTCCAATAGATGCAGAGTAAAAAACCATTGAAAAAATCAGGCCTGATAGAAGTCCTATTGCCATTTGTTGCCAAATAAGGGTATCTATAGCTGCTTCTGAGTTGCTAATCTGGATCTGGCTGTTGTAGGGAAATATTGATCCCAGCCGCAACTCAACTTGTTGCGTGCTGCCTGGCTCCATGCTCAGGGTAAACATTATTTCAGATCCAATCGTTTTCCAGTTCTCAAGGGGATAATCAAGCCCACTTACAATTGGTGCTTCGCTACTATTATTTTGTGATTTTATAATTTCAACGTGACGAATCCTTGGGTTGTCAAGCCGGATGGTGATTTCTTGGGCTTCCCCTGAAATGTTATTTAGTGTAATACAAGTTTTATTGGTGTGGCTGTATAGTTTGTCCGTAGAAAAAAATGAAAAACCTGCATTATTTTTTTTGTCTGTTGATATTGGTAATGTTTTATATGTATTTTTTGAAAAATCAATATGACTACATTTTTTATCATATAATTTATCTTCAGTTAATGAATAAGAATAACAGGAAAATAAAGCAGCCAGTAATGCAAAAAATATTTTTTCAGTTAGAAGGCGTTTTATTATCATTGTCTTTCCGCATCAACAAGGCATTGTAGAATCCTTTCAGCGGTAACCGGTTTTGTCAGATAAGCATCCATCCCCGACTGTTCGCTAAGCTGGCGGTAGGCCGCCTCTGTATGCGCAGTTAGCGCCATAATAAATGCTGGTTTTATCCCGTGCTCGTGCTCATATTTCCTTATGATTCTGGTGGCATCAAAGCCATCCATGATTGGCATTTCACAATCCATGATTATCGCTTCAAATGGCTTCCCATCAAGCAAGTATCTGGTATATAAATCTACTGCTTGTTTGCCATTGCTGCAGATTACTGCATTGTATCCTAATGATTTTATAATCTCAGAGATGATATGTTGATTCGCTGGAATATCTTCTGCGGCGAGAATAAGCTTGTTTTCGGGTGTATTTGGCGGAATTCTTTTATGGACGAGGTTGCTGTTTTTGATAATAAGTTCAGCTATTTGAAGAAGAAAAGCGTCTATTGATATCTTTCTTACAATTTCTTCTTTATTTTCATGTGTTGTTTTTTGTTCCTGGTATTTTTTTTCATCTAGGTCAATATATGAAACGATAAATACGCTAAAATCTTGCGCTATTCTTGTGATATTTTCACACAATATATCTTTTTGTATAATTAAAATATCATATTTTCCTGACTCTAGTTCTTGCCGTATTTTTTCATCGGCGCTTGTTGTTTTTGTTGATTTTGCTGCGTCAGATATCTGATTAATAATATGCGCACAGATGGAATCACTTTTATCTGCGATTAATATATCAAGATTTTCAAATACCCGGTGTGTTTTTCTATTGACTTTCTGGTGGGGTTCTAGCGAAGCAGTAAACCAGAATATACTGCCACTCATGGCGTTGTTTGCGTAGCCGCAGCTTCCGCCAAGTAGTTCGCTAAGCTCCCGCACAATACTTAGTCCAAGTCCTGCGCCTTTAGGGTTTATGGCTGATGTGCTTGTTTCAAATATTCCAAAAAGCTTTTGTTCGTCAGCTTTGCTAATGCCCATTCCACTATCGGTTACTTCAAAATAATAAAGGCATTTGTGTTCATCTAGCAATGATTTCTTTTTCACGTACAGTCCAACTTCTCCATTGCTGGTGAATTTGCAGGCGTTGCCAATGAGATTTAACAGAATCTGCCTTAAGCGGTTAGGATCGCCGGTTACATCGTTGGCGGTGTCACGCTCTACTGTAAAAAATAGTCTGATATGCTTTTCGTTTGCTATGAGTAAGAAAACATCCATGCATTCCTGAAGCAAGCTGTGCAGGTCAAAGCGAATATTTCTTAACTGCTTTTTGTTTTCCGATATGGAGCTGATGTCTACCATTTCATCAATCAGATGTTTAAGTGGCAATGCTGTATGGCAGATCATGCTGAAAATATGTCTGTCGCGTGGGTGCGATTTGTGAACCAGAATTTCAGCCGCGCCTAAAATGCCATTAAGAGGGGTTCTTAGTTCGTGATTCAGGTGCGCAAGCAGTCGATTGTGTGCTTCGCTGATTGTGTTGGCTTCGAGTGCTAATCCTGCCTGCCTGGCCTGCTGGTTCTCCAGGTGTTTTACGCTGTTTAACATAGCCATTGAAAACATCATCATTTCTACTACATCGAACACTTGCATAATGTGCATGTATTCCATTTCTGCGGTAATTATTCCCATCGCCATTAATAGTGTGATAATTCCAGATAGCATTGGCATGCTGATCCCGATTGCGAGCATTGCCATACTTAATCGAGTGTGTGATTGGCTAACAAAACATAAATAAAACATGCAAGTTGTTACGATGATGCTAGCTATAATAAACAGGGGAAGTATTATTGCTGTCGATACCCCTAATATAAAACCTATCGCTATTACAATAGAAAAAGCTATGTATAATTTTAAAAATAAATCTATTGCTGTATTGTTGTTTTTTGTTTCTGTGAAATCTCGAATAAATTGTGAAAGACTTGCTGTTATAAATAATGGAATTATTATAGACAAATCTGCCCTTAATTCATTATTTATGAAGTGCGTGTATGATATGAAGAATCTCTGGTGAATAAATGCTGTCGCTAAATTAAAAAACCCAAGTAGGCAATAAGAATAGTACATTGACTGTCTAGTTTTTATTGCCAATAGCAGTGCATATAACGTAAGTCCAAGAATTGCACCGTTTATAATTCCAGATACCAGCTTCTGGTTGTATCGTTTTATGTTATAAGTTTCAATTTTTTCTAGCGTGACAGATGGAAATGCTGAGTTTAGTCCGGATATTTCAATATTTATTATCTGTATTGAATTTGGTTGCATGTCCAGCAATGCATTTTCTTGATTGTCTTTGGCGCTATTTCTGTTTTCGCAGCTGCTAATTTCCAGGGTTTTGCATATATAAATCGAAGCTATATCAGATAGCGGGTTGTTGTTTATCAGCGCCAATGACTGTGGTTTTTCTGTTTTATTTTCAATTATTATTCGAAACCACATGCTGTGATTTTTTCTAAAAATCAGTGCGGGAGATAGTAATTTTGTGCTTTTCCAGTGCTGGTTGTTTGGTTGTATGACAGCATTGAAGTCTGTTTGTTGCGTGCCGGAATCATAGAATTCCATGTGGTCGTTTAAATTAAATACTTTTGTATGTTCTTCCGTGATGATGATTGCATTTTTAGCCCATGCGTGCGTGGGTGACAGGATAAAAAGCATCAGTAGTGCGTTCAGGAGCGCACTTGCGGTCAAGGAACGGCATGGCATGTTGTCAGTCTGGCGACAGGCGCTGGTTGTATTCATCTATTTGGCCCGACAATTTTTCCCTGGCTTCCCGGTAAGAATCGGCATGAGCAACATTATACCATTCGTGAGGGTCCTGCTGGTGGTCATACAGTTCTTCTGTTCCGTCTGCATATCGTATCAGACGATAGCGTTGGTCAACTGCAGCAATATGATTCTGGTTATTATGCATTTGCCACAAGGTTACAGCAGCATGCGGCCATGGTGCTCCGGAGTTTTTCAGTAGGGGCAGCAGGCTATGACCGTCCTGATTGCCATTTATCGGACTCCCTGAAAGTTGAGCCAGTGTAGGATAAACGTCCAGCAGACTTACCGGCTCATTGCAGCGTTGGCCGGCTCTGATTCCCGGGCCGCTGAAAATAAGCGGAATATGTGTGGCTTCTTCCCATAGCGTCAGTTTGCGCCACTGCATTTTTTCCCCGAGGTGCCAACCATGGTCAGACCACAGTACGATAATTGTGTTATCTGACAGTGGCGATGTTTTAAGCGCATGCAATACGCGTCCCAGTTGTTCATCAGCGTATGTGATTGATGCCAGATAGGCTTGTACTGCTTTTTTCCACAGGCCGTCACGCACCATATCGTTTTGTAGGTACTCATTAATCAGCTCTCTTCCCGCTGGAGGGATATCGTCCAGATCATTTTGCAATACTGCAGGTAGCTGGACTGAGTCAATCGGGTAACGTTCGAAGTATTGCTTCGGCAGATACCAGGGTAAGTGTGGTTTACCAATGCCATAGCCAAGAAAAAGGGGCTGTTTTTGTGGTGTCCTGATTTGTTTGATTATCCAGTCTGCTACCTGATAGTCAGGTGTTTGTTCGGTAGGGGTGTCTACAATTCCCCAGTCAAATGTGGTGTCAGCTTTGAAGGAATGTGGAGCGCCTTTTCGCGGGTGTTCATAATTAGGCTCTACAGGTTCATCAGGCATACCATGAATATTATCCGGCCAGAAGTCATCCCACGCGGACGGATTATGAAAGTGAAAAATCTTTCCGGCACCCGCAGCGCGATAACCATTATTGCGTAACATCTGCGGCAGTGTAATAGCATTTTTTAGCTGGGGGATTTCGCTCCATTTCGTGGTGTTGTAAAAAACCTTTGTTTTGAGAGGCGACAAGCCGGTTAACGTGCTTGTGCGCGATGCATTGCACAAAGGAATAGCGCAGTGTGCATTGGTAAATAATGTGCCACTGGCTGCCAGTGCATCAATATTGGGTGTATGAATCTTGCCTGGATATCCACCTAGACAACCCACCCAGTCATTCAAGTCATCAAATGCAATAAAGAGAATATTTGGTTTATTTTTATCGCCAGTGATTCCCGTACTAGGTAATCCGACAGCAGTCAGGGTTGCCAATGAGGCCTGCAGAAAGCGCCGGCGCGAGATATGGTTATTCATTGGTGGTTGTTCTCGTGAAGCCATAGATATTATTTTTTTGTATAGCATCAAATAGTGTATTGGCAAATATTTCCTGTGTTTTTTTATCCGGGTGGCTGTCCAGCAAGTGAATGCTGAAATCGTCGATATTGGTGCCCTTGAATTTTCGGGTCGTGTCAACAAACTGCATGCTATGTTTTTCTGCGATTGCCCTGATGTTTTGTAAGTCTCGTTCCGAGTGTTCGCGATTATCAAGGTATGCCAGAAGGATAGGCATGTCAGGTTTTATCTGGTTGGCCAGCGAACGCATGATTCCTAATTCCCTGTCAATAAATGCCATATGCTTTTCACCTAATACCATGTTTGAAGTATCCTGCATGGCTTGCACTTCGCTTTTTCTCATCCTGATATATTCGCGTACATATGACATCCAGAAGCCGTCTATGCGGCGTGGATTGAATAGCGGGACGCTGCCAGTTTTGGGTGGTAGCGCCTGATGATCATTGAATGCGCAGTATCCAAGAAGGAGGGCATCTGGCTGCCATGCCGGAACAAGATGTTCCAGCGTGGCGTTATAGCGCTCCATCCCGAACCCGCCTACTGAAAAGTTGATTATTTCATATGGGCGTTTGCCTTGTTCATTCATCCATTGTTCAAGTAATGCATGGAAGCTTTTATCAGTATCAACGCCTGACGACATGCTGTAAGAGTCTCCCAGTACAGCAATGCGATAGCTGCCCGCAGGCTTTGTCAGTGGGTATTCCTTGTCAGCCAATCCCCGGCTGTTGGTTGTCAGGCGTGCCAGTTTGAATGACACGTCAAGATTGGGTTTGAGCGCCCAGTAAATGTCATCAAATGGTGATTGAACCATAAACCCGGCATTATTGACGGGTACGTTGTTCCTCATAGCTTCTATATCAAATGCATTCCAGCCAAACAACCAGCAGCGGAACCCCTGCTCCAGCAACAGCGCTGAAAATGCAACTGAGGCCATCAGTAATAAAAAGTTCTGGAAATTTTTTTTCATTTATTTTTATTCATGTTTTTTTATTTAAATAGGTGTATGTAGGAACATGCGTTCATCGCCAAACATATCCAGACCGGGAGACAACAGGCGAATATAACGGTCAAAATACAGAAACTGTTTCAATAGCAGGGTAAATTCGCGAGGAAAACGGATGCCATGACGACGCCCGAGTGTTGATACTTGCAAAGTGATGTCATTGAAAAAGTCATCGCTGCCAGAATCCTGCTCAAACTGGCAATAAAGCTGATGTAGGTCGTGTGATAATGCTGCCGTGTCAACTTTCTGGTTGGTTGCACCGATGCCTGCGAGTGCTTTTGCAATGGCATTGAAATCGCGTGTAGGTGCTGTAGCAACCAGCGACAGCAATGATGCCCATGTGTCCGGTGAGATGCGTCCAACAATACCAAAATCAATGAAGCCGATACGTCCATCATCCAGCATCATCACATTGCCGGCATGCAAGTCTGCATGATAGATCTGGCACTGTGTCAGGCTGAGAAACCATGTGTTAAGTGCATCAATAAGTGCCTGTTCCGAATTTTCCGAACGCTTGCGTACTTCCTCTGTGTTGGAAAGGGGGACTCCATAAAATCGTTCCATTGTCAGAACACGCTTGCTGGAGGCTGTGCTATATACAGCGGGTACTGTTACATGTTTTATTTCATTTTTGTCCAGAAATCGTCGATAAGTAGCGATATTTTCTGCTTCACGATGAAAGTCACATTCTTCCAGCATGCCGTTGCGTATTTCCGCCACCATATCTGTAATAGACGATTCTGGAATGTGTTTGCTGATTTTTTCCAGCAACATGGCAGAGAACTGCATGAACTGGAAGTCGGTGGTCAGGATGTTTTCTACGCCAGGTTTTTGTACTTTTATTACCACATCTTCGCCGCTGAAGAGGCGGGCAGCATGCACTTGTGCAATTGAGGCGGAGGCCAGGGGGGTTGGGTCTATTTCACGAAAATATCGTGATAGTGTAGGTCCGAATTCGCCCACCAGAACTTTTTCTATCGCAGTAAAGGGCAGTGGCGTGGTTTGATCCAGACAACTCTGGAAAGCCTGCACATACTCGTGTGGAAACAGGGAGGGGGAACTGGCGATCAACTGTCCTAGCTTGATGTAGGTTGATCCGAGTGCTTCTACTGTGTCGCGTGCCAGTTCCGGTAGAGGCATATCGCGATTATTGAGCCACCGCCAGCCACTTTTTTGTAGCACGATGCTGGTCTGGCCGATGCGGCGGGCAGCATGATATCCGGTACGGAGTTTATCGAACACGGCACTTGTCTCACGATAGGTGTCTGGCCATTATGCACGGTGCTATCTATGGGGCAATCATCGTTTTGAGCACTGAAATTCCAGCGTCAACATTGCTTGATATCCAGACTGCTCTGGCCAGTCTGATGAAGCAGGCGCAAGTGGGCGGGCATCGCGCTATTCTTGTACTGTCCGGCTCACCTGACTGGTGTTGTGCTGCAGCTACAGGGCTGTTTTCGGGCTGTATGAATGCTGTATGGATTGGTACACGTGCAACCAGCGCCATACCACCTGGCAAGGCGCGTCAGGTGCTGGGGTCTGAGTATGCGCTGGCCATAGTTGATGCCCACGATGGACTGCACCCTGATGCATTGGCGGCAGTGTGCGGCACGGTGGTTGCTGGTGGTGTACTGGTGTTGCTCACGCCGCCCTGGCGGCAATGGCCGCTATTGCCTGATCCAGACTATGACCGGCTTGCCAGTTACCCGCATGACTGGCGCCAGTTGCCACACCGCTTCATTGCCTGTCTGCAGCAATCGCTCGATATATCCTTACAGCAAGTGGGTTGCCTGCATCTGCAGGAGCAGGATTGCCCTGTGTTTCCTGATCAACTCCGGTTGCCTTGGCCATTGATAACGGTTGGCATTTCAGCTGGCCAGCCTTCGCTTGCCCAACAGAATTGCTTACAGCAACTGTCTGTCCACTCTGGCGTGTCTGTGCTGTTGGCCGGGCGGGGGCATGGGAAGTCTGCATTGTTAGGCTTTGCTGCCAGGCAATATCAGGAGCAGGGGCAAAATGTCCTGCTTGTGGCGCCATCACGTGCAGCAGCGGCTAGCGTATTCCGTCACGCGGGAGACAATCTGGCGTTCAGGGCGCCAGATATGTTGTTACAGGATGAATCCATCCTTGCCGATATATTGCTGATTGATGAGGCTGCAGCTATTCCCCAGCCAATACTGCTGGCACTTTTGCAGCGTTTTCCCCGCGTCCTGCTTTCTACGACTACAGATGGTTATAAAGGCACAGGCCAGGGGTTTGTATTGCGCTTCCTGCGCGAATTAAGCCGGCGCGATCCTGGTTGGCAACGCTTGACGCTCGATGCCCCCGTGCGCTGGACAGCCAATGATCCGCTGGAGCGCTGGCTGTATCGATCATTGTTACTGGACGCACAAGAACCAGCCGTCGACAGTGATGCCGATATATCAGAGGCAGTGTTTGAAAAGCTGGAACAATCGACGTTAGCAGCCAATGCTAGTTTGCTAACGGGTATCTATGGCTTGCTGCGATCAGCGCACTATCGGACGACGCCAGATGATTTACGTTTTCTGTTGGACGCACCGATGTTGTCCTTATACAGACTGGCACTGGCAGGAAAGACCAT
>DDBK01000102.1:0-176 GCA_002333095.1 Cellvibrionales bacterium UBA2034
GTCACCTGGCTGGACACCACGTAGAGCGCCGGGATTTTTACGTTCTGGCGGTTTGATTTTTGTAATAGGGGCAGCGCCATGGCCGCGGCGCAGAGAGTGCCGTCAACGTTTATCGTCATCACGCGGCGTATCAGTTCTATATCAATGGCACCGTTATCAAGATATTCGCAAGTGCC
>DDBK01000102.1:185-17521 GCA_002333095.1 Cellvibrionales bacterium UBA2034
CTTGCAGTGTGTCTGTGCTGCGGGCACTGATAATGACGCGGTGCCCTGCTTGTGCCAGTTGTAGCGCCAGTTCACGGCCAATGCCCGAGCTGGCACCGGTAACCCATACCGTGCATTTTCCAGACAGGAATTGTGCAAAAGTGGCGCTCATCGGGTCAGCCCCTTTTTCAGTTGGCGATTGATGGCGCCTATGACGGGCACGTTTTCATACAGCAGCTGGCCCAGATCGAAATAATCACGGTGCAGGAAAACCTGCGAGATATTTTCAGCGCTGGTACGGTACTGCAGGCGTGAAAGCCCGTTGACTGTGATTGTCTGTCCACTTTTCAACGCGGGATGGCGCACGGCCATCTCCCATTCGATGAACAGGGTGTCGCCGCTGAGCCATGTGCCAGCCAATGCAAAATGGCAGGACTGCACATTGCCATACTGGTGGTTGAGGTAGGCGCACAGTGCTGGCAGGCCAGCAATGCTGTGGGCAGGATCGGTAAATGTGATGTCGGCACAGTACACGGCAGACAACTGTTCCGTCGTATAGGGGCCACCCTGGTTGTAGAGTGCAACCAGCGATTCTGCCAGCAGTAGAGGGTTCACATGTTTTTCCTCAGTGATTGGCTTACCGTAGCAACCGATTCGCGCAATGATGGCTCGAGTGCTGTTATGCCTTCCAGATTCCGTAATGTTGGTGTGATATTCATCCACTCCCCGCTGAGAAAAAATGGTACGCGTGCATGAGTGGCAGCCCGCACCAACTCTTGTTCCAGTTGTGGGATGTCCTGTTTGCTGTCGCTGTGGCAGATCACGGCTTTGAGTGAGTTATTGCCGGGTGATTGTGCAGGGTGGAGTTGTGATTGCTCGATGATGTAGGGGATTTCACGCAGGCTGCAGGCATCAAACAGGCAATGCAGCCGATATCCGGCTTCCAGCAAGGCGAGTGCCAGCAACAGTGCGTGTATGCCGTGTTGTTGGCCGTCCAGCGCCAGTAGCAGTACGCGTTCACCGTTATTGTTACTGTTGGTATGCCGTATACGGCTCATCAGGTCTGTATGTAACTCGCTGTCAAAGAAGATTTTTTCAGCCTGGCCGCCAAAGCGCTGTCTGGATTGTCTGTCCAGGGCATCGCGGATAGGTAAAAAATAGTTGCTGGCCAGCGTATCGAGTGGGTAGTTGCCAAACAGTTCACTGATCTGTTGTTCCAGTTTTTCGCGCTGGAATTGTTGGGCCAGCACCAGTGAATGATCAACGGTTTCCTGCCAGTGGTTGTTGACGCTGTTGCTTGCATCAGTGGTCAGTTGTTCGTTATTGAGTAGTGGTCGTACTTTGCTGATCGCCAGGCCGCGCTCCAGCCAGATCAGGATATTGCGGACAGTTTCAATATCATCTGCAGTATAGAAACGATGGCCTTTTGCTGTTCTACTCGGTTTCAGGAGTCCGTAGCGTCTCTCCCATGCACGAATGGTCACAGCATTTACACCACTGATTTCCGAGAGTTGGCGAATAGAGTATTGGTCTACCACATTCATATCCATTATTTTTTATTCCTCAAACCCAGTGTGTCGGGATATGGATTCAGGAATCGCTGTTCATTGGCATACGCATCAGGGTACCGGGTCAATAAATGGCGCAACATCGACAATGGCACGATGAGCGGCACTACGCCGGTTTTGTACTGGTCGATCAACACGTTCAATGTGTTTTTTTCTATCTCATCCGTAGCGTTCTTGATGAAGCCGCGCAAATGCTGCAATGCATTGGTGTTGCTTGCGCGCGTGGAGGGTTTATCCAGTGCGTGCATCAGCAATGCAAAAAAGTCAGCGGCGAGTGCAGGCAGGTTTTCAACAGCAAGATTGCCCAGCAGCGGGCCTATCTGGCGATAGGTTTTTTCATCGTGTGCCAGCACCAGATATTTGTAACTGGACCAGAAGCGCAACAGGCGGTGGGCTGTTAGCGAAGGCAACACATCGGTATGCCATTCATGCCAGGCATAGACACGCAAGATAAAGTTCTCGCACAGATCGGCGTCGTTAAGGCGACCAGATTCTTCCACCGGCAGCAGCGGCCAGCGTTCAGTGAGTCGACGGGCAAAAATGCCACGGGCACTGTCACTGAATGGCTGCCCCTTTTCGTTATAGGCCCTTACCCGGAACAAGCCGCAACTGGGNNTACGAAGCCGCACAATTGCGGGTGGCCTTGATAAACGGTGTCGGCATAGGCTGCCAGTGCGTCGGTGACATCACGCGGCGTTGCGGTGGACTGGATAGCGTGTAAGCCGTCGGGTTGGCCCACCAGTCGGATAGTGGGGCGGGGCGCGCCCAGACCAATGGCCATCTCCGGGCAAAAGGGTTTGAAGTCAAAATACTCAGCCAGCACCTCGTTGCAGTAGTTTGAGCGCTTGTGCTGGGCGTCATAGCGTACCTTTTCCCCCAGCAAGCAAGCACTGATTCCTACAGGAATCCTTTTTGTATCAATAGGTTGTGCTGCATGGCTCATGTTGTACAAATCCGGTTTTCTGTATACCTGATAGATAAACTAGGCTAATTAATTGTACAAGTCAAATGTTTTGTACATGTTGGAGAGGTGGGGTGGAGTGGGGTTGGGTAATCGGGTGGCATAAGATAGGGTTGCCCAAGGGGAGAAGCCCCCCCATGCAGTCATTAGGCCCGACACCATCACAAGGATATTTTTTGCATGCTCCCATCTGCCAAGGTTGAATCCGGCCACTCTGACCAGCGTTTTATCCGGCTCACGATGATTATTTATGGCATCTTTTTCCTGTCCGGTTTGTCGGGGCTTATTTACGAATCTATCTGGTCCCACTATCTGAAATTGTTTCTTGGCCATGCAGCTTATGCGCAGACGCTGGTGTTGATTATTTTCATGGGTGGGATGGCAATCGGCGCCTGGTTGGCCGCGAGGCTCTCCCACCGATACCCCAATCTTCTGCTCTGTTACGCCGTGGTTGAAGGCGTGATTGGATTGCTCGGCATTATTTTCCACCAGGTGTTTGTTGCATCAACCCATTCGGCTTTTGAATATGTGATTCCTGCACTAGGGTCTTCGTCACTTATAACAGTGTTCAAGTGGTCACTGGGAAGCCTGCTGATTCTTCCGCAATCGATTTTGTTGGGAGCTACATTCCCGCTTATCAGCGCAGGCGTCATCCGGTTAACACGTGAAAATCATGGAAAAACACTGGCAACCCTTTATTTTACCAATAGCCTTGGCGCTTCTATCGGGGTTTTATTCAGTGGATTTTATCTGATTGATAAATTAGGGCTGCCAGGTACGATAATGACGGCGGGCGTTATCAATATTTTTCTCGCCATTTTTGTATGGCAGCTGGTGAAATCCCACAATGTGCGCTTGCACGCCGATGAAAATTCTCATCAGGGTGACAAATATATACCTGTGCCTGCTGCATCAACCGTGCAGTTGTTGCCCGATCAGAAGTCTGCGTATCAATTGCTGCTGCTGACAGCTGCGCTCACCGGGTTATCTTCTTTTATATACGAGATATCCTGGATACGTATGCTCAGTATGCTGCTTGGTGCATCTACGCATGCATTTGAATTGATGCTGAGTTCTTTCATTCTTGGATTGGCTATTGGCGGTAGTTTGATCAGGAATCGTATAGACAAGCTGGTAAATGCATTTTCTACACTGGGATATATCCAGGTATTGATGGGCATAGCGGCTGTTGGCACGCTGGTTTTTTATAATTCACTGTTTGAGTGGATGTCTTTTATTGTCAAGGCATTGCAAAACAATGACCAGGGCTATGGGCTTTTTACGTTATACAGTCATGGTTTTGCATTGCTTATGATGCTGCCAGCAACTATTTTTGCCGGTATGACATTGCCTGTTATTACCCATATTCTTCTGAATACTACCAAAGATGAAAAGACAATTGGCTTTGTGTATGCGGCCAACACGGTTGGTTCGATAGTCGGCATTATTGTGTCTGTCCACGTGTTAATGCCTTTGCTGGGATTGAAATCACAGTTACTGATTGGTTGTGTAGTAGATATTATCCTGGCCTTCTGGCTTTTCCGGCAAGCGGATCTACGTGACAAATCGTTTATGCGGAAAACAGCAGCGATATGCGGGTTGTTGCTGGTTTCAGGTATTGCCATCTTTGTTGATATTAACCATCAATATGGCGCATCTGGCGTGTTCAGGCACGGATTGCTACGCGAAAAAACCATTCTGTTTCATCGCGACGGAAAAACATCTACTGTAGATGTAACGAAGTCAGATTCTTTTTTGTCGATTGTTACCAATGGCAAGCCCGATGCTTCAGTGGAGCTTGATATTGCAAAGGCAAGGGGCGGCGATGAATTTACCATGGCGCTGCTTGCTGTAATTCCGATGTCTATCAACCCGATGATCAAGGATGTAGCTGTAATAGGTATGGGGTCTGGCATCACAGCCCACACGCTGCTTTCCAATCCTTCCCTGGTGGCGGTGGATACTATCGAGATTGAGCCGGCAATGATTGAAGGTGCCAGATATTTTGGAGAGCGATCTGAAAATGTGTTTTCTGATCCAAGAAGCCATATCTATATTGATGATGCAAAAACATTTTTTACAAAAAACAACAAGAAATATGATCTCATTGTTTCAGAGCCCTCTAATCCCTGGGTAAGCGGGGTATCCGGGCTGTTTACGGAAGAGTTCTACAAACACATTTCGCGACATATTAGCGAAAATGGCATGTTTGCCCAGTGGATCCATCTATATGAAATGGATGATCGGCTGATTGGTTCTGTCATCGCAGCTTTATCGGATAATTTCAAGGATTTCACCGTATACCAGATGAATAGTGCGGATGTGCTGGTTCTGGCTTCTAACCAGACGATGAAAGATCCATGGAGCGATGTATTTTCTGTGCCATCTATATTGCGTGAAACCGAGAGGTTGGGCATTAAAAACCTGGATGATCTAAGGATAAGAAAACTTGGCGGCAAGCAGATTTTTTCCCCTGCATTTCTTGGTTATACATCGGCCAGGAATTCTGACTATTTCCCCATTCTGGATCAGAATGCCACGCGTGCAAGATTCAAGAAAACGAGTGCAGAGCTACTCACAAGATGGCGGGGCATCCAGTTTTTTATGGATGATACATCTGCTATTCCACAGCCTACGCCTTACGCCATCAATGCCGATACAATCAGTTCGCAGCAGGTATTGATTGCAAATAAAATGCAGGATTTTCTTGCATCCGTTAACTATAACGACCTTTTTTCTGAGAACTATTATGAAAGTATGATTGTATTTGATGATGAGATGTCCAGGTTTGTGGAGGGGGTAAGGTTTTGCCGGACTGCAGACAATGCCTGGGTCAGGAGTGCTATCTGGGTAGCAAATAACGTCACCAATTTTGTTTCTGCTGAAAAGTCTGCAGAGGTGTGGAAGAACGTTTCAGGGTTTTCATGTCCCGATGAAAGCGCTGAAAAAATGAAGTGGGTTTCATTGTTCTCGGCGATAGGCGTGCGGAATTATGGAAGCATTTATGCCATGACAAAGTCGTTGTTAGATGATCCTTCTGTTGTTGATCCTGCTATTCGTCGTTATCTGGTGTTTATGAATATTGCCTCCAGTGTCAAGCGGGGTGACTTTGTGGCTTCTTACAATACATTCCTGCGTTATCACCCTAATCTGAACGAGCTTACAGTGAACGAGAGGACACTGTACAACTTGTCAGTGCATGGGATAAATGAGGCGAAGCATGGACGGGTGTACCGTCTCTGAATGATCGTCTGGTGGTGTGTTGTTTTTAATGTCATGGATCAACTTCAAGGTTTCTTGGTAGGGATAAAATTGGAAGACAGGTTTATGTATCCGGGTTATGTGAAGTATGAGTAATATCTGTTCAAACCGCGAAGAATTGAAGGTCATTTTGCAAAACAGCGAGGGGGCGCCCTGTGATATCCGTCACTTGCTCGTTGAGGGAAGTTTTATTTCCAGAGACCAACTGGATGAATTGATGCAGGAGCATGGTCTTACCAACAGTAACCATGCGGCACTCGGATCCTTGTTGATCCAGCAAGGATTGATAGATGACGAGGACTATTCTCGCTTGTATGCAGCCAGCGTCGGGCTTCCATACGTACGCCTGCAGTCTTTTGACATTGATGCAGAGTTGTTGGAGCTGATACCTGCAGACATTTCCCGCCAGCATATTGTGATGCCGTTGATGGTCTGTGAAGAAAGACTGGTGGTGGCGATGCATGATCCGATGGATCATGATACGGCTGCCTTGCTGGGCTTTCTTTCACGCAGGCTCGTGACAGAAGTGGTCGCTTCCAGCATCGATATAGAGTCGGCAATTTCCCATTACTATGGTCCGACGGATGATGAAGATGTCCTGAATGACATGTCCATTCTGGGGGCGCATCGCGGGCAGGATATTACCGAGGCAGAAAGTCTGCGTCTGGCAGAAGATATGCCGACAGTGCGTCTTGTGCAGCATATTATTGTGGATGCAGTGAATAGTCGCGCTTCAGACATTCATATTCGCCCATGCGAAGACCGTGCTGATTTGTTGTTCCGGATTGATGGCAGCCTCGTCCATATTCGCAGTTTCAGCAAGGCGCTGTTGCCAGCTGTTGTGTCGCGCATCAAGATTCTTTCGGGCATGAATATTGCGGAACACCGGTTGCCGCAGGACGGTCAGGCACAGGTTGATCACCATCACCGTATTATTGATATGCGTATATCGGTGATCCCGTCGATCTACGGTGAAAGTACTGTGATCCGTATTCTCGACAAGAGTATGAGTTTGCGGAAAATGACAGACGTGGGATTTACTGAAAAAGACCAGCATGTTTTTTCAGGTCTCTTGCGTAAAAGCCATGGCTTGATTCTGGTGACCGGGCCAACGGGTTGCGGAAAGTCCACCACATTGTATGCAGCCTTGCAGGATGTCATCACCACGGGCAATAACATCATTACTGTTGAAGATCCGGTGGAGTACCACGTTGACGGATTAATGCAGATCCAGGTTAATCCTGTGATTGGCTACACGTTTGCACGTGCGTTACGGCACATTCTCCGCCACGATCCTGATGTGATCATGGTCGGGGAAATTCGCGATCTTGAAACAGCCCGCATGGCGGTAGAAAGTTCATTGACTGGCCATATCGTATTGTCCACCTTGCATACCAACAGTGCAGCCACGTCTGTAACGCGATTGATTGAAATGGGTATTCCGCCGTATCTCGTCAATACATCGCTGCTGGCCATTCTTGCGCAGCGTCTGGTGCGCCGTAACTGCCAGTACTGTATGACGGAAGATGAAGTGCCGGAAGAAGTGCGTGAAGTGCTGGGCATCGGCGTGGACGAGCAATTTTTTCATGGGGCCGGTTGTGAGCATTGCCACAAGACCGGCTACCACGGACGGATGGCAGTGTATGAGCTGCTGACTGTCACGCCAGGCTTGCGCAAGCTGATTGAGCCGGATGCCGTGGCGGCGGATATTGAGAAACAGGCTGTAAGTGATGGCATGGTGACATTGACGCAGATGGCCTTGCAGGCTGCGCGTGAGCGAAAAACCTCTATCGAAGAAGTGTTCCGGGTGCGGCTGACATGATGGACCAGTGTCTGCGTTGCCAGATGTGTAGCGGGTTTCCTTGCTGCTGACAAGCCGGTTTGTGTCAGGTTGACGCTCACGGGCGCTATAGATCATAGTCCTGCCCCTGTATTGCCCTTAGTGGATAGCGGAGCAGGCATATGAACCGGACTATTGTTATCACCGGCGCAACTACCGGCATCGGCGCTGCATTGCGAGAGCAATTACAGGCGTCGGGAGACACGGTGATCAACGTAGATATACGTGATGCCGATATCGTGGCGGACCTCACCACGGCAGAAGGTCGCCAGCTCGCATTGGCTGCCATCAGGGCGCGCTGTCCTGACGGTATCAACGGCTTCGTGCCCTGTGCAGGACTCGGGCCGCAATATCCCTCCCTGTCGCGCATTACATCCCTCAATTTTTTTGCGGTGCGTGAACTCACCGAATGCCTGTTGCCGCTGCTGAAGCTGGCGAATGGGCATGTGGTGCTGGTGGCTTCCAACTCCGCCAGTCTGCCGGGCATCAACCAGGATCTGGTTCAGGCAATGCTGGGTAATAATGAAATACTCACGTGTGAACTGGTAGAAAAACTGGATGGTTTTCAGGCATACGGCGGTAGCAAGCAGGCATTGGTGCGCTGGATGAGGAAACTGACACCCGTATGGGCAAAAGAAGGTGTGCGTATTAATGCAGTAGCACCGGGCACTACCCAGACGCCGTTGTTGCAAGCAGGGTTGGATGATCCTCTCTGGGGTGATGCGATCCGTAACTTTCCGGTGCCACTGGGCGGGTTTGCTGATCCCGCGCAAATTGCCTCTGCCCTGGCATTTTTTCTGGGCAATGACGCTTCATTCTGTACTGGTAGTGTGCTGTTTGTAGATGGTGGAACGGACGCATTGATGCGTCCGGATCAATTCTGATCCAGATGATGAAATTTGGATGATGAAACTTGTTGAGGTAATCCGTTGAAACCGAATGATCCAGAATGGTTTTCCGACATTGAACCGGCTATCACCGTTGCCAGTGCAGACGCTTTGCAGTGGGATACAGAAACGGATGTGGCGGTAATTGGCGCAGGGTGCGCAGGCGCGGCAGCTGCACTGGAAGCCAAAGCGAATGGTGCAAAGGTATTGTTGCTGGACCGATATATTGGTGGCGGTGCATCAGGCATGAGCGGCGGCATCATGTACTACGGTGGAGGCACAAAGTACCAGCAGCAAGCCGGTTACAACGATACGCCGGCCAACATGTTCAATTATCTCAAGCTGGAAACGCGCGGTATTGTCAGTGATGAAACACTGAAAAAATTCTGTGACGAGAGCGTAGACAATCTTGAGTGGCTGGAAAAGCATGGTGTCCGGTTTGAAGCCAGCATGAGCCCCGTAAAAACGTTCTACCCTACCAATAAATATTTCCTGTATTACTCAGGCAATGAGCTGGTGAAAGAATACAAGGATGTTGCGGAGTCTGCGCCGCGTGGTCACCGCGTCAAGTGGAACGGATTTTCTGGCGAAGGGCTGATGCAAGCGTTGCTGGANNTTGGATAGTTGCAAGGATTATGGCGTTGACATGGCTATGCACAGTCGCGTCACGCAACTGATACAGGATAACGATGGACGTATCCTCGGTTTCAAGATGTTGCAAGTGGCTCCCGGCTCAGTGGCAGAAAAGCAATTTGTGCGCTATTACCGCTGGTTCAGCAAGATCCGTATGTATGTGCAACCACTTGCCAACCGTTTGCGCGCCAAACTGGATGAAATCGAGCAAGAGCACACCGTGACCAGATTGGTGCGTGTCAAAAATGGCGTAATTCTCTCTGCGGGCGGTTTTATTTTTAATCGCCAGATGGTCAGGCATTACGCGCCAAAATATTATCCGGGCGCGCCACTGGGTTCGCCGGGTTGCAATGGCAATGGCATCAGGCTGGGTGAAACTGCCGGTGGCGTCACGGGCAATATGGCTCGCGGCTCCAGTTGGCGTTTTATCAATCCGCCCAAGTCATGGGTTGAAGGATTGATGGTCAATCAGGATGGGAAACGTTTTGTCAATGAAGCAAGCTATGGTGCGCGCATTGGCGAAGCCATGGCCGAGCACAACCATGGCAAAGGTATTCTGGTTTTCAGTCATGCCATGTTGAAAGATGTATTGTTTCAACTCATGCCTGGCAAAGTGTGGCTCTTGTTGCAAACGGCGCCCGCTGTGTTGAGCTTGCTGTTTAATACAAAAAAAGCTGCAACAATCGATGCGTTGGCACAACGCAGCCATTTGCCAGTTGAAGCCTTGCGGGAGTCGGTGGCCCGTTACAATATCCTGGCTGCAAAAAAAGAAGATGATGATTTCCATAAAGCGGCAGAATATTTGCGTCCATTGGAGCAGGGGCCGTTTTATGCGATGGATGTGTCGGTCGGCAACAAGCTGTTCATTTGCCCGACCATCACCTTGGGCGGCCTGGTGGTGGATGAGTTAACTGGCCTGGTCAAACGGGAAGATGGCAGCACAATCCCCAACCTGTATGCGGCAGGGCGTACAGCCATTGGCGTAGCGTCGCATTCGTATGTGAGTGGTCTTTCATTGGCGGATTGTGTTTTTTCAGGTCGTCGCGCCGGAGCGCATATCAGCACTATTAACCAGTAATTTTTAATGAGGGCAATATGATGGTCGAACAAAAAGCAACCAACGTACATTGGCATTCCGGTGAAGTGACGCGTGAAGATCGCTATAACGTTCTTGGCCATAAAGGTGCCACGCTGTGGTTCACGGGTTTGTCAGGCAGTGGCAAGAGCACTGTGGCTGTTGCACTTGAAAAAGAACTGACTGCGCGTGGCAAGCTCTGTTATCGACTGGATGGCGACAATATCCGTCTGGGTATTAACAAGAACCTGGGTTTTTCAGCAGAGGATCGCACCGAAAATATCCGGCGCATCGGTGAGATCTCCAAATTGTTTGTCGATACCGGCGTCATTGTATTAAGCAGTTTCATCAGCCCTTACCGCGCTGATCGGGATACTGTTCGTGCTTTGCACGATGCAGGCGATATGGATTTCCTTGAAATTCATGTTGACTGTGCACTGGCCGAAGCTGAAAAGCGCGATCCCAAAGGTCTGTACAAGAAAGCGCGCGCTGGTGAAATCAAGGGTTTCACAGGCATCGACGATCCGTATGAAGCGCCTGTCAAGCCGGAAGTCCATCTCCATACGGATGAAATGACGCTGGAACAAGAGGTAGCTATCCTGATCTCTGAGCTTGAAAGCCGCGGCATCCTTAATTTTTCAATCTGATCTGGAATGTCATTATGTTGATGAAAGATAAAGTAGTAATTATTTCTGGCATTGGTCCTGGTCTGGGTGTGGAGCTGGCCTTGCTGGCTGCACGTGAAGGGGCAGAAGCAGTGGTGCTGGCTGCACGAACTGCATCAAAACTGAGTGATGCTGCAGCACAAATTGCAGGCCTTGGACTTGGTACCCGGACACTGGAAGTGCCGACCGATATTGCAAAGCCGGAAGATTGCAGGAACCT
The DNA here is from genome assembly GCA_002333095.1 of Cellvibrionales bacterium UBA2034. Classification (GTDB taxonomy): domain Bacteria; phylum Pseudomonadota; class Gammaproteobacteria; order Pseudomonadales; family UBA7239; genus UBA7239. The sequence goes on from DDBK01000102.1 coordinate 11,275, forward strand.
GATTGAAAAATCGGTCGCTGCTTTTGGTCGCATTGATGCGCTGGTGAACAGTGCCTATATCCCTGGCAAGTTTGGTTCCTGGGAGAAATGGGATTTTGATGACTGGCGCAAGACACTTGATGTGAACCTGTTTGGTTCGCTCACCTTGTCGCGTGAGGCAGCGAAGGTGATGAAAGACCAGCCAGCACGTGGCGCCATCGTGATGGTCAATTCGATGGTGACCAAACAGGTCATCAGCGCCCAGGCCGGTTATGCAACTTCCAAAGGTGCACTCGCTACAGCCACTACAGCGATGGCGCAGGAACTGGCGCCACTGGGTATCCGCGTCAACAGCTGTTTTATGGGCTGGATGTGGGGTGCAAATGTAAAAGGTTTTGTGGAAGGTATGGCGGCGAAGAGCGGTGTTGATCCGTCTGTCGTCAAGAAAGGCTTCGAGAAAAATATTCCCTTGGGTGAAATGCCAACCGACAAGGAATGTGCAAAAGGTTGCCTGTTTCTGGTGTCGGATTATGCAAAAGTAATCACCGGTGCGTCACTGGATATCAATGGCGGCGAATACATGCCGGTTGGCTGAGGAGAAAACCTATGCGTTACACAGCAGAGATGGTGGCAGACCGTCTGGAAATTGAAGACTTGATCACCGATTACGCTGCGATTATCGACAGCGGGGAAGTAGACAGGCTTGACGATATCTTTACGCCGGATGCAGAAATTGACTATTCAGCCATGGGTGGTGCAAAAGGTGCGTATCCAGAAGTGAAGGAGTTCCTGCGTAAGGCGCTGAAGGGGTTTAAAAATACACAGCACTTGATCAGTAATTTTGAGATAAAGCTGGATGGTGACCGCGCGACTGGCAAGATCATGTGCTTTAACCCGATGGAAATGGAAACCGGCGAAAGACCTGCCATTCCTGTGTTTTTTATCGGGTTGTGGTATCACGATGAGTATGTGAAAACCCCGGCGGGTTGGCGAATTGCCAAGCGTTCAGAAACCAAATCCTGGACGCACAATTTGCCGTCATTTATGACGTTGTAGTCGTTATATTTCGAAAGACAGGCTTTCAGCGGAGGCTATTACCTCCGCTTCCCCTTTTACCACCACGTCACCATGCTGGTTGCGGCCTTCGCATTCGAGGGTAACCAGTTTGACGCGATCTTTCTTGTCACTGACCGTCAATGTAATGGTAATCGTGTCTCCCAGTTTCACCGGTCTGGAAAATTTCAGTGTCTGGCTCCGGTAGACAGAGCCGGGCCCCGGCAATGTAGTCGCAATAGCTGCTGATATGAGTGCGCCGCTCCACATCCCGTGTGCAATGCGCTCGCCAAAAGCAGTGGTGGCGGCATATTGCGCATCCAGATGCACAGGGTTGTAGTCACCAGATGTTTCAGAAAAAAGCAGCAAGTCCCGTTCTGTCAGTGTTTTGCTGTATTGGCGTTGCATGCCAGTCTCGATATCCGCAAACGGAATGTTATGGATGGTGGTCATGCTGCGGGTTTCTCCTGTGGAAAACTGGAATGGGCAAGCTTGATAAATGTCATCAGGATGATGATGGGCACCCAGAGCCGGATTTCCCATGGGTAGGCAACCACCAGCATGGCCAGCCAGTAGGGCGTGGAAGCCAGAAGGAATATTCCCAGCGTTTTTCGTGCATTCCCGTCGGTAAAAAACAGGGAAACCAGCGCCGGGAAAAAAATGGCACCGACAATCGGAAGTGGATCATTGCTGAAATTCTGGATGAACCGGATACTCCGGTGGGTGGCATCCTCCAGCCCCAGTTGCCAGCGCAGCAGGCTGTAGCACAGGATAAAAACCATTGTTTGCATCAACAAGCAGGTTTGTTCGTTGTTCAGCCATTGCGTGCGGGATCTGCTCAGGATTGTCTGGTGATGAACGGCAAAATAGAAAGACAATATCAATGCAGCTGTTTCTCTTGTGAGTGTCGCGAGTGCGACAATGATGCCAAGGCATATTCCATTAAATACGGAGGGTCTTGATTTCATCGCAGGCAGTATGGCCAGTGCAAGCAAACAGTACGACAGTGTGTCGTACGGCGTAATAACAAATTGTGCGAAACTCATGAACAGGGCGAGACTGAATACCGGTAGATCAATATGTGCAAAATCTTTTTTATCGGCATGCCTTGAAAATGCAATCACCAAGGCAATACAGGTGATACAGAGGAAAAATGTGTTCATCAAAAAATAGGCATAATAAAAATTGGGATCACCATTCTTGTCCAGAACTTTAAGCGCGTATGGCGCAAAATCAGCTATAGGCCAGTCTTTCATCTGCTGGTATGTCCATAACAACAGGTGAGAACCCAGTATGCGAAAGCGGTAGATGCTGCTTTCAAGGTACTGGTGTTCAAATCCCGCCTGGGAAAAAACGCAGCAGGTATAGTTGGTAAAAAATCCTACGTAGGTAAATATGCCCAGAAGTACAGGTATGATGATGCCGAGGGATAGTAGTCTTATCAGTAGGGCGGGTGTTGTTTTTGTAATGTGCGACACAGCTGTTCCTTGGTGATATCCAGCAGATCAAGCGGCTACTATAATCAGCAAGTGCAAGTCAGTACAACAGTCATGCGGCATGATCGCCAACGAAGAGGGTGTGTTATGGCATCGCCAAAAACATCAGCTGTAATGCCGGCCATAGAGGCTGCGCGCGCTGCACTGGATTATCCAGATGGGCTAGTACTGCAGGAGGGAACGATTCCTGATGTGCTTGCAAGATCTGTGCTGCGCTATGCCAGCAAGCCGGCATATACCTGCATGAACCATACGCTGAGTTATGCAGCCCTCGACACACTTTCCCTGCAATTTGCTGCCTATCTGCAAAATTATACCGATCTTCGGCCGGGTGACCGTATTGCTATCCAGCTCCCCAATATCTTGCAATATCCTGTTGTGGCATTGGGTGCATTGCGTGCTGGTATGGTGATTGTCAATACCAATCCATTGTATACGGCGCGTGAAATGGAGCACCAGTTTACTGATTCAGGTGCCACAGCCATTGTGATTCTCGCCAATATGGCCAGCAAACTGGATGCCATTATTGGTAAAACAGCTTTGCGTCACGTGATTGTTACCGAGCTGGCTGATTTGCACCCTGCGCCACAGCGTCTTGCGATTAATCTTGCTGCCAGATATATCAAGAAAATGGTGCCGCCTTATCACTTGCCGCGCGCTATATCATTACGCTGGGCCATAGGGCGTGGCGCGGATTCCCGTTTCGTTCCTGTAAAAACGAATGCAGATGATGTGGCTGTATTGCAATACACCGGCGGCACAACCGGTGTTGCCAAGGGAGCCATGCTGACGCATGCAAATTTATTGGCAAACACTGCGCAGTGTGCTGTTTTTATGGAGAAAGCCGGTATTGGTAACGGAATTGAAACAGCTGCGGCGCCTCTGCCGCTCTATCATATTTATGCATTTATGTTGCACTGTTTGCTGATGCTGGAATCCGGCAATCATTCACTCCTCATCCCGAATCCACGGGATATAAAAAGTTTTATCAAAACGTTGGCAAGGCAGCCCTGCACAGTATTCATTGGTATCAATACACTATTTGTGGCGTTATTGAACAACGACCGTTTCAGGCGGCTGGATTTTTCTGCTTTGAAAATTACGTTTTCAGGTGGCATGGCACTCACGGAAACGGCAGCAAAACACTGGGAAGCCACTACAGGCTGCCCGATACTGGAAGGGTACGGGTTGACAGAATCTTCACCGGTATTGACCATCAACCCACCGGGGCATGTACGGCTTGGCACTATCGGTATTCCTTTGACAGACACGGCTATCCGCATTATTGATGAGAGTGGCGCTGAATTATCACCTGGTGAAGCTGGTGAGTTGTGTGCGTATGGGCCCCAGATTATGAAAGGTTATTGGCAGCGTGAAGAGGCCACCCGCGATACGGTGGTTGATGGCTGGTTGCACACAGGCGATATCGCCGTAGTAGATGACGATGGCTACATCCGCATTGTCGACCGCAAGAAAGACATGATTATTGTGTCGGGTTTCAATGTCTTTCCCAATGAGATTGAAAACGTGATGAGCGGGCATCCGGATATAGTCGAATGCGCAGCAGTGGGTGTGCCCGATGCGGATAGCGGAGAAGCGGTGAAGCTGTATGTGGTGTCACGCAGCATCATGCTGGATAGCGAGCAAGTGCGAGCTTATGCGCGGGAACAATTAACGGGCTATAAAGTGCCGCGTTATGTGGAGTTTCGTGATGAGTTGCCCAAATCCAATGTGGGCAAGATTTTGCGGCGCGAATTGCGCGATTGATGTTGGACGGTATTTATATCCGTTCCCAGCGTCCATTGCCCGCGCAGACGGCATAGCGCGCCCAGGCAGCAAACAGTGCGCGATTGACCACATGGATTTCACCCTTGTTGGCACCGGCAATGGTTTTGTAAATGACTTGTTGTTTGCGTGCCGTAGGCTCGCTGCTGTCAATAATTTGCCGGATGCACCATAGGTCACCGGACAAACCATTAGAGTAAAACGCTCCGGTTACCAGTTGTTCTTCTGTGAGATGTGTATTCTCCTGTTGGCGTGCCAGTGCCTGATATACCTGTTGTAACTGATCATCACTGATATCAATCACTGCATCTATATCATCCAGTGCCCGCGCGAGGTGCCGTTCAGTAAACGGCATTTCCTGTTCCAGTTGCGTGGTATTTATTGGTTGCACGGCAAGGTGCGTGTGCATATTGGCTGGATAGCGCCGCCATGGAAAAGGCAAGTTCAGTATGTAGGTCAGTACGATAATCGGGACTACATTGAGCCATACGGGATTGAGCACAAATGTCCATGGTGTCAGCGAATTATCCTGTGTTGCCAACACAGCAGATAGCGCAGTTGCGCCGCCTGGTGGATGTATACATTTGAACAGGTGCATGGCGCCGATGGCGAGTGCAACGGCCAATGCAGCAGAGAGATTTCCTCCGCCTAGTGTGTGTACTATCGCGAGCCCGACCAGTGCGGAGATCGTGTGTCCGCCGAGTACGGCCCAAGGCTGCGACAGCGCACCGTGTGGCAGGGCAAAGACGAGCACAGCTGTAGCGCCGATAGAAGCAATCAGTACTGGATGATTATTCTCTGGCTGTATCAGCTGCGTGCTGATCCAGGCAACCATTGCGATACCTGCAGCAGACGTTAACACTGCAGCCATTTGCTCGCGCCATGATGGAGTATGTGCAGGCACACCCATCACGTGCTTTATCGTCCACCAGGTTTTTTTCATCGGTTTTTCAGTTGTTCCAGTGCTGCGCGCGTTTGTTGTTCACGTTGCACAACATGCTGCGTGCCTGTCAGGATGCCGCGCAAGATGCTCAACTCCATCTGGTCAGGCCGAATACGCGAGAAAAGCCTGCGCAGTCGCGTCATGGTTTGTCGTGGATTGCTACGGTTGTGAAATCCTATATCCACCATTGTCTGTTCAAGATGCTGGATGTAGTACTCCAGTTCCTCGGCCGTGGCAGGCGCAATATCCCATTCAGCCCATGCCGGTTTTGCGGGCGATTCGGCTTGTACCAGCGCGGCCTGACGCACTTCATAACTCACCACTTGTACGGCGGTGGCGATATTCAGCGCACTATAGACAGGGTTGGCGGGGATGTGCAGATGCGCGTGACAGCGCTGCAGCTCTTCATTGGTGAGTCCGCGGTCTTCGCGACCGAACAGAATGGCGACAGGATGTGCGGATGCTTCACGCACTGCATGTTCACCCGCTTCACGCACCGTATGCAATGACCACGGAATGGTGCGTTCTCGTGCGCTGGTTCCCAGCACAAGACCACAACCGGTAATGGCTTCATCCAGTGTCGCTACTACGCGAGCCTGTGACAGCACATCCGTGGCATGGCCTGCGCGCCATACAGCTTTGTCAGCAGGAAAATCCTGCGGATCCACCAGGTACAGTTGGGATAACCCCATATTCTTCATTGCGCGTGCAGTTGCGCCAATGTTGCCAGGATGCTGGGTGTTGATCAGCACAACTCGGATATTGGCCAATAGCGGAGCGAGTGGGTCAGAAAGTGTTTGTGTGGTCATAACAGTCGGGGTGTTTGCAATAAAAGCGGCAGTCTAGCAGAAGATAAAAACGTGCCGGACCATGCGGCGGATTCCACATTGACGGTCAGAAGGGCAGTCAGTAGAATGCGCCCCCTCAGTGAGGCGCTTTTGGCCGGCCTGAGCGTCTTTATATCGGGGTATAGCGCAGTCTGGTAGCGCGC